>JAZNSV010000220.1:0-11303 GCA_045591485.1 Bacteroidales bacterium | reverse complement strand
TTTTTCCGCATAGGCTTTCAAGCCCTTATCCACCAGCTCTCAACTTTCAACTGCCAACTTTCAACTTTAGTAGTCACCCTCACCGCGCACCCCTCTTTCGTCCTCGGCCGTCGGCAGAGCGAGTACTGGCTCGACGACCCGGAGGAACACCTGCAGATGCTCTTCGACGCCGGAGCCGACTACGTGGCCGAGATGCCGTTCACGCGCGAGGTGGCGCAGCTCTCGGCATGCCGTCTGGCACGCCTGATGCACGAACGCTTCGGCATGCAGGCCCTGCTGCTGGGCTACGACGGCCGTTTCGGAAGCAAAGCCGACGACGACTTCGGGCAGCTGCCGCAGCTGGCCGCAGAGCTGGGCTTCGACCTGCTGCACGGCGAGCCGTTCCTCGTAGAGGGCATGCCCATCAGCAGTTCGCGCATCCGCGAGACCCTGCTGCAAGGCGCTGTGGGCGAGACCGCTCACTTCATGGGGCGGCCCTACAGCGTGCACGGCAGCGTGGCCCACGGCCGCGGCATAGGCCACACCCTCGGCTTCCCCACAGCCAACATAGACCTCTCGCAGACACGCAAGATGCTCCCCAAAGAAGGCGTCTACGCCGTACGACTTTCGACCTTCGACTCTCAACCCTCAACTTTCAAAGGCATGGCCAACCTGGGCGCTGCCCCCACCTTCGGCATCGAAAAGCCGATGCTCGAGGTGCACCTGCTCGACTTCGAGGGCGACCTCTACGGGCAGACGGTCGATGTAGAATTCACTCGCCGCCTGCGCGACATTGAGCACTTCCCTTCTGCCGAAGTGCTGCAACAGCAACTGCAAAAAGACCTTGACACATGCCGACAACTATGAAAGACCTCAGCATAACCATCTACCAGCACAACATTGTGTGGGCCGACCCCGAAGGCAACCGGCTCCGGATAGAGGCAGCCATGGAGACCGCCCCGCAAAGCGACATCTTCGTGGTGCCCGAGACCTTCACCACCGGCTTCGGCGACCACATGGCCGCGCTGGCCGAAGCCCCCGACGGGCCCACCCTGCGCTGGGCACAGCAGATGGCAGCGAAACACAACGTGATCTTCGTCGGCACCTGGATAGTGCGCGAGGGCGACCGCTGCTTCAACCGTCTCCACTGGGTCCTGCCCGACGGCGCCTATGGCACCTACGACAAAGCCCACACCTTCCGCCCCAGCGGCGAGCACGACATCATCAGCTGCGGCACCGAGCGCACGGTGTTCGAATACAAAGGCTGGCGCATCAAACCCGCCGTCTGCTACGACCTGCGCTTCCCCAAGTGGCTCCGCAACGACGGCATGGCCTACGACCTGCTGCTCGTATGCGCCAACTGGCCCGCCAGCCGCCGCGAGGCCTGGACAACACTGCTCAAGGCCCGCGCCATAGAGAACCTCTGCTACACCGTGGGCTGCAACCGCACCGGCATAGACGGCAACGACGGCGAATACAGCGGCGACAGCGCCATCATCGACTACAAAGGCTTCAGCTTGCCCGCCTGCACCGCCGACGGCCCCCTCTTCCTCACCGCCACCCTCGACCACCAACGCCTCGACGCCTTCCGCCAGAAGTGGCCCTTATACCTCGATTTCGATTAAATGAACAATATAGAACAGAAACTGGGCTTCGACCGCATACGCCAGATGGTGGCAGAGAAGTGCACCAACGCCCTCGCCGCCCGCATGGCCGACGAGATGGCCTTCTGCACCGACCACCACAGCCTGCAGCACGAGCTGCAGCTGACCGACGAGATGCGCCAGATAGTGCTCATGGAGAGCGAATTCCCCCAACAGGACTTCATCGACCTGACCCCCATACTGGCCCATCTGCGCGTGGGCAACACGGCCATACCGCTCGAGGCCATGTTCGACCTCAAACTCTCGTTGCGCACCATCCGCGACTGCTATCGTTTTCTGACGCTGGACGCGCCCGACACCGACGGTCAGGCAGACCACCACAAATACCCCCAATTGGCCAACATGGCCGTCGAGGTGGAGCTGGGCTACGGCGGCAAAAGCTCGCAGCTCAACGTCATCAACTCGCGCCTCGGCCAGCTCATCGACGACCACGGCGAGCTGTACGACAACGCCTCGCCCGCCCTGGCCGAGATACGGCGCACCAAGGCCCGCAAGGCCGCCGAGGTCGACGCCCAGGTCAACAGCGCCCTGGCTCGCGCCAAGCGCGAAGGGTGGGCCCCAGAAGGCGCCGAGGTGACCATCCGCGACGGACGCCCCGTCATACCACTGCTCACCACCCACCGCCGCAAGATGCGCGGCCTGATACAGGACGAGAGCGCCACACGCCAGACAGCATTCGTAGAGCCGAGCGAGGTGGTGGAACTGGGCAACGACCTGCGCGAGCTGGACTTCGACGAACGCCACGAGATACAGCGCATATTGCTCGCCTTCAGCGACCGCCTGCGGCCACTGCTGCCGCAGCTCGAAGAGGCCTACCGCTTCCTGGCTCGCATCGACTTCCTGCGCGCCAAAGCACGCGTGGCGGTGGAACTCAACGCCTCGGTGCCAACCCTGCACCCAGAGCCCCGCATCGATTGGCTCGACGCACGCCACCCGCTGCTCTACATGCAGAAGAAAGACGGCGTAATACCTTTCAGCTTGCAGTTAAATCCGCAATCATCCAGGATTCTGATTATCTCCGGCCCCAACGCAGGCGGCAAGTCGGTGCTGCTCAAGGCCGTGGGGCTGATACAATACATGCTGCAGTGCGGCATGCCCGTGCCGCTGAGGCCCACGTCGGAATGCGGCATGTTCGGCTCGGTATTCATCGACATCGGCGACCAGCAGTCGATAGACAACGACCTCTCGACCTACACCTCGCACCTGCAGAACATGCAGGAGCTCCTGGCCAGCGCCAAAGAGGACACCCTCTTCCTCCTCGACGAGCTGGGCGGCGGCACCGAGCCGCGCTCAGGCTGCGCCATCGCCGAAGCCGTGCTCGAAGAGCTGTACGGCAAAGGTGCCTTCGGCGTGGTGACCACCCACTTCGCCGACCTCAAACTACTGGCCGACAACATGCCCGGTATAGTCAACGGCGCCATGCTCTTCGACACCAACCGTATGCGACCGCTCTACCGCCTCAACATAGGCCACCCGGGGAGCAGCTTCGCCTTCGAGATTGCCGAGAGCATCGGCTTCCCAAAAGAGATACTGGAACGCGCAGGCGAGAAAGTGGGCCGCGAACAGCTGAACTTCGAACACCAGCTGCAGCAGCTGGAGCTGGACAAGAAAGAAATCGAAAAGAAGAAAGAGGAACTGCGTGTGGCCGACGAGTTTCTGAGCGAGGTGACGCAGAAATACCAGCGGCTCAACGACCGCCTCGAAGGGCGCCGACACGAGATTGTGAGCGCCGCACGCAAAGAAGCCCAACAGATACTGGAAGGCGCCAACCGCACGGTGGAGCGCACCATCAGCGACATCAAGAGCGCCCACGCAGAGAAGGAAGCCACCCGCAAAGCCCGCGCCCGTCTGGCCGAAGCCACAGAACAGAACAGTAAAGCTCAATCAGAACTACAAGAAGAAAAGAGTCGCAGTTCCGATAGTTCTTTGGGTCCTGATAGAGAAAAAAACACCCCGATTCAGGTGGGCACCATTGTCCGCATCGACGAACAGGAGACCTACGGACAGGTGATGGAAATCAAAGGCTCGAAAGCCGTTGTGGAGAGCAACAGCATACGCATGACCATACCGCTGAGCCGCCTGCAGGGCACCGCCAAGCAGAAGATACCCGGCACCAAGACGGCAGGCGGCGCACGCTTCGCCTCAATCTACGACGACATGAACGAGAAGCGCGCACACTTCAACCCCACCCTCGACCTGCGCGGCCACCGCGCCGAAGAGGCCATCGACATGCTGCACAAATTCATCGACGAAGCCATGCTCCTCTCCGAGAAGGAGGTGCGCATCCTCCACGGCAAAGGCTACGGCATACTGATGCAGGTGATAAATCAGGAGCTGCACTCCATGCACGAAGTGCGCACCTACCGCCCCGAGAAGCTGGAATTAGGCGGCGCCGGCGTCACCGTCGTGCAACTGCGGTAACCCACCTACCTGCACCGCACCGCCTCTATAGGACTGAAGTTGCGCCAGCGATTGTCTTCGCCTGGGCAGTAAAGATGTGCTTTGCATAAACATGCAGAGGTCGAGGCAACGCTCCCATTCGATAATGAGATCCTACATTATGAGATAATAAGCGTCAAACCGTTTCGTGCAACTCTCCTGCGAGCCAACGAAATAGCGAAGGGCTTACGGCTCGCCGTGCCACAACGGCTTGCCCATCAGCGAACAACAAATATCGGGGTCGCCGGTGTCGTCGCGCATAAAGAGCGCGTCGGAATATGAGGCCACGTGGAACGGCAGAGTGTCGCTTCCGTTGCCGGAGGACCACACGGCCTGGACCAGGCCCATCAACTGGAGCCATCCGGCGTTGCCCGCACGGCGGCTGCAGGCGGTGAGCGTATAGGTGGTGTCGCCACGCTGTGCGGCACCGTAGTAGAGGCAACGGTAGTGGTCGACGGTCAGCGACGTGTCGCCGCGCTCGAAGCGGCGGACGAGACTCCTATATCGGTACTCCCCGAACCAGCGGCGCGTCTCCTTGTCGATGCGCTCGTAGTTGGGCGGCACGGGCGCGGGGTTCTCCTGCGCCTGCAAAGCGGTAGCAACCAACACCAACAATACCCCAAAAACATATCGTTTCATATCCTAATTCCCAATTCCTAATTCATAATTCCTAATTTCATACTGCCTGGAGAGGTCGAACGTCTTGTTGCTGTAGAGTTCGTCCCAGTACCAGTCCAGCCGCGTGCGCCCCACATCGACACTCGCGGTCCATGACCCAAACTCGCCCTGCCACATCGACAGGAACTTCATCTGCACCACGCCCCGGCGCCGCAACGGAAGGGCAAGCACCGTATCGTTGTCGTTGAACTCCAGCCGCTTAACCTCCAACACCTTGCCATTCTCCTCCACCTGGCACATCACCGTCACCCCGCGGTAGCAGCTGCCCACCTTCACCCGCAGCGTGTCGCCCACGGCCAGGTGCCGCCCGCCGACAATGTCGGCATAGAAAGCACCGCTGCCGAGGCGATAGCCAGGAGTGTGATAGTGGAAATAGAGCCTCTCGATGGAATCCACACTTCCCTCCGGCAGAGGCATCTGCAGGGCGATACGGTACGAGCCCGGCGCCAGCTTGGTCAGGTCGACGCTTGCCGTATCACCCAGCGACATCGCGATGTCATAGGAGTCCGCGAGGGTGAAAGCGGGCAGTTCGGACAGCGAATGTCGACTCAGGGTGTCCATCAGCAGGTACGGGAAACGGCGGGCGAACTCGGCACTGTCTATCGAATGGTGGATACCCAGCGCCCATATCGGCGTGGAAATGAAGGTGCTCATGCGCCAGGGCTGCGGGTCGGCAATGCGCATCACATCGACATGCACCGTCGTCCGGAACGGCTCGTTGCCATGACTCGCCACTGTGAAGCGAAAGCGGTTATCCTCCGATGGAACATTCTGTATTTCGCGTGAGTTAGGGTAATAATACGTAGCATTGTCGGCAGTATCGGGTCGCACGACGGGAACCGTATCATTCTGGCCCAAAAGCAGGTAAAACGTTTCCCCTTTGGGCACCAACGCCATTGCCTCGCCAACGCCCAAGTCGTTGGGTTTGAAGCGCACCGAGGCCACCTTCCGGCCATCCTCGTCCACCAGCCGGCCCTCGGGCGAGAACCCCCGGGCGACTATGCGCAGCGTGTCGCCGTAGAACCGATAGCGCCCAAAGGCAT
The DNA here is from genome assembly GCA_045591485.1 of Bacteroidales bacterium. GTDB lineage: Bacteria > Bacteroidota > Bacteroidia > Bacteroidales > P3 > Colimorpha. The sequence continues at coordinate 5,500 of JAZNSV010000220.1, read as the reverse complement.
CCCCTTGGTAGATAATGCCCATGACCTGCGTGCCCGACTCAACGACATATTCCTTCCACGGCACCAGGCCCTCGAGCCGGTAGGCCCCCGTCGAGTCCGTCCGCACCGTCCTCACCCACGTACTGTCCTCGTAGTCAGTCACCTTCACCTCGACGCCCGGGATGGGTTTGCCGCTGACGGCATCGAGCAGAAAACCCTCGGTGCCAATCTGGAAGAAACTCTCGTCGCAATTGAACACCATCACCGTGTCGGACCGGAAAACCACAATCTCATCCAGCCAAGGGCCGCCCTTCTTCAGCGAGGCCCGCAGAAGGTAGCGCCCCGGCGCCGCAGGCGGCAGGTAGAGACACTCCGTACCCTTGCCGCCGGCAATCTTCCACTCCACGGGCTCACCCTTGCCGTCCTCGCGCTCCATGCGTATCCATAGCGGATCCTCCGTGTTGCGCGCAATGCCCATCAGCGTCCACGTGCTGGCCGGATTGGCCCCATCACGCGGACAGAAACGTACCTCCTTGCGTTGCCCATCTGCAACGCAAGAGACTAACAACAAAGATATTAAAACAACAGCAAACCTCATTTTACCAGATTTATTTCATTTGCAAATATACATTTTTTTCCCTTAGTGTGTGAGGATTGTTATTTTTTTTGTATTTTTGCAGCATGATTGGAAACGAACTGAAACCGCGTATCGGCCTGTTTGGCAGGAGGAATGTGGGCAAGAGTTCCATGGTCAACTACCTGACGGGCCAGCAGATAGCCATCGTCAGCGACACTGCCGGGACTACCACCGACCCCGTGCGCAAGAGCATGGAAATCGGCGGCATAGGCCCCGTGGTGCTTGTCGACACCGCAGGAATCGACGACGAGGGAGCCCTCGGGGCCCAGCGCGTGGAGAAAAGCATGGCGGCATTGGCCGAGGTGGATCTGGCGTTGCTGCTCTACACGGAGTGGGGCGAGCCCGAGGAGAAGGTGGTACGCTGGTGCACAGAACACGGCACGCCGCTGCTGAAGATCAGAAGTAAAACGGACATTCCAGATAATCCGGAAATTCCGGAGAAACCGGATTACCAGCTGACCACCACAGACCCGTCGCTGCGCGAGGGCCTCATCGAGGCCATCCGCCGGGCGATGCCAGAGAGCGCCTACCGCAACGGGAGCCTGCTGGGCGACATTGTGAGGCAAGGCGACACGGTGGTACTGGTGACGCCCATCGACTCGTCGGCTCCCGAAGGACGCATGATACTGCCACAGGTGCAGGTGTTGCGCGATGTGATGGACCTGCACGCGATGGCATTTTTCTGCCAGCCACAAGAACTGGCACAGACACTTGCCATGCTCAAAATGCCGCCTCGGCTGGTGGTGACCGACAGCCAGGCCTTCAAAGAGGTGGCAAACACAGTGCCCGAAGAGATACCTCTGACGAGCTTCAGCGTGGTGCTGGCTCGACAAAAAGGACTCTTCGACGAGTACCTGCGAGGCACACAGGCTATCGGAACCTTAAAGGATGGCGACCGCGTGCTGCTACTCGAAAGCTGCACCCACAACGTCACATGTGAGGACATAGGCCGTGTGAAACTGCCAGCTGCATTGCGTAAAAAGACAGGAAAGTGTATTGAGTGCGAAGTGATTGGCGGACAGTCGCCATTGCCCACCGACCTGTCGAAGTATGCGCTCGTGATACAGTGCGGAGGCTGCGTCATCACTAAGCAGCAGGTGCGGGCGCGCCTGCTGCCAGCCCTCGAAGCCGGCGTGCCGGTGAGCAACTACGGCCTGGCACTGGCCTGGTGCACAGGCATCTTCGAACGTGCAACAAAAATATTCAGACAATGATAGACCCCTTCAAGAAACCCAATCTGAGCATAATCGTGGCTATGGCGCAGAACCGTGCCATAGGCAAAGACAACGACCTGCTATGGCACCTCGGCAGCGACTTGAAACACTTCAAGCAACTCACCACCGGACACCCCGTGGTCATGGGGCGTCGCACGTGGGAGAGCCTGCCCAAGCGTCCGCTTCCGGGCCGCCGCAACATCGTGATGACAGAAAATCACGACTACGAAGCCCCGGGAGCCGAGGTGGTGCATGGCGTGGCTGGTCTCTTCAAAGCACTCAAAGGCTGCGACGACGAGGTCTTCGTCATGGGCGGTGCTTCGATATACGAGTTGCTGCTACCATACACCAAACGGCTGTACATCACGCGCGTATACCGCGACTACGAGGCCGACGTATACTTTCCCATTATAGACATGTCGGAGTTCACACTGGTGAAATTCGGCGAACCGATGTACGACGAAGAGAGCGGCCTGGACTATGCCTACGAGGAATACGACAGGAAATTAATGCGATAACGCGTTAGCGCGTAAATAAAAGATAATGAACGTTACGATAATCAATATCGGCGACGAACTGCTGATTGGGCAGGTCGTCAACACGAATGCCTCGACGATGGCACGTATGCTCACCGAGGCGGGAATGGAAGTGGGGAAAACGGTCGTCGTGGGAGATAGCCGCGACGACATCTGGCAGGCGGTAGATGCCGCCATGCACTCGTCGGACGCCGTGCTGGTGACCGGCGGACTGGGTCCGACGAAGGACGATATAACGAAGAAACTGCTGTGCGAATACTTCGGCTCCGAACTGGTGGAGAGCGAGGTGGCGCTGGAGAATGTGAAAAGACTGTTCGCCGTGCGCGGCTTCGAGCTGACGCCCGTCAACCGCGCCCAGGCCTTGGTGCCGAAGTGCTGCGAGGTGTTGAACAACGACGTAGGTACGGCGCCGTGCATGTGGTTCGAGCGAGAAGGCAAAGTGCTGGTGTCGTTGCCAGGCGTGCCGCATGAGATGGAGTGGCTCATGGCGAACCGCGTCATTCCCAAGCTGCAGGAGACCTTTCTGACGGAGACCATCATCAACAAGAACATACTGACGCAAGGCATCGGCGAGTCGTTCCTGTCGGACCTGATTGAGCCGTGGGAACTCGCCCTGCCCGAATGCATACGGCTGGCCTACCTGCCCGTGGCGGGCATGACGAAGCTGCGCCTGACCTGCCGGATTACCCCGGACAATCCGGAGACTCCGGATATTCCGGAGTTGCTGCAGGGTCTCTACAAGATTGCCGGCCAATACATCGTGGGCGAAGACTGCGAGACCCTGGCCGAACTGGTGCACAAGACCCTCACGGAGCGCGGCCTGACTCTGGCCACTGCCGAGAGCTGCACGGGCGGCACCATTGCCAGCCAGCTGACAGCACAGGCCGGCGCCTCGGCCTATTTCAAGGGCGGCGTGGTGGCCTACAGCAACGAGGTGAAGGAGTGCGCCCTTGGCGTGCAGCACAGCACACTGGAGGCCCACAGCGCCGTGAGCGAGGAGACGGCGAGGGAGATGGCCGAAGGGGTGCGCAAGCGCCTCGGTGCCGACCTGGCCATTGCCACCACCGGCATCGCCGGCCCCGACGGGGGCACCCCGGAGAAGCCCGTAGGCACCGTGTGGATTGCCGTGGCCGACGCCACACACACGGAGGCCCAGCTGCTGAGCTTCCCCGGCCGTCGCCGCCAGCAGAACATTGACCGCACTGTAAACCAAGCCTTCTCAATGCTAATACACATGATATGCCAAAAGCACTGATCACCATATTGTTGCTCATCGTGAGCAACATCTTCATGACCTTCGCCTGGTACGGCAACCTGAAGCTCACCGAGATGAAGATCAATACCAGCTGGCCGCTGATACTCATCATCCTCACCTCGTGGGGAGTCGCCTTCTTCGAATATTCCTTCATGATCCCCGCCAACCGCATCGGCAGCCAGATCAATGGGGGGCCCTTCTCGCTGATGCAGCTGAAGATACTGGCCGAGTGCATCTCGCTGACGGTTTTCACCATCATCGTCGCCACCGTCTTCAAGAGCGAACCTATCCGATGGAACCACCTCGTCAGCTTTGTCTTCATTCTGCTGGCGGTGGTGTTCGCGTTTTGGAAAACAAAATAAGAAGCGCGACCTGAAGGCCGCGCCACACAACAAACGATATGAAACGCATAGCCCTTCTTCTTATGCCGCTGCTACTGGCGGCCTGCAGTTCAAAGCTCGAAATGGTGGAACTGACCGACTGGCAGTTTGAATACAACGGCAAGATGTACCCCGCCACGGTGCCGGGATTCATCCACACCGACCTGATGGCCAACGGCCTTATCCCCGACCCCTACTACGGCACCAACGAGGACAGCGTACAGTGGGTGAGCGACAGCGTGTGGCACTACAGCACCACCATCCGAAAGAGCGACCTACCCAAGGGCGACACCCTTTGGCTGGTATTCGATGGATTGACAGGCCGCGCCGAAGTGTTTGTTGAAGACACTGGAATACATTCGTTAGGACACACCGACAACATGTTTGTCACCTACACCTTTCCGCTTGTAGGCATTGATCTGAACCGAGACATCGACATACGGATCAACTTCAACCCATTGAACGACTCACTCTGCCAGGCCGCATACGGCATCACGCTGCCCGAGCGGCGAGCCTTCACGCGCATAGCGCCCTACCAGCAGGGCTGGGACTGGGGTCCCAAGCTGGCCACCTGCGGCATCTGGAAGCCCGCCTACATCACCAACCGGCGCCCCGGTTCCGTATGTTGCAACAATGTTGCAACACACCCTAACGTGGAACTCCGGCAGGAGCAGGACAGCATCGGCCAGAGCTTCACCTTCTACCGTGACGGCAAGCCCATCTTCATCAAAGGCGCCAACTGGATACCGGTGCACTCGTTCCCCGTGCTGGACAGCGCCAACCCCGAAGGGGAACTGAGCACCGATAATAATAAAACAATTGCAGCGAAGAACCGCGCCCGCTACCGCCACCTGCTCTGCTCCGCCAAAGAGGCGGGTTTGAATATGATACGCATCTGGGGCGGCGGCATCTACGAGCACGACTACTTCTACGACCTCTGCGACTCGCTGGGCCTCATGGTGTGGCAGGACTTCGTCTTCGCCGGCACCCCCTACCCCGACAACGAGGAGATGCTGAGCAGCATCGACCGCGAGGTGCGGCAGCAGGTGGCCCGTCTGGCCAAGCACCCCTGCATCGTTGTCTGGTGCGGCAACAACGAGGTGAAGAACGGCTGGGAAGACTGGGGCTGGCAGGGCCAGTTCAACTGGACGCCCGAGCAGCGCGCCCGTCTGGAGAAAGCCATGGACACCATCTTCGGCTACTCCAGCACGACGAGCAACACCAGCACGACCAGCATCCTGGCGAAAGCCGTCCGCGACTGCGACCCGCTGCAGCGTCCCTACATCACCACCTCGCCGCTCTACGGCTGGGGCCACCCCGAGTGCGTCACCCACGGCGACAGCCACTACTGGGGCGTATGGTGGGGCGAGCTGCCCTTCGAGGTATACAAGGAGAAGACCGGCCGTTTCATGAGCGAGTACGGCTTCCAGAGCTACCCCATGATGAGCACCATCCGCCAGTTCTGCCCCGAGGACCAGCTCTCCATCGACTCCCCCACC
>JAZNSV010000219.1:0-38723 GCA_045591485.1 Bacteroidales bacterium | reverse complement strand
GTTGAAATATCGTTGATATATCGTTGATGTATCGTTGATATGCACTACCGGTAGAGGGGCAAACAGGGTCCGGAGACGGTTTTCGTGCCGCCGCCGGCACACCACGCTTTTGACGAATTTTGACGCGTTGGTCCTGCCTGCCCCGACACTTTTTGCCAAACAATTATAAAATCTTAATAAAAAACACGCCGTCAGATTGACAAAAAAGTGTATATTTGCAGATTGAACCATAGTATGCAGTGTGGTGTATATAATTATACATCACACTTTTGGGCATATATTGGAAACTTAAAAAATGACGCAAAGAATGGAAATGACTATGATACACACCAACATACTGAACCACACCGTCAGGCTGGCAGCGCTGGCCATGATCCTCTTATGGGGCATCGGCAGCAGCGCCACAGCGCAGCAGGAAAGCTACACCTTGACCAACGGCCACGTGTACTTCTACGACGGATTGCAGGCCGATTTTGACTGGGCCGACAGATACCACATCTACCCCCGCGGCTTCAACAAGAACCAGGGCTGGGCCGAGGTGCATCCCTACGGCGGACTGAACCTGACACAGGTGACGGAGAAGGGCGAGCAATACCTCATGCTCGACACGGCCAACGCTGCGGTGAGCCACACCAACGTCTTCTCGCCGCTGTGCGTGTGGAAGCGCACCAGCTCGACGGGCTACTACTACCAGGAGTGGAACGGCTACTACTACTACCTCATCGGCAACGCCGACGAGCTGACCATCGAGAAGATGGCCCCCACCGACGCCACCACCCTGCTGGCCAAATGGTACGACTGGGACTTCGGCATGGCGCTGACGGTGACCAACTTCATTGACGGCTCGCCGTCGAAATCCTACTACTGGGCCTACTACGACACGGCGTCGAGCAGCTGGGATATGTCGTGCCACAGCTACGAGCGCCCCGACGACCGCATTTTTGAAGACTACGACTCGGCAGGCCACATGGAGGAATTCAACTACAACTGGGACCTGCACGGCACCTACTACTGCCCCGTGGGCGACGAGGGCGTGGAGAAGAAGCAGTCGCCCGGCGCGGCGGCCTTGTTCATGCCCATCGAGGTGGAAGAGCACGGCATCGAGCTGGCCGAAATCGGCGCAGGGCTGGGTCTGCAGGGCCTGGCGCTGCAATATGCCGACGGCGGCGCACCCGTCTCGGCCATCAAGTACACCGACTCGATGCAGATAGACCTCTCGGTGGTGCAAGCCACCGACAACGCAGTGGGCGTCACACCCCCATACACCAAATACACCGAGCGCACCTTCATCTACGGCATCAACACCAACTGGGAGCGTCGCGTCGACGAACAGCAAATGCCCGTCTACGAATACGGCAAGGCCGGTCTCACCACCGACGTGGTACGCTACTACTACCAGGCCGAGGGCGACGCCGCCGTGTGCGAACACGAGACCGCCCCGGAGATGGAGATGAGGGAGCTGCAGGTGAAGAGCGTGCACTACAGCATCAACAACAGCGCCCGCCGGTTCCTCACGATTGACACCACCGGCTGCACCAACGACATCACCAAAAAGCCCGTGCTGAAATGCACCGGTGTGCCGGGCTCCTTCAACGAGGTGACCATCACCGCCACGGTGACCTACACCAACGGCGCACAGCAGTCGAAGAGCATCATGGTGGCCACCTCGCAGGATTACGACCGCACCCCGATGCCGCAGCCCAAGAACGGTCCCGTCGTTGCGGGCTACGTGGTGGGCGGCGCCCGCATGGCCAACGTGGTGGGCAACACCAGCGTCACCGTGCACCGCACCGACTCCATCTACGCCCTCTACGGCGGCAACGACATAGCAGGCTGGGTGCAGGGCCAGCGCGGCGCCACCATACAGATAGGCACCGAGCACACCGACGCCGAGCACCCGGTGCACATAGGCTATGTGTACGGCGGCGGCTGCGGCTACTACGCCTACCAGAACCCCTACGACGCCAACGACTACCTCGCAGGCGGCACCGGCTGGGCCGGCAACGACTCGCTGACCACCTCGGTGGGCTACGGCCAATACTGCTTCAACGGCAAAGTATACCCCTGGCTGACGCCCTCGAGTGCCATCGGCACCGCCACACCGGTGGTGGACAAGGTGTTCGAATACTCGCCCTATCAGGGCAGCGGCGACTTCAACCTTATGGAGACGGGCGACGGCGGCACAGGATCGGTGCCCTACATCAAGACGGCCCACATCACCGTCGGCATACCGATGCCCACCCCCGCCGACGACAGCGACGAAGCCTACCTGGCAAGCGACAGCACGATGCGCTCGCACAACGACTACATACTCATCGACACCGTCTACGGCGGCGGCGAGAACTCGTTTATCGGCATCACGTCTAACGAGCTCACCCAACCCGAAAACGGCGTGACCCTCGACATTCACGGCGGCACCATCTTCTCGGTGTTCGGCGGCAACAACTACGGCGGCTCGGTGGCCCAGACGGCCACGGTCTTCGTCAACGTGCACGACACCAAACTCATCGACTCGGACCAGGAGGCCAGCGACCTGACCTTCTTCACTGGCTACGGCCGCGAATACGGCATCCGCTACCTCTTCGGCGGCGGCAACCTGGTGGAGAGCTCGCACGCCCACGTCGAGATCAAGGGCGGCATGATAGACACCTGCTACCTCGGCGGCAACCGCGCCTCGGTGCTGCAGCCCATCGGCATAGTGGACTGCCAGGCCGCAGGCCACACCAACAGCCACGGCTACGACGGCAGCTTCATCATGACCAATCCGAGCTACCCGCTCGACCTGGTGAAGGCGGGCCAGATCACCACCGCCAACCTGGCCAACAACAGCTGGGTCGACGCCAACCTCATAGGCCACTACGGCCCCGACAACTTCACCTCCGAGGCGGGCAACTACAATGTGCGCGTACTCTTCGGCGGCAACAACCAGGCACCGATGGACAACCTGGCGGTCATCCAGCTGAATTCGGGCGGAGTGAGCTCGGTCTACGGCGGCGGCAACGCCGGCGACATGCGCCACAGCGGCGGCCTGAGCATACCCATGTATATAGACATCATGGCCCAGGCCCTCGAAGGCAGCCACCTGCCCCACCCGCAAGGCGTGGGCGCCATCGTCAGCTCGCTGCACGACTCGAAAATCATCTGCGACTACATCTTCGGCGGATGTCGCATGGCCAACGTCGACTACTCGAGCGGTCTCTACCTGGCCGGCGGCGTCTTCGGCTACGTCAAAGGCGGCAACGACATCAGCGGCGACGTGGGCTCGACCAAGGGTTCCTATGCCGAAGGCAAGAGCAACGGCGCATACGTCATCATGGACAGCAGCGTGCTGGTCATAGGCGACGTGGTGGGCGGCAGCGACGGCTACTACCACTGCGACAACGGCTCGGGCCACTACGACTCGAAAGCACTCACCGACAACTACAACGGCCTCAACTACGACCCCTACGACGAATACATCGGCATGCTGATGCCGACCCACAACAACACCAACGTCTGCATGAAACGCGGCTTGGTACTGGGCAGCCTCTACGGCGGCGGCGCCCACTCGAACGTGGGCTTCAACAGCACCGGCAACACAGGCAAACGCATGGTCGACGGCAAAGAGACCCTCTTCACCCCCATCGGAGGCATACAGAACGGCTCGGTGCACCTCTACATGAGCGGCGGCCGCGTGGCACAGAACGTCTACGGCGGCGGCTACATGTCGGCCATCTACGGCCTGGCCTACCTGCAGGTGGGCGGCTCGACCCAAATCGACGGTGCCCTCTACGCCGGCAACGACTTCCTCGGCAAGATTGACAACTTCGGCGCCTACTACGACAGCATACCCGAGACGACCAACGACGGCACACCGCGCGGATGGAGCGAATACAAGGCCAGCAACGGCCAAGACCTCAACATACAGGAAGGCAGCAGCTGGAACGCCCGCTACTCGGCCTACCTGCTGCTGACCGACTCGGTGCGCATCAACAGCGTCTACGGCAGCGGCAACGGCGACTACGACTACGAAGGCGCCGACAAGGAATACGTCTGCGCCGACGGCGGCACTGTGAACCGCCCGCTGCAGAGCTCCACATTCATCGACATCAACACCGCCGGCGGCTACATCGACACCGTCTTCGGCGGCGGCAACGGCATCGGCGTGCGCGACAACGTGACGGTGCTGCTCAACTGCAAACAGAACAGCGACCAGCTTGTGGGCACCATCTTCGGCGGCAACAACAAGGAGGACATGACCGGCACCTGCGTGCCGCAGATTGTGCTCGACTACGGCCGCGCCAAGAACGTCTTCGGCGGCGGCAACTCGGGCAATATGCGCGGCCGCACCGTGCAGAGAGACATCTGCGGCAACGACGTGAAAAACGTGGCCTCATACATCAGAATCGAGAAAGAAGAAGCCATTGTCGACGACAGCATCTTCGGCGGATGCCGAATGGCCGACGTCGACGGCATGGCCTACATCGACATGCGCAAGGGCAATGTGAACTACATCTATGGTGGCAACGACATAGCAGGCTCGGTCTACGGCAACACGCGCATCGACGTCAGCGGCGGAACCGTGGCCCACATCTACGGCGGCTCCAACGGCCGCTACGACTACCTCCAGCGAGGCGACCAACACTGGGACATCTACAAATTCAACTCGACACACGACGACGCCAACAAGCTGGCCACCGGCAACGAAACCGGACGCCCCTTCGTCGACTCGACGTCCGTCAACCTCTACGGCGGCACCATCAACACCGACGTCTTCGGCGGCGGCGCCATGGGCGACTGCCGACTGACAAGCGTGGTGGTCAACGACCAGATATGCCCCGGCAGCCACGACCCGCTGAGCCTCACCATCAACGGTGCGGTGTTCGGCGGCGGCGAGGGCAACTGGCAAGACCTCAACGCCGAACGCCACGGCAACGTCATGATGACCGACGACGGCGACGGCGCCACCTACGTGCACCTGCACCACGCCACCAACCTCTCGACCGCCATGGCCTACGGCGGCGGCAAGGGCGGCGACGTGCAGAACACCTACATCACAGCCTACAGCACCTGGGACCAGCCATTCGAGGCCATCTACGGCGGCTGCTGGGGCTCCGACGTCTACGGCACGACATACGTCGTTATGGAAGGCGCCAGCACCCCCGATGCCTACACGGCCTACAACGTCTACGGCGGCAACGACTTCACCGGCACCGTCTTCAAGACCGACATGAAGATAATGGACGGCCGCTACCGCGACATCTACGGCGGCGGCAACGGCGACTACCCGGCCAAGATGTACAGCGGCGACACCACGGGCTACGAAGCCTACGCAGGCACCTACCCCGTCGACGCCACCGACCGCTATGTGGACGGCGCTTCGCGCAGCCTGCAGGTGCCCAACAACGAAAAAACCGAGATCAACTTCGAGAACGGCATCGTGGAGGGCAACCTCTACGGCGGCGGCAAACTGGGCACCACCATGCGCCTCAAGCGCACCGCCGACGGAACACAGTTCGACGACTTCGGCGGAGCCCGCAAGAAGTACAAAAACACAGAGGCCTATACCGACGTCGACGACTACGCAAGCATCATCGTCAACGTCAAGGGCGGCACCTTTAATAATAATATATATGCCGGCGGCCACGGCGCCGAGGGCGGCCAGTGCATCGTCTACGGCCTGAAAGTGCTGAACATCATGAACGTCACCAAGGTGGCCGAATCGATCTACGGCGGCTCGGAGAACGTGAACGACGGCTACGCCGCCGAATGCGACAGCACCGGCTACAGCAACCGCTACAAGATCGACCCCGTGACCGGCAAGCAATACGGCGAGTCGGCCTTCACGGCCACCACCATGCGCCCCTCGTCGATACTGAACATCGCGGGCGGCACGGTGAAGAGCCACGTCTTCGGCTGCGGCTACCTGGGCAACACCTACGGCTCGGCCTACGTCAACATCGGTCTCGACGCTGTGGAGAACTGCCCGGTGTGGACCGACACCATCAACGGCGTTGAAAACGCCTATGCAGCATTCAAGCCCGGTGCCACCGACGGCCACATACCGGCCCTGATACAGGGCGAGGTGCAGCTGCAGGGTTCCGTCTACGGCGGCGCCAACTGGGGCGACAACGTCAGCAACGCCGACTTCTCGAAGCCCGGCTTCTTCGGCGGCAAGAGCCGCATCATAATCGACGGCAACAAATACAACACCTACATGGTCGACGACCATGTGAGCCTGCCGCTGATGAACATCAACTATTCGGTCATCGGCTCCGGTACCTCGGTGGCCGGCGGCGACGTATACAACCGCATCGACATACGCAACTACGGCGCAGTGAACCCCAACACCTGCCGCGCCACACGCGAACTGCGTGCCATACAGCGCGCCGACGCAGTCTACCTGCGCAACACCGCTATCGACTACACCGGCACGACTGACGCCATCTCGGCCTTCCTCTCGCAGCAGTACACCATCAACCGTGTCGACACCCTCAACTGCCGCGGCTACAACGTCATCGACATCGAGGCCACCATGACCAACATCAAAACCGTCAACTTCTACTATGAGACCGGCACCGTGCACAACGGGCACACCATCACCGACGACGACTGGGTGCTGGTGGACAACCAGGATATACCACGCTGCCTCGACGGCGAGTCATGCTCGGCCTGCGGCGAGTCGGAAGCTCTCACGCTCTGCGACCAGCTGACCAAGATATCGCGCGACCTTGAGCCCATCAACAAGCAGACGGCTCTGGTGATGAACAACGGTATCAACGTCGACCTTATCTCGCCCACTGGCACCTACGCCTCTGTGAACGGCTTCGCCTTCATCGTGGCACAGTCGGGCACCAACGCCGTCATCACGGCCCGCTCGAAATACGAAGGAACCAACCTCAACGACGGCGGCTTCATGCCGGTCTGCGCCGACTCGTCGCGCTATGTGCTCGACTTCAGCGGCACCACCGTCCACTGGTCGACACCGGGCTTCGACAACTCGGAGTCGTGGGAATACCGCTACGACAACTACGGCGAGACCTACCGCGTGTGGTCTATCGGCCAGGGTATCCGCCGCCGCTATGCCGTCATCCTGGCCCACAGTAACCCCACACGTCTGGAAGAGAACAAACGCATCACCCTGCTCGACACCACCGGCACCGACATGCTCTACAACTTCGCCATTGCCAAGTCGAAGCTCGTGCTGCCGCCCACCAGCCCCGGAAACTACTACAAGATAGACCCGATGGGCGTGGTGATCTACGACGAGAACTCGGAGATGCGCCTGACCGATGTGAGCTACAGAGTGAAACGCGAATGGGACAGCCTGACCGACACCTGGCGCATCGACACCGTGTCTAACGCAAAGGAATACAACAGCGCTACCGACGCCAGCAAAGTGGAACCCGCAGCCAACGGCGAATGGCAACAGCTGGGCATATCCGTCGGCGGCGGCCTGGTTGGCGTGAGCAACATTCACACCGGTGCCGGCGAACGCCAGTACTTCGGACTGATGATGCAGTCGGGCGAAAACTTCAGCACCAACGCCCCCCCGAGCATGACCGGCTGGGTCGACGGCTCGACCATCTCGGGCAACGCCTACACCAACCTGGTGAGCAACTTCGCCACGGCACAGGTGGGCGCCGCACAGAACACCTCGCCTGAGCTTGACCTCTACATGCTCTACAACAACGACTTCGCCCACACGCTGGTAGGCACGGTCAACTTCACCCTCAACGAATACCATGCAGTGCTGCTGCGCAACGCTGCAGGCCAGTTTGTCAAAATAGGCACCGAAAACGACACCATACCCGTGGCCCACGTGAACGCCAGCGGCGACACCGTGGCACTGGCCGGTCACACCCTGGACGAACTGGTGTGGATAGACAGTAACCTGAACGCCCCCATCGAGGTCGAAATCACCATCTCGACCATCCTGCAAGACTTCAACAACATGGAATACGAGGTGCTGGCCATGTACAACGAAGGCGCCAACGACCTCATCTCGCGCAAGGTGGTGCTCCCGGCCACACTGCAGCACCGCGAACTCTACCTCGAGACCGTGTCGTGGATGCCGACAAGCCTCACCTCGGGACCTGCAAACAACCAGGCCAACGGCGACACAATTACAAGCGCCATCGACCCCGACTGGTTCTTCATGACAGACGACGTGAACCTCATCAAGAACCAGGAGAACAGCAAGCACAGCTACTTCGGCATGTCGATACAGCCTGTGGACAACATCTCGAACACCCTGGTGTCGGCAGTGGGTTGGCACAGCAAGAGAGACGACACCTTGAACCTCTACACGGAAGTGTTCAATGGCGATTCGCACACACCAATCCGCACCGCTACAAGCAACGACGAATACTACAAAGATGCAACCCACACGATTCACTCTGCGTATGTCGGCCAAACCGACGGCGAGGGCAATCCGGTACCCGGCGACCACGGCCTGAAGATAGGCGAACTGGACGGACGCGGCGAGGCCGCCATCAACGTGCTGTTCAACTACGACGGCAGCCGACTCTACGAGACTTTCCCCGGCAAAAGCTATGTGGGCAAAGTGGTGCTCGGCATGGTGTCGTATACCGGTGGTAAATACAACGAGCCCAACCGCTTCAACGTCACCATCAACGTCAAGACCCGCGAACGCGGCGACACCATCTACGTCACCTCGCGTGGCACCCCGGGAGACACGCTGAGAAGCGGCACCGCCAAAGGTGCACGCATGGCCACCGAGCAGGACTACGACAACCCCGCCACTGCCCTATTGGTTGGCAAGAACCCCCATTACTACCTCAGCAACATATATGAAGCCCTCGTGCGTGTGTACCAGGAAGGCGACGTAATTGCCATCATCGACACGCTGAACATCAAAGGCGGCGACCAAGTGTTCATCAAGGGTATGGAATATATGCCGATACCTATTATCAGATACGACGGACACCACGACATACTGCCAGGCGAAGAGCACGTATATCGCGGACCAATGTTTGTGGTCTCGGGCAAAGGCACTGTGCTGACGGCGAGCTGCATCGACTTCAAGGGCACAATGATTGGCAAGACCATCGCCGGCGAAGGTGCAACCTATCCCGACGAGACACACAAGCTGCTCTACAACGCTATAGCCACCGGCGATGTGAAGTATTCGGACACCAACATGGCCTACGGACCCATCATAGCCGTCACCGACGATGCCACGGTGCTGCTGCAGAACGACGTCATCGTGCGCGAAAACTACAACGGCTACACCGGCAGCAACGCCATGCTCAACGGCACCATCAGCGTGACCGACGGCGGCACACTGAGCCTGATCAACAACGTGACCGTCAAGAACAACCTCGTGGTCAAACAAGACACCGAGGCCAACCACCCGCTGAGCGGCGCTGTATATCTCGACGGCGGCACGATAGAGCTGAAACAGTCCAACACCAACACTGCAGTGCTCATCGAGGACAACTATGCATACGACCCGAACAGCACCGACAAATACTGGGCTGACCACACCACCAGTGTTGGCGGTGTCGACAAGCTGATACACTACGACTTCAACAGCGAGGCCTACAACACAGCCAGCGACAAGACCAAGGCCAATGTGCTGCTGGTGCGCGAAGAGCCCACCAGCGTGCCCGATGGCATTACCGGAGCCGCCGCCATAGCTGCGTACAAAGACACGAATGACAAGAAGAGCGAGGTGATTGTGTTCGGAAACTACGCTCTGCCCAGTAAATCGCACATCGGTGTGAGCAAGTGGTTCCCCGACCTGGCCGGCAATCTGCGCGACACCATCCAGATTGTCTACCAAGGCAACGCCACACACCTTGGAGAAGCCGACAACGACAGCATCTTCTTCTCCGACAATCCCGACTTCTTCACCTTCTACAACTACGGAGTCAACAGCCAGCGCCTCTATCTGGCCCGCTGCGCCACATTCAGATTCCAGGCTGCAGGAGACGTGCCCATGCTGGCAGGAAGCAACGTATATCCTGGCGATGCACTGCGCTACGGCGCACTGGCCACCGCCACCTGCCCCACCGGCGGCGACACAATGATCTACCGCATCCAGGGTGGCTTCTTCCCCTACGAATACACGTGGCACAACAATGTGACCAATGTCAACGACCGCTACCGCAAGACAACCGGTTCCGACGTCGAGATGAACAAGCTGATAGACGGCCACAACTACAGCAGCTACGAGGCCGCCGTGGCCGACACATTCTACACCGGCCATGTCGCCATGCGCCACGACCAGCTTGAGGAAGAGCTCAACTACACCGTCACAGCTACCGACGCTTCGAAGCATTGCACGCTGACCAAGAACGTGAAAGTGCGTCTCTACAAGAACACCGTCGACGAGACGCCGGTGAAATTCACCAAGGAGACCAGCGCAACCCTCGACGAGCACCTGCCGACCGACGCATGGATAGACACCACCTACTCCAAAGCCAATACCATTGGCGACACCGCTCGCGGCTTGCGTCAGTTCAAGGCCATCAAGATCACGCCGCGCGTATGGTCGCCCAACAGCGGCTACGTGGCAGTATCTGTGCCCGGCACCGAGGATATCCTCGTCGGCACCGATGAAAACAACAACCCGCTTGACAGCCTCTCGTTCTGCGAGGGCGATATCATCAGTCTCTTCACCTCACCCAAGCCCGGCGAAGAATTCATCATGTGGGATTTCGACCCGTACTACAAACCCTATGCCAACTACATGGTGCCGCCTCACTCGGATACCGTCACCGCCTACTTCGGCCCGACCCGCCACTGGATAGACACCATCCGCAGCACCTCGATAGCACGTGCCGAACTCTCTGACCACTATTACTACGACGAGCGCCCGATGGCTGGTAGCCAAAAGGCCAGCTACGTGACCACCTACAACGACGATGTCCACATCTACGACGAACGCGGCCTTGCCTGGTTCATCAGCGTTGTCAACGGTATCAACGGCACACAGGCTCGCGAATTCTACTTCAACAACGTCTACATCCACAAGAAATCCGACAACAGCGCATACGACATGAGTGAATTCCTTTGGACTCCCATTGGAACCACACAGCATCCGTTCCGCGGCTACTTTATCGGTGTTGGCAGCAACGACACCAGCACCACTCCGCTGGTCACCATCAGCGGCAGCGACACTACCACCGACTACATCGTCATAAAGAGCGTCATCGCCAACGAGCCTAATGCCGACTATGTGGGCTTCTTCGGCCACATCGACTCGGCTCGCATCGTGGGCATCCAGCTCACCGGTGCCTTGGTGCGCGGCGCTCAGTATTCTGCTGCCATGGCTGCCGACTCGCGCAACTCCAAGATTGCAGGCTGCAAGGTCGACAGCGAGATCGACGACGTCAAGGCGACCATCATCACCACCCACTACGCCAGCGGTGGTCTGGTGGCCAAGTCGGAGAACGACAGCCTGACCAAGAACCTCTATGTCGGAGCCAAGTTTGTAGGCGATGCCGTCTACACAGGCGGTGTGGTCGGCACCGGCAAGTCGAGCAAGATCCACAACAACTACACCTATGTCGACATCCGCAACAACGCCCTATACCAGGGCAGCATCGCGGGTTCGATGGACGGTGTGGCTCCCACCAACCGACTCTTCCGCGCCAAGACTGCCGCCAACTACGGCCAGATTATCAACAACTACGCTCATGTCAAGAACGAAGGACATCCTGAGCGTGTCGGCGGTGTGGCGGGCTACTCCAAGAACGCCATCATCGAAAACAACTATGTCTATGGCGACCTGACCGGTTCTGCCATCAGTGGAGCTGTTGCGGCTGTGGCCGACCAAGGCACACAGGCCGACTACAACTACTACGAGACAGGCTCGACCAAAACCAATGTCGGCCAGCAGCGTAACGGAGCCTCTGTTGCCACCACCGTTGCCTTCGAAGGCAGCGGCAACCAGGTGACACTGGCCACAGAGGCCTACGGAGTCGACAACCTGACCCGCGCCCTCAACCGCTGGGTGCGCGACCACTCCGACGGCGACTACCTGACATGGCGCAGCGACCTCGACAGACGCAATGGCGGCTATCCAGTCTTCGGCACACCCGACCTCATACCCGTCAACAACACCATCGCCATCCACGGCTGCGACAGCATCGTCTACCAAGGCCAGCACTACAACGACGGTGAAAGCCTGACAGTGCATGTGGTCGACAGCGTCGAGATGATAGACAGCACCTCTACCCTGCTCTTCTACGTTGGACACAGCTCTCACGAGAGCCATGCCGACACCGGCCATGTGGGCCAGCCCTACACCGGCTACGGCTTCTACCTGAGCCCGACCGAGACAGAACTGCTTCGCAACACCCTCGACGCCGAAGGCCGCGCCACCATCGTGCTGAGCGACACTCTGAGCACCTCGACCGGCTGCGACAGCATCATCACACTGACCCTCACCTTCTTCGGCAACAACGACATACCCGAAGTGATTGAAGAGCCCAGTGCTGCCGACATCCACATCTACCCCAACCCGACAACATCCGTTGTCAACGTCGAGGCCGACGGACTGCAGCATGTGGAACTCTACGACAACGAAGGCCGCACGCTGGCCGACTACACCACCAACGACGGCCACCGCGTCACCTTCGACGTGTTCAACCTCAGCAGCGGTGTCTACTATCTCCGCGTGCATACCGCCACCAATGTGACAATTCAGAAACTCATCAAAAAGTAGCACAAAAAAGATTAAATCATGAAAAAACAATATATAAAACCGCTACTTGAGACATATCTCTACAGCCCGGAGAAAGGCTTTGCCAACTCTGTAGGTCTCACCAACGAAAACCGCATGCGCGACTACGTCCTCATCGAGGGCGAAGACCGCGGCATACGCCGTGCCAGCGACGAAATGACCGAATACACCAACGAAAGCGGTGAATACGAAACTGGTATCTGGAGTTTCTAAAACACAAAAAACGTTCAAAGCTTAAACAACAGACAACGTGAAAAAGACACTGACAATACTGGCTCTGCTCATGACGGCGGCCCTCGCACTGACATCGTGCGAGAGAGACCACGAGATGCGCAAATTCAACTTCAACTCGACCATCGAGCAAATAGGCAACGACGACTCAAAAGTGCTTCTGGCCCGCGAGCGCTGGATCTATTGGGAGATTGGCGACGAGATAGACATCGCCTCTGACATATCGGGCTCGGAATGGAGCGTTGGCACACTTGTCAATTCGGGTGCGGGTGCAGGTACCGACTTCGAGGAATACAACGGAGTCTTCATTACCGAACTCGACTATGAGTCGAAATACTTCGTAGGCCTCTTCCCGCGGAATAGCGGCAACATCGTTTCCACAAACAGCGGCAGCAGCAATTTCGACATCAGGATCAACCTTGAGCAAAACCAGCCGCTGACCTGCGACACTTCGTTCGACCGCAATATATTCCCGATGGTGGCATGGTATGGCGGCTCGGCCTACAGCAGCGAAATCGACAACTACCAGCCCGCCAACCTCGACTTCCACTCTCTCGGCTGCATCGTGCGTCTGCAGTTCTTCAACAGCGACGGAACCGAACACATCATCGACCACGTCGAAATCAAATCAGACAAACAGCTTTGGGGCACATTCAATATCACCGGCTACAAGACCGCCGACCCATACCTGATCAGCACTGTCACAGACGAAGCGCACAAGACACTCAACCTGACCTGCAACAACGCAGCGCTTTCCACAATGGGAGCCAATTCGCTGCACACTTTCTATGTCGTCATACCTGCCTTTGAGACCCGCAACACCACAGTGTCGCACAACTTCAACGTCACCATCTACGACACCGAAGGAAAACACTGCAGTGCCAGCTTCACGGCACCCATGCGCCGCAATGGCATCACCTATATGCAGGCCCTCAACATCCAGACGTGGGAGGCCAGCAGTTCGACAGGTGAAGGTTCGGCCTCAGCCGGCCTCGTTGGCAACGGCACCGCTGCGCGCCCGTTCAAAATCTACACCATCGACGACCTCAACTATCTCCGCATACAGTTCCACAACCCCGTGAACGGAAATGTGCGCATCAACAACCAAAAGGTAACGGCCAATACGCACTTCCGCATCATGACCTCTACCATCACCCTCAACAACGACAACTGGAAAGACTACGGCATCGAGAACTTCACCGGCATCATGACCTATGGCGCCAGCAATGGCAGCAACCCCGGCATCACCAACAACAGTTCCATACCCCTCTTTGCAAGCATCAGCAGCGATAGCCGTGTGGAAGGTCTCAGTGTAAAACGAGGCTCCATCAACATCGCCCCCACACGCAACTGGTCGCCTTTCTGCGCCACCAACAACGGCACCATTGTCAACTGCCGCCTGCGTTCGGTCGACGACGCTCCAATACAATTCACCGCCAACTATTGCTTCTCCGGCATCTGCGTAACCAACAACGGCACCATCATAGGCAGCGGATGCGAAGCCGCCGTCTCGGCGAGCAACAGCTTTGCCGGCATCTGCTATCTCAACAACGGCACCATCCGCGGCTGCTACTTCGGCTCGCCCGCCGCTGTCTATTCTGCATCGACGGCAGCTGGTATCTGCTACACCAACAACGGTTCCATCTACGACAGCTACTTTGCCGGACGCATCAGCTCGTCGGCCACCAACTGGGGCGGCATCGTCTATCAGAATGAAGGGCGTGTCGAACACTGCTATGCCAGCTCCGACGGACTCATCATCACCACGGGTACTGTCGGTGCCATCGTCAATAGCCAGGCCGCAATCGGCGCCGTCGTCAACTACTGCTACAGCGACATCTCGCTCCGCGGCAGCACCATCGGTTCTATCGTGGCCAACCTCAGCAACGGCAAAGTCCTCAACTCGTTCATCAACAACGACATCGTTGTGCTCACCATCAGCGCTGCAAGCCATGTGGCCGGTGGCCTCGTGGGCACCATGAGCGGCGGCACCGTGGCCAACTGCTACGCCTACTTCAACCACATGAACCGCATCAACAGCGATGGCATCGCCGGTGGTCTCATCGGACGCCATACCGGTGGCACCGTAGCCAACTGCTACGCCTACGAGACCAACACCACCACACGTCTCTTCTACGGCGATCCAGCCTCAACGACTTCCAACCTCACCAATTGCTTCCTCGTGGGAGCCGACCAGACGGGCGTCACCAACCAGAGCGCCTCGGCACTCATCGGCAGCGGCGCCGATCAACTGCTCGGCCTGCTCAACAGCAACCGCAGCACCATGGCCGCAAGCTACACCGGAGCCGACACACTCCGCGTCTGGCGTTCCGACGGCACCGTGCCCGCCTTCTACACGTACACAACCCATTAAACCAACACGCCAACCGAGCCTATGCGCTGCGCCTACCCCACCCTACTGATTGCATTGGCCACGCTCTTCGCAGCCTGCCAAAAAGACAATGACCCGCAGCAGTGGGTCGAAGTGACAACCGAGAGCTACAGCGGAGCCAAGGTAGTTGTCGATGGCGTTGCCGCCACATGGGCCGACGGCGACAGGCTGCGTGTCAACGGCACCACAGCCACCGTCAGTCGCATCGACGGCCACGCGTATATCGAGGCCACAGCCGTCAGCACCACCGGGGTGAACAGGGCCCTCTACCCTGCCAGCCTCAGCGATGCCGCCCTCGGCGCCGATGCAGCCACAGTAAGCCTGCCAGCGCAATACCGCTATCGCACCGATGCCAGCGGACACCAACTGCTCGAAATACCCATGGCCGCCCGCTCCGAAGGTGGAAAGCCTATGCATTTCCGGCATCTCACCGGGGCTTTGGTGTTCACCATCAGCAACGAGCTGGACCGCACTCTGACCCTCGACCACATCATTGTGCAGAGCAACCTCTACAGCCTCAGCGGCAGGCGCAATATCGACTTCAGCAACATTACGGCCACAGCCCCTGCCGACCCCGTGCAGGACACCGACCGCACCGTGATGCTCATCTTCGACGGGCAAACCCTGCCTGCAGGCGACAGCCTGAGTGTCACCATACCCATCGCTCCCGTAGACAGCAACAATCGCTTCACCGTCACCGTAAGCGGCCACTACCAAGGCACTCGCTACACCTTCAACAGGGCCCAGACAGGTACTGGCGACGGCTCTTTAGTCCGCAACCAACTGGGCTACGCGACGACTCCGATGAACGAGAGCAGCACAAAAGAAAGACCCCTGTTCAAATACACACTAATAGATGGCGGACACAGAGCCAAAATTTATATCAAAACGCCAGAAGAATTTGCCCTAATGGCTGAAGCAATATCTAATAAATGGAGATGTCCTGCCACAGACTCGGGCTACCATGCTCAAGACTACCATATAACTGCAGATATCGACATGCAGGGCCATACATTGACTCCTATTTCAAGTTTCCGAGGCGAAGAATTCAATGGAAACGGGCACACAATAAGCAACCTCACGATTATAGGCTCTAATGGTTATTGCGGACTTTTCACTACAATAGTGAAACCTAAAATTAAAAATATAACACTAAGAAACACGACACTGAAATATGCAGGCTCTGGCGATATAGAAATCGCTCCGCTTATATGTAGAGTTAATGGAGCTACAAGAATAAGCAATTGCAATATTGACTCCGTTTCCTATAATATAACCGGACAAACAGCGAATGCAATATTTGGTGGTCTTATAGCCTACAATAATGCAGTTATTACTATAGATTCCTGCACCGTTAGTATACAACCAGAAATCACCCCTACAAATGGGTCTATCTACTTTGGAGGAATAATTGGTGATGCCACAAATAATCTATTTACGGTATCCAATTGTTCTGTAAACAACAATACATTATCAATAACAAACAATTCTGCATTATACTATGGGGGACTAATCGGTAGAGTTACGTATACCACAGCAACAATCAAAAATTCTCAATGGAATGGGAATAATATCTACCTATCATCCAATAGCTCTACAATATATGCAGGCGGTATGATAGGTCGAATTGCAGGAACAGGCTACATTAACGCAACATTAAGTCACGTTACTGGATCGCTTTCAATTAGCGGAACTGCGAAAAAGAAGTATGGCTATTATTTAGGACATTGGGTAATGAAACAATCAGAGAGCAGCTCTTTTCATGACTGCAGTCATTCCATATCCGTAAATGATACATTAGTGACCAACTATACCGGAGAATAACCGCGTGAGGAGAAAACGATAAGCCCGCAGGCACCAGTGTCTGCGGGCTTATTGTTTTTTTATGGTTGGGATTCAATCGTCGTTGTGTTTGCGGCTGCCGTCGATGGCCTCGCTTACATTGATTACATAGTCGCCAAGCTTTTCGTAGAGGGCATAGAGGCTGCTGTAGGCGTTGCCGATGGCGTAGTCGTAGACTCCGAGTTTCAGGGCATCGAGGTGCTGCGCACGCAGGCGGTCGCGGAAGGCATTGATTTCATGCTCGGCGGCATAGGCAGCGTCGAGGTCTATGTGGTCGTAGTCGGCCAGGTTGCGGTCCATCACGTCGAGGGCTTTCTGCACCAGTTCGCTCATGTGGGCCAGATTGGCGTTGAGGCCAGCGTCGAAGTGCACAGCATCCTCGCGTTTGTTCTGCCGCGTCATGGCTATCTGGTACACGGTGTCGCCTATAGATTCGAGGTTGTCTATGATGCGCAGCATAGAGCTGATACGCTGCGAGGCATGCTCAGAAACGTCGCCCGAGCCCACCTTGGTGAGGAACTTCGAAATCTCCATCTCCATGTGGTCGGTGATATCCTCGTATTTGGCGATACGCGCCATCACGGCATCGAATTCCTCGTCGCTCTCGGCGGTGCGCAGCCCGGGAAGGAACGTGTACATGCGCAACACGCGTTTCGAGAATTCCGCTATCTCGCTCTTGGCACTCTGCAGGTTGAGCTCGGCGGTGCTCAGCCAGTTGCCCTCGATATAAGTCAGGCGGAACTCGTCCTCGTTCGGCTCATCCTGTTTGGTCTTCACCATCCAGTCCACAATCTTAAGTATCTGGGGAATGAAGAATGCAAGTATAATGGTGTTGCCGACATTGAACACCGTGTGGAACAACGATATGGCCATGGGGACGGACTCGGGGTTGTAGCCTGCATCGGTAGACGGCACATAGGGGCTGCATCCGGTCATCGCCTCGGTGATGTGGGCAATGAAGCGCATCAGCGGCGAGAAGACCACCAGAGTGACCAGCACACCCACCACGTTGAACACCAGATGGGCGCGGGCGGCTTTCTTGCCGGCGGTGTTGGCCACCATGGCGGCCAGGTTGGCCGTGATGGTGGTGCCTATATTCTGACCCATCACCAGCGCCACAGCCACATCGAAGCCGATCCAGCCGTTGTAGCACATCACCAAAGTGATGGCCATCATGGCAGCCGAGGCCTGCACCAGGCATGTAAGCGCCGCACCGATGGCTATAAAGAGCAGGATAGACCAAAAGCCGTAGCCGCTCATGGTACCCAAGGCATGCAGGAAAGAGGGATACTCTTCGAGGTTGGGCATGGCAGACTGGAGCAGTTCCATGCCGATGAGCAGCAACGCCAGGCCGATGACCGACTGGCCTATAGACTTCATGCGGTCCTTGCGCGAGAAGATGAAGAAGAGGCTCACCGTTGCCAGCAACATGGGCAGGCTGAAACCACCGGCGCTCTCGCCGAGGCCGAAGAGTGTGATAATCCATGCCGTCACCGTGGTGCCGATATTGGCGCCCATGATAACCGCCACCGCACCGGCGAGCGACAGCAGACCGGCGTTGACGAAACTCACCACCATCACCGTCGTGGCCGACGAGCTCTGTATGGCCGCCGTCACTGCCGTACCCGTCAATATGCCGCTGAGCGGCTTATCGGTGAAACGGCTCAGCACAGCCCTCATTTTAGAACCGGCAATCTTCTGCAAACCCTCGCTCATCAGCTTCATGGCGAAAAGAAATATCGCCAACGCGCCAGCCAAATTCAGAATAATAAAAAGAATATCAGTTACTTCCATGGCATTTCACTTCTCTTTTTAAAATTGCAAAGATACTCACTTTGCGCAGCATCCGATATTAAGTTTTTTGTTAAGTTTTTTGTTAAGTTTTTTTTCGCCTGCGGCGGTCAGCGCACTATGAGTTTGCCAACGGTGCTGCCTTGCGGTGTTGTGGCGCGCACAAAATAGGTGCCCTGCGACAGATGGCTGATATCCAAGGTCTGCATGCCGCCGCTCGTGACGGTGTGCATCAGCGTGCGGCCTTCGAGGTCGTAGAGCGTCAGGTCGGCCGGTCCGTCGGTCGACACGCCGACGCTGCCGCTGGCCGGATTGGGACTCAGCACCATGCGCAGCTCGCTCTGCTGCGCGCTGACGTCGATGCCTACCGGCGGCACACCTCCGGCAAAGACCCACACCGACCGCGAACCGTCGTCGCAAACGGCAGCCACATAGAAGTCGTACATAATGCCCGGCTCGAGGCCTTCGATGCGGAGCATGGTGTCGGTGGTGTTGTAGGCTGCTATGGCCTCGCCGCGCACAAATTCGCGCAGTCCGTATTCAACGCGGTAGCTGGCCACGCCGTCCGATGCCGGTGGGTTCCACCTGACCACTGCCGACGTCGCACCGTCGGCAGCCACGCTTGCCGACGCCACAGGCATACAGTAGGCTGTGGCGAAATCGAGCGTGTCCGACCACTCGGACCGCAGGCTGTAGTTCAGCCCGCAGAGCGAACGCACGGCCACGTGGTAGGTCACGTCGGGCACAAGGCCTGTCAGATGGCAAAGCGTGTCGGTCAGGTCGATGACGGTGTCGATGCGGAAGTTGAAGAGGTGCAGCTGCCAGCGATCGGCGCCGTTGGCGTCAAAGGCCACCACGGCGTCGTCGTAGCCCACCTCTATGGCGGCCAGGTCGGTAGGCAGGTCGCACACAATCTGGGTTGTCCTGACAACGCGCGTGGCCCAGTTCGACGTCATGCCCGGACAGACGCGGCGCACACCCACGATATAGTTGGTCAGGGGGTCGAGGTTTTCGAATGTGAAGTCGCCGCTGTTGTCTGCCGTTTGCACGTCGCCGTTCCATATCCAGCCTTGGCTGATGCTCATCTGGCACATATCGCCGTCGGCGTCGTAGACCATGCGTATATAGTCGGACGAAGCCACCACCTCGTCGAGCACAGGCGACGCACAGGAAGGCACCTCGCCCGGGCAGATGTGGAAGTGGATGTCGGAGCGCCTATAGCTCGCTATCACCTCCATCGTGTCGGCAAACGGCACTGTGTTCGAGCTGTAGAACAGCGACACCTGGCGTCCGGTGTTGTAGCCTCCGAAAGTGATGCCGTCTGCCACGGGCTTGCCGTTGGCCACCACGGTGACCAGCAGGTTGGCCACGCCGTCGTATTCGTAGGGCGCCGAGAAATACACGGTGTTCCAGTCGTTGCCCTCAAACAGCAGCGGGCCGCTGTAGACCAGCTGCTGCCCGGCGGTCTGCCACTGGCTGAGCGTGTCGGCATAGCAGGGCGAAAGGAATATCGAGCATTCCTCCACTTCGAATGGAACCGCCTCGTTGCAATAGCGGAAATCGAGGCCCGTGATGGTCGACGGCAGGTTGCCGAACTCGTCGGCTACAAAGAGCTGCTGTGTGGCCGAGAAGCGCTTCTGGGCGTTGCAGGGCAGCTGCGAGTTCATGAAAGGCAACACCAGATGCGAGAACGACGAATGCTCAATGGTCTGCGCGTTGTCGCATCGGGTGGTGAAGCTCACGTAGTCGGAGACCGCTTGCACATCGCCGCCACAGAACATCTCTACCCACACGCGGTATGAGGTGAGCTCGTCGAGGTTGCAGATGTTGTAGGCCGTAGTGTCTACAAAGAAGTCGCCGGCGGGCTGCCCGTCTTCGGTTTCTACGTGTATGGTATAGGCGGCGCCCTGGTTGTAGGCCAGGTCGACATTCCACTCTATATTGGCGCTGTAGCTCCACACGTCAGACACCGTGACGTTGCTGATGGCACCCGAACACGGGGGCACCAAGCCGAGCCACACATCGTCGATGCGCACCTCGGTGGACATGGTCGATGTGACGCGCAGTGCGGGCCAGTGCTCGCTGCCTTCGTAGGAAGAGAGCAGCACCTCGTAATTGTGCCACAACCCCGTGGCCGGGCAATAGACGGTATCTACCGGGAAGAAGGTCAGGTCGTCGTCGGGCTCGCTCATGACGCCCACCTCGATCATGGCTATGCCGCCGAGGGCGTTGACGGCCGCAAAGCGCAGCAGCAGGTCGTTGACCACGTCGACCCCCGGCAGCGAAAGGTAGGTTCTGCTCCACTGATGCTCAACATCTATCGAGATGGCCGTCGAGTTGTCGGTCTCGGCTTGGCGCAGGTAGTGGCGCGAATTGAAATGCATTATCGTCCAGCACGGCACGTCGGGGTTTACGCTGCCGACGGCCATCTGGTCGAAGTTCTGCTCGTAGGGCAGGTCGGTATGTGCAATGTAGGGGCAGCGGGTGCGGAAGGTGGTGCCTACGGGCTGCGACATGGAGCCGTCGGGGCACACGGCCACCACATCGACATGGTAGGTGGTGCCCGGGATGAGGCCTGTGAGGGTGGCCACGCTGTCGGCAAGGAACAGGGTGTCGGTGGTGCCGTCGTGCTCGGCGCATACGCGGTAGAAGCCCGTCCCCGCAGGGTCGCCTATGTGCAGAACGGCCATGTCAGCCGACAACGAGTCGACCCACAGCCCCTCGGGGTCGTGGCAGCGCTGACGGCGAACCACGAGGTCGTCTATGAAGACCTGGCTGGCGCCGCCAAAGGGGGCTATCAGCCTGAAAGCAATGCGCATCGTGTCCGACAGCTGCAGCTGGTCGGTGTAGAAGCCGTGGGTCTGGTGGCCTTCGCCGGCATATACCGTGTAGAGCGGCACGAAATTGCCCAGCGTGTCGTCGGCCAGACCCACCTCCATCATGTTGCCATCCATGACGCCGACGCCGAACACTATGCGCAGCTCGTTGGCCGGGGCAAGCATCAGCGGGGTGGCCACGAGCATCGAATCGCCGCCCGACACATGCATATAGAGCTGGCCGTTCATGCAGTGCCAAAGGCGCGACTCCGATACGGCAGCGTCGGACAGCCAGCACCTGACGGTGTCGAGGTCGCTGTCGGAGAAGCGCTGCTCATAGGGCAGGCCGACCGGACCGCATTCGGTACTGCCCGAGCCCACGTAGAGCCAGCGGGCCGAGTCGTCGGGGCAGAGTGCGCGGAGCCAGAAGTGGTATTCGGTCGAAGCGTCGAGGCCGCCTATGGCCAGCTCGGCGTTGAAGGTCATGAGCGAGTTGTCAGCATCGGCAAAAGCTGGCAGCGCGCCGTAGCGCACCTCGTAGCCTGCCGGAGTGTCACTGAAGTCTTCCCACACCAGCACCACGGTGTCAGCATAGATGGTGTCTATATGCGCCGCCGTGGGCGCATGGCAGGGGCCGCTGGGCAGCAAGGCGATGTCGTCGATATGCACAGGGCTGTCGCCGTTCCAGAAGAAAGCCACGTAGTAGGGCTCGTCGAGGCCGACCGAAGCCACGGTGTCGGTGTAGAACTCGTAGTCGAACCACGGCTGATGGCCCGCCACATCGAGGCTGGTGTTTTCTATGGTCAGCACCGGCACAAAGGCGCTGTCGGGATGGCGCATGAGGCCTGCCTCGAAGGTGCCGGGGCCTGAAAACATGAGGCGGAACATGACGTGCATGCGGTCGGCGGTGGGCGCCATGACGGGCGAAATCAGGCCGATGGGCGTGCCGCCGTCGGCCATAGACATCACATATTCGGCATCGACCTCGGGCGCGGTGACAAGCGTATAACTCTGGTTGCCGTTTGTGCGTCCGGCCACAATCCAGCAATGCGGGTCGTCGCCGTCGAAGCAGGCGTTGAAGTCTTCGTAGAGCGGCATCTGCTGCATGCCGCACCGGGTGCGGAAATCGAGCACTGCGGCATCGGTGGTGTCGCCGGCGCGGCACAAAGCCCGCACCTCGACATGTATGTTGGCGTCGGTTTCGAGGCCTGTCAACAGCAGGTCTGCGCTGTCCTGTTCAATAAAGACGTCGCTTCCCACACGCACCAGCCACAGGCAGCTGTCGGCAGCCTGCTGCCACACGATGTGGGCCGAGCTGCTGTCGACCCAGTCGAGGACCAAGCCCTGCGGCTGCTGGCACGAAGCACCCTCGAACACCATGGGTCGGGCCACGAAGCAGCCGCTTCCGTCCACAACCTCTAACGTTGGGCGCCACATGCCGCTGTCGGGCAATGCCATGTGAAAGCTGTAGCTGCGATACCGCCCGTCGGTAGGCAGGGAGGCATAGCCCTGCACCTCGTTCATTCCCAGGGTGTCGGCATCGGCCGTCAGGCCAACGGCCAGGGTGACGGGCATGCTGTCGCAGCCGGGCCACGAGGCGGCCAGGAACGAGAGCTCGACAAAGCCGACAGCCGAGTCGACCGGCGGCATGGCCACGCCGTTGCAGGCGCCGGCCTCCGAGGCGGCTATGCGCAGGTGCCACGGGTCGTCGTAGCCCTCGGTGGCCACCACCGCCGGCATGTCGCCAAAGCCTTGGCCTAAGACAGGCCAGCCCGACCAGCACCCCGGCAGGCGGTCTGCATGGCTTTGCAGAAACGTTGCGAAGTAGGGCAGCTGCACGGGGCCGCCGGTGCATGCGGAGCCCGATGCAAGCAGCACGCGGTCCACATAGCAGCCCAGGCCCGCGGTCACCTCGAACCGTGGGCGCCAGAGGCCGCTGTCGGGTATAGCCAGGCGGCAGATGTAGTGGCGGGAGCGCCCCTCGGCGGGCAGCGTTGCCGGAGCCACCTCCACGCCGGGCGCCAGGCTGTTGCCGTCGGCCATCAGGGCCACGGTCAGCGTGGCCTGCGGCGACGAGCTGTCGGCAAACGAAGCGGCCCAGAACGAAAGGTCGACGAAACCCGCCGTCGAGTCGACCGGCGGCATGGCCACGCCATAGTCGAATTCGGAGGTCGATGCCTTGATGCGCAGCTGCATCCCGTCGCCGTAGCCGGCAACAGGCACCACCGTGGGCATATCGGTCCATTGCCCGATGCTGTCGGGTGTGGCATGCAGCCAGCACGACGGCAGACCGAGGGAATACAAATCTTGCGAAAAATCTTCAATATACGGCAACTGCAACGGATTGCATTGCGCCCAAAGCCCGCCGGCAGCCATCAGAACCGCCACCAAAAACGAAACCAGTCTTTTCATAGCCCGTCTCCTATATGCGTTTATATGCATTTCTTGTATTTTATTATTGGCGCTCTATGTTGCCACCGCAGCCAAACACATGACACTCAGCACAGTTACATTCTGCAGCCGCACCATATTACACGACCACAAATATACAACTTTTTTCATAATTTTAAACAAAAAAACACCCCGTTTTGCAAACACCTCAAAACCAGCACTCTGACTGCACCCATTCTGCCGTTGTACGATACATGTACGATATATGTATCGTACATGTATCGTACAACGGCAGAAGAGGAGCCATGGATGACCGGTGCACAATGTAAAAAATATTTCTTGTATGCATACAACATTTTTCGACATGCCGCGTTAAGGTGATTAGTTATGAAACAATATCTCGACCTGCTGCAACACGTGCTCGACCACGGCACCGAGCGTCTGGACCGCACCGGTACAGGCACCGTTGGCGTTTTCGGCTACCAGATGCGCTTCGACCTCGGCCAGGGTTTTCCAGTGCTGACCACCAAGAAGCTGCACCTGCGCTCCATCATCTACGAACTGCTGTGGTTTCTGCGTGGCGACACTAACATCAAGTACCTCAAGGACCACGGCGTCTCGATATGGGACGAGTGGGCCGACGCCGAGGGCAACCTGGGGCCGGTCTACGGCTCGCAGTGGCGCTCGTGGCCCGACGGCCGCGGCGGCACCATAGACCAGATTGCCAACGTGGTGGAGCAGATAAAGACCAACCCCTACAGCCGCCGCCTCATGGTGACGGCCTGGAACCCCGCCGAGATCGAAGAGATGGCCCTGCCGCCATGCCACTGCCTGTTCCAGTTCTACGTGGAGCCTGGCTCCGCGAGTGACAAGGTGACAGAGCCGCTGAGTGACAAAGTGGACTCCGCACCACTCAGCCACTCAGCCACTCAGCCACTCAGCCACCCCCAAGCCCCGAAGGGGCGCCTCAGTTGCCAGCTCTACCAGCGGAGCGCCGACATATTCCTCGGCGTGCCGTTCAACATAGCGAGCTACGCCCTGCTGACCATGATGATGGCGCAGGTGTGCGGCTTGGAGCCGGGCGAGTTTGTCCACACCTTCGGCGACGCACACATCTACAAGAACCACCTCGACCAAGTGCACCTACAGCTCACGCGCGAGCCGCGCCCGCTGCCCACCATGCGCATCAATCCCGAGGTGAAAGATATCTTCG
This sequence comes from Bacteroidales bacterium, assembly GCA_045591485.1. Taxonomy (GTDB): domain Bacteria; phylum Bacteroidota; class Bacteroidia; order Bacteroidales; family P3; genus Colimorpha. The sequence goes on along the minus strand of JAZNSV010000219.1, from coordinate 13,353 downwards.
GCTTCCAGTACGAAGACTTCACGCTTGAAAACTACAACCCCTGGCCGCACATTAAAGGCGAGGTCTCGGTATAAAACAAACAACCGTTGGCACCGCCGCCGACACAAACAAGATTGAACGATTTGAAAGACAACATATCAACCCATCTCTGGTGCATCATCATGGCCGGTGGCCTTGGCAGCCGCTTCTGGCCCATAGCAGGCGCCGACAGTCCCAAGCAGTTCATCGACGTCATGGGCACTGGCCGCACCATGCTGCAGAGCACCTTCCGCCGCTTCTGCGACATCTGTCCGCGCGAGCACATAGTCATCGTCACCGGCGAGAGCTATGTGGCCCAGGTGCGCGAACAGATACCCAACCTCGAACCGCACCAGGTGCTGGGCGAGCCCATGCGCCGCAACACAGCCCCCTGCATAGCCTACGCCGCCGCCGTCATCGGCAGCATCGACCCCGAAGCCACCATCATAGTCTCGCCGGCCGACCACGCCGTCTTCCGCCAGGAGAAATTCATGGCCGACCTGCGACAGGCGGTAGACACCGTGCAGGGCCACGACTGGATACTGACCGTGGGCGCCGTGCCCGTGAGGCCCGACACCAGCTACGGCTACATACAGTTCCGCGACGAGCCGTCGCTGCCCAAGGCCAAGAACCTGCACAAGGTGGTCACCTTCACCGAAAAGCCGCCCGTCGAGATGGCACGCCAGTTCATAGCCAGCGGCGAATTCTTCTGGAACACCGGTCTGCTCGTGTGGCGACTGCCGGTGCTCAAAGAGGCCTACCACCGCTTCCTGCCTGCCATTGCCGAAAGCTTCTTCGGCTTCAACATCACGACGCCCGCCGCCGAGCTGGAACGCGTCTATTCGCAGAGCGAAGGCATCTCCATCGACAACGGCATCATGGAGAAAGCCGACAACGTGCATGTGCTGGCCGCCTCGTTCGGATGGAGCGACGTCGAGACTTGGGGCACACTCTATGACGCTGTGCCGCACGACCGCCACGACAACGCCATCGTCAGCGGCAATGTCTTCATCTACGACACACGCAACACCCTCGTAGTCATGCCCGACGACCCGTCGAAGACCATCGTCCTCGACGGCCTCGACGGCTACATCGTCGCAGCCAGCGACGACACCCTCATGATATGCCGCCGCCAAAGCGAAGAGCAGACATTCCGCTTCGCCAGCGACGTGGCACTGAAAAAACTGATAGACAAGAAATAACAGCAAAAGATGACGCGGGAAGAGAAAATAAAACGGCTGTCGGAAGTATCCAGCAGAGTGCTGCCGGAGAACGGCGAGGCATGGCTCTTCGGCTCGCAAGCACGTGGCACCGCCAATAGCAACTCGGATTGGGACGTGCTGGTACTGCTCGGAAAAGAGGATTTGCTACACACCGACTTTGCCGACTACGCTTACCCGTTCATCGAAGCTGGTTGGGACATCGACGCCATGGTCAGCCCCATTCTGCTGACAAAGAAAGATTGGGAGGCCAGCAGCTTTACCCCGTTCTATAAAAACGTAACCAACGACCGCATTGCACTATGAGCCTGTCGGATGAAGAAAGATTCGCCCTTGTAAGCTACCGCTTGGAGAAGGCACACAACACAATGGAACAGGTGAAGAACATTGTCCCTCTCGGCTATTGGGACATGATTGCCAACCGCCTGTACTATGCCGTCTACTACGCCGTGTCGGCCCTGCTTCTGCAGGACGGGCATACGGTACAAACCCACCACGGCATCATCCAGATGCTCGACCCGCACTATATCAAGACCGACATACTCAACAGAGAATACGGCACGCTGTACGGCCAACTCTTCTCACTCCGCCAGACAGGCGACTATGGCGACACCTTCGGACTCACCGAAAAACAAGTGCTGCCGCTCATCAAACCTGCCGAAGAGATGATAGACACAATTGACACCTTGACAAAAGAGAAAAACAATAAAACCAACATACAATGAAACGTTACGAGATCAAGCAACTGCTGAAAGAAGACGTGAGCGCCCTGCTGGGCACCACAATATGCGTAAAGGGATGGGTCCGCACCAAGCGCGGCAACAAGAACGTCGCCTTCCTGGCCGTCAACGACGGCTCCATCATCCACAACATACAGGTGGTGGCCGACCCCGCCCGCTTTGAAGAAGAGCTGAAACGCATCACCACCGGTGCCTGCATCGGCGTGGAGGGCAAGCTGGTGGAGAGCCAGGGAAGCGGCCAGGCCGTCGAGGTGCAGGCCGAGAGCATCGTCGTCTACGGCGAGGCCGACCCCAACACCTACCCCCTGCAGAAGAAGGGCCACAGCATGGAGTTCCTGCGCGAGATAGGCCACCTGCGCCTGCGCACCAATACCTTCGGAGCCGTCATGCGCCTGCGCCACAACATGGCCATGGCCATCCACACCTTCTTCCACGAGCGCGGCTTCTTCTACTTCCATACGCCGATCATCACCGCCAGCGACTGCGAAGGCGCCGGCGAGATGTTCCACGTCTCGACCCTCGACCCCGAGAACCCGCCCCGCAAGGAGGACGGCACCATAGACTGGGAGCAGGACTTCTTCGGCAAGTTCACCGCTCTGACCGTCAGCGGACAGCTGGAAGGCGAGCTGGGTGCCACGTCGCTGGGCAAGATCTACACCTTCGGCCCCACTTTCCGTGCCGAGAACAGCAACACCCCGCGCCACCTGGCCGAGTTCTGGATGATTGAGCCGGAGATGGCCTTCTACCAGATGGACGAGCTGACGGCCCTCGAGGAGGAGTTTATCAAGTACTGCGTCCGCTGGGCCCTCGACCACTGCATGGACGACCTGGAGTTCCTCAACAAGATGATCGACAACGGCCTCATCGAGCGCCTGCGCAGCGTGGTGGACACCGAGTTTGTGCGTCTGCCCTACACCGAAGGCATCAAGATATTGGAAGAGGCTGTCAAGAACGGCGAGAAGTTCGAGTTCCCCGTCAGTTGGGGCGTTGACCTGGCCTCGGAGCACGAGCGCTATCTGGTGGAAAAACACTTCAAGAAGCCCGTCATCATGATCGACTACCCGAAGGAGATCAAGGCCTTCTACATGAAACTCAACGACCACGTGGAGGAGGAGGGCAAGCGCCAGGGCTTCTCCGGCCTCACCGTGCAGGGCACCGACGTGCTCTTCCCGCAGATCGGCGAGATCATCGGCGGCAGCGTCCGCGAGGAGAACTACGACAAGCTGATGGGCCGCATCGAGGAGCTCCACATCCCGATGAAGGACATGTGGTGCTACCTCGACACGCCCCGCTACGGCAGCTGCCCGCACGCCGGCTTCGGCCTGGGCTTCGAGCGCCTGCTGCTCTTCGTCACCGGCATGGCCAACATCCGCGACGTCATCCCCTTCCCAAGAACCCCGAAGACCGCCGAGTTCTAACCGCATCGGCGCGAAATAATCTTACAACGCAGAAAGCAGGCTCCGCATCGTTGCTGAGCCTGCTTTCCGTTCGGTAAATGCACCACGCATAGATGCGGGATGACGAAACAGCCTGGTAAACGCACCCCGCATCGATGCGCGGTCAGTTTTCAATGAAATAGTGTCTCCCGCATATATGCACGGTCGATTTTCAGCCAATCAGTGCTCCCCGCATATATGCGGGCTCATTTTTCACACAAAAAGTCCGCCCCGCATCGATGCGCGGTGAAATTGACAAAAAAGTAGAGCGGCACGCATCAATGTGTACCGCCCTATATAGTCTATGCGGTTCGTTATTCAGTAATTATTTCTATTTACGCTCTTACATTCAGCTCCCCAAATTTCTATGCTAACAATTCTTTTTGCAGGAGAATCAAGATAAACTGTCTGTGCTGAACTTTGGTTTGCTTTAAAATTCAAATCTCTTGTTATAACTTCTCTTTCTCCGTCGGATTTACGAATATACGTTATTTTACAAATAACTTTACCGTCTTTAGGCTGTTTCTCGCTAGGTGTTACGGTGACCGTTATCTTTGCATCGCCGTCATACCCCATACCTGATGTGCTCGTCACAGAGGCCGTTAGATATCCACCATTGCCATTTGTGATGCTACATTGGTCAGATTGTGCGTTTGCGGCGAGGGCGAAGCCCATGACAGCCACGAGCATTAAAAATATTTTCTTCATTTTTCCTTTGGCGGTGTTTATCCTGTTGCCTGCAGGTCTAAGTTTTTGTCTACCGCATAGGCCGTTCCGCCCCTCCAGCACCGCAAAGGACAATTATTAACTAACAAGAAGCGTGGCGCTGTATGCCACTTCCCGAAAGGAGGTCCTAGGAATAACCTTGAATTAAGAAGATGCAATAAGCCCACGCTATATAAGCGAAGACCATTACACTGATTCTGTAATTCATGGAATTTCCTAGGTTCCCTTTCGCAGAACGAGTATAACGCTTCGTTGATTTCCTTGTGAAATCGGGTGCAAAGGTACGCATATTTTGCAAACTGGCAAAATTTTTTTCACCAATCCGTTATTTTGTTGTATCTTTGCATTCTGTTATGACACAGGCGGAGATAGACATAATGTATATGCGGCGGTGCCTGCAGCTGGCCACTAACGGACTGGGACGCGTGAGGCCCAATCCGTTGGTGGGGTGCGTGGTAGTGAGCGAAGTGGAAAGTGGAAAGTGGAAAGTGGAAAGCGAAGGATACCACCAATGTTATGGCGAGTGGCATGCGGAAAGGAACGCCCTGTTGCGTAGCAACACACTTTCCACTATCCACTACCCACTATCCACTCTTTACGTCAACCTCGAGCCCTGCTCGCACTACGGCAAGACGCCCCCCTGCGCCGACCTCATCGTCGAGAAGGGCATCCGCCGCGTGGTGTGCTGCAACGACGACCCCAACCCTCTGGTGGCCGGCAACGGCTTCCGCAAGCTGGAGGAGGCCGGTATAGAAGTGACACGGCACGTGCTGGAGGAGGAGGGCCGCGAGCTGAACCGGCGCTTCTTCACCTTCATGGAGCAGCGGCGCCCCTACGTCATCCTGAAGTGGGCCGAGAGCGCCGACGGCTACATGGCACCTGGTTCTGTATGTTGCAACAGTGTTGCAACACACCACTATTGGCTGAGCACCCAGCGCCAGAACCGACTGAACCACCGCTGGCGCACCGAGGAGGCCGCCATCCTGGTGGGCAGCGAAACATACCTACAGGACCACCCCTCGCTCACGGCGCGCCACTACCTCGGCCCGCAGCCGCAGCCCGTGGTGCTGGACCGCCGTGGGAGAGTGGAGAGTGGAGAGTGGAAAGTGGAGAGAGGAAAGATTCAACCGCTCATCCTACGGAGCCAGACCGTAGAAGAAGCCCTCCATGAGCTCTACGAGCGCAAGCTGCAGAGCGTCATCGTCGAGGGCGGGCGCCAGATATTGGACGCCTTCATCGCCAGCGGCCTCTATGACGAGGTGCGCATCCTGCGCAGCCCGCAGCGCCTCGGCGGCGGAATCCCCGCCCCTGCCGTACCCCCTATAGCGCCACAGCGTCTGATTGTGATTTAATTTTTTTGTTGGCACAATTTTTGCGGACCTAAAACGTTATCAACACATCAAATATATCAACATTAACATGACAGAATTCGAGAAATACGCCACCCGCCACCGTGGCATCAGCAGCACCACCATGGCCAAATACACCTCGGCCATCAATAACTCGCTCACGCCCTACATCGTCGAGGAGCGCCAACTGAACGTGGCCCAGATGGACGTCTTCAGCCGTCTGATGATGGGCCGCATCATCTTCCTCGGCACCGCCATCGACGACTACACCGCCAACGTCATCCAGGCCCAGCTGCTCTTCCTCGAGAGCGTGGACCCCACCAAGGATATCCAGATCTACCTCAACTCGCCGGGAGGCTCCGTCTATGCCGGCCTGGGCATCTACGACACCATGCAGTACATCCAGCCCAAGGTCTCGACCATCTGCACGGGTCTCGCCGCCTCGATGGCCAGCGTGCTCCTCTGCGCCGGCGAGAAAGGCCGCCGCTGCGCCCTGCCGCATGCCCGCGTGATGATACACCAGCCCATGGGCGGCGCCGACGGCCAGGCCACCGACATGGAAATCACCGTCCGCGAGATACTGAAGCTCAAGAAAGAACTCTACGAAATCATCGCCAAGCACAGCGGTCAGCCCTTCGAGCAGGTGGAGAAAGACAGCGACCGCGACCACTGGTTCACCGCCGAAGAGGCCCTCCAGTACGGCATGATCGACGAGGTGCTGACCAAGAAGTAAGCGCCCCCAATGGTTCCCGTAGACAACAACTCCTTCGTCAGCGACATCAAACAGCTCATCGAGCATAGTCGCCGCGCGGCATACGCTGCCGTCAATTCCATCATGATCGACACCTACTGGCATATCGGTCAGCGCATTGTGGGGCAAGAGCAGCAGGGCGAGAAGCGTGCCGAGTACGGCAAGCAGATAATCTAGATGCTGTCGAAAGAGCTGACATCAGCCTATGGGCGAGGGTGGAGTATCCGAAATCTACAATATATCAGGCTATTCTACCTGACATATAACGACTTGGAGATTGTGCAATCGCGATTGCGCAATCTAACATGGACTCATATCCTCACCACCCTCCGCGTTGACGACCCTATCGCGGCGCGGTGGTACCAATCCTGCACGACAACGACCACCTCTTCGCGGCCAAATACATGGCCCTTATGCCCACCGAAGAGGAACTCCGCCGCGAAATAGAACAGCAGAAAGAACTCTACAATTTGCAAAACAGATAATGCCTAATCCGCAAATTTGGTATAATTTTTTGGATTATAATCCCGAAATTTATACTAAATTTGAGGATTAGTCATAAGTTGTGCCCAAAAGATGCAGCTCATCTTGTCGCAAAAACATGTGCATCTATGCAAACAATCATGCTCATGATTGGTGTATAATCATGAGCATGATTCCGGGAAAAGAGGAGTATCTCGCGACAACGAGATGCTCCTCTGCCAAAAGCGAGATGCTTATATGATTGTGTGCTATTCCACTCGACCTTGCACGTTCAGTGTAATGCGCTGATCATCGCTTAGCGTGACGATGATGGAATTCTTGAAAGAGGAACCTTGGCGGCCATTCGGATTGAAAGTCACCGTAATGCAGCCTTCACTCTCATCAGAGATTCCAGATGTGGGATAGTCAACACTAATGGCAGAACTTGTTTTGGATACATCAGTAATATACACCATATTACCTGAATGGTTCTTTAGGCAAAAACGTGTTTTTACCTTTCCAGAGAGTACCTGCACAGTTCCGAAGTTATGGGAGGTCTTGTCAAAATAAGGAGCTCTCGTTTGCCGCGGAGCCTTTGGTGTTTCGAAACTTGACAGGTCGACGCCGTTTGCCAGTCTTCGTGCAATTCGGTTCATCAGTTGCCGTTCAGTGCCACTTCCTTGCTCATCGCCTGCTGCAGCTATGATTTCTCCGTTGAGCTTAATCATTCGGACATCCACATTATATTCTCCTACGTCCACACTTGATCTATAGTCCGATGTCGCCCTTTGGTCTCTTTTAGTAAAGTTGACAGTGCCTGTAATAATGGCATCTACACCTAATATTCCACCAATTCTCCGACATTGGGCATCAGATAGAGAGGAGTTTTGGAACCGTTGCTCACGTATGACTTTGTTCACCTGTGTCCTGTCCACAACTGTAAACTTTCCCGAATTGAACAATTCGGCTATCAACATATCCTCAATGCCGTTAATTTGGGCCTGTGTTCTATTGACGCCAGGTCTCAAGTCCACAATAGCCACTTTGATTTTCTGCCCATAGGCGATACTACTCATTGCCGTCAGGAAGAGTAGCATAAAGATTTTGATTGTTTTCATGCTTGTAAAAACTTAAATATAAACATCTTATTCAAACATCGCATCAAGTAAAGCCTCTAATCCTTCAAGATTAAACGTATAAGTTTGTGTAGAACCTTTTTTATTTTTATATCTAATTGTAAGTTTATTCTTAGTCGCCATTTGCTTTAACATAATTTTCGCATTTTGGTTTGTTGTCCCCTTAAAACGATCATATATCACAAAACAGAAATGATCAAGAAATTGACGAAAATTAAAATAGTTATATTCTCCGTTATCAAATGACATTTCCATTTCTATAATTGGGTAATTATAATTGTTCCCATATTCACTGCCAACTATATTTAGTTGCGCATCATCTGATGACAAGATAAAAGTTAAATACATTTCGCCATTTTTACCCTTTTCGACATATAATGTTGTTGGTGAGCCCCAAAAATCATTTGAATTGTTGGAATTTGATTTTAACCAAATTAAATTATTTTTCCCCTTTTCCCACTTCCATCTTCCATACTGGTCATGTTGAGCGAAAACGGCAGATGAAAACATCAACGCCAGTAGCGCAAATAGTATCTTTTTGGTCATTCCCTTTATACACTTGATGTGTGTCGTGCGCAACTTTTTTACCGACCCTCCAACGGAATGTTAATCTATAACAATAAGAAAAGGCATGAGGTTATGTGCTCATGTCGTTTACTTGTAGGTATCGCCAAACACCTTTGCTGGAACGAACTTTTAAGGGAACATATCTCACGCCTGAAGATATGCTACATGGATATAGCATACACAATCAAGCGAAAGCATAAATGCTCATCCTCCAGCTATAAATTTGGCGAATTTACAAGTAAGGACAATATCGCAATGCTTTTCTTGCTTACAGCTTTCTCTCTCGAAAGCAAGTGCAAAAGTACGAATAATATTCCATCCAGCAAAAAATATTTTGCCAGTTTCACAAAAATATGTACTTTTGCAATCCAGTTGAGTAAAAATACTCATCGTATTGAGTAAAATTACTCAATCGATTTAATAAAGAATGTATATATGTTCGAACGCGTTTATTGTAAGGTAATTAAGGAACGCTTGGAAGAGCCAAGAAAGTTCATCCAAATTGTCACTGGACCCCGCCAGGTGGGTAAGACGACAATGGTGAAACAAGTACTGTCGTCACTGAAAACTCCTTGGTTGATGTTTTCTGCCGACGATGTTCCGACATCGCAGCGCGAGTGGATTTCCGATTGTTGGGAGAATGCCCGTATGAAACTCCGCTCAAATCCTTTTGAGAGCATCGTGCTTGTGATAGACGAGGTGCAGAAGATTGCCGGATGGAGCGAAGTGGTGAAAAAAATGTGGGACGAGGACTCCTTCCATGACACCCCTATAAAGGTTCTTTTGCTTGGCTCGTCCAGAGTGTTGCTCGAACGGGGACTGGCCGACTCGCTGGCCGGTCGGTTCGAGACTATCCGTGTGCCGCACTGGACTTATTACGAGATGCACAAGGCTTTTGGCTTTACTCTGGAGCAGTTTGTTTATTTTGGAGGTTACCCAGCTGTAGCTGAATTGATTGCGAATGAAGACCGGTGGGCAGAATATATCCGGTCCTCCATCATCGACGCCACCATTAATAAAGACGTGCTTGTGGACGCTGTGGTCAACAAACCTGCCCTGCTGAGGCAGACCTTTGAGTTGGCAGCCGCCTATTCGGGAGAGATATTGTCGCTTACAAAGATGATTGGTCAGCTGCAGGATGCTGGTAACACCACCACTTTGTCCTCCTATCTGCGCCTGCTCGATGACTGTGGTCTAGTGTGTGGCCTGCAAAAATACGCTGTCGACAATAGCCGTCGCCGGGCATCAATCCCCAAATACCAAGTGTACAATAATGCCTTGAAGAGCATTTTTTGTGAAGCATCGTTCAAAGAAGCCTTGGGCAACAGAAAACTTTGGGGGCGTTTGTTCGAATCAGCCGTTGGCTGCCATATCGTTAATGCTGCCTATTCTTATCATATGCAGCCTTACTATTGGCGTGATGGTGACAATGAAGTGGACTTTGTCCTAAAATCAGGTAGTAAGATTGTCGGGATGGAAGTAAAGTCGAGCCATGAGAAATACACCCATGGATTGACATTGTTCCGTGAACAATTCAAGCCTCATGCCGCTTTTGTAGTTGGCTATGAGGGCTACCCCGCTACAGACTTCCTAACCGCCGACCTACGAACACTATTTGATTAGACTTCAACAATCAACCTGCAAAAAATATTTTCATCATGTCGCGGAAAATGTGTATTTTTGCATCTTGAAATATACAGAGAATATATGCAGATAAAGATAGTCAATAAGAGCCATCACCCGCTGCCGAAGTATGAGACACAGCAGTCGGCGGGGATGGATTTGAGGGCTTATTTGCCCGAGGGACCGATTACGTTGAAGCCGATGGAAAGAGGGCTCGTGAAGACAGGACTCTTCATGGAGCTGCCGGCGGGCTACGAGGCGCAGGTGCGTCCGCGCAGCGGTCTGGCGCTGAAGAAGGGCATCACCGTCCTCAACTCGCCCGGCACCATCGACGCCGACTACCGCGGCGAGATATGCGTCATCCTCATCAACCTCTCGCAGGAAGACTTCGTCATCAATGACGGCGAGCGCATCGCCCAGATGGTCATTGCCCGCCACGAGCAGGCCGAAATCATAGAGGTGCAGGAACTCACCGACACCGAGCGCGGCTCCGGCGGCTTCGGACACACAGGGAAAAATTGAAAGTTGAAAATTGGAACGGGTAGTGCATATTGTGGTGTTGTGTGTTGCGGTGTTTTCGCAACTGTTTTTGTCGTGCCAAGCACAGGAGAAAAGGCTTGTGCCACTGCTTGAGGAGGTGCGGTCGTGTAGAGACGTGCCAGGACAGTTGCGCACCGGAGCCGAAGTGATGATGGGTTTTGTAGGAACAGGATGGCTCGACGGCAAACGCGTGGCTGTAGTGGGCAACCAGACCTCCGTAGTGGAAGGTATTCACTTGGTGGACACGCTGTTGGCCAAAGGTATACGCGTCTCGAAAATCTTCTGTCCGGAGCACGGTTTCCGCGGCACTGCGGCGGCGGGCGCCCATGTCGACAACAGCACAGACCCCAAGACCGGCCTGCCAATAATAAGCCTCTACGGCAAGAACAAGAAGCCCACGCCGGAACAGTTGAAGGATGTGGATTGTGTGGTCTTCGACCTGCAGGATGTCGGTTGCCGCTTCTATACCTATATCTCCACGCTCCACTACGTGATGGAAGCTTGCGCCGAAGCGGGCATACCGCTTGTTGTCCTCGACCGCCCCAACCCCAACGGCCACTATGTCGACGGCCCCGTGCTGGATACCGCGAAGTACCGCTCTTTCGTCGGCATGCATCCCGTGCCTGTAGTTTATGGTATGACCATCGGCGAGTATGCGCAGATGATCAACGGCGAAGGCTGGCTGCAAAGCGGTGAAAAGTGTAACCTCACCGTAGTGCCTATGCAGGGCTACAAGCGCGACTCGGTGGGCTACGAGCTGCCTGTTCCACCGTCGCCCAACCTGCGCAACGCCCATGCAATTGCCCTTTACCCCAGCCTCTGCCTCTTCGAGGGCACCCATGTCAGCGTCGGTCGCGGTACCGACTACCCTTTCGAGGTCATAGGCCTGCCCAACGAATACAACCGTTATTGGGACCTCAACACCGTCTTTACTGTTGCCGACAGTCAGAAAGTCCCGGCCTATCATTTCAAGTTGCAAGACGGGACGCAGTTATACGGTATCGACTTGGAGAGAGTAGTGGTGCCGGCCAAATTTGACCTCTCTTACCTGCAGCTCATGTATTGGCACTCCAGGAGGTACAACTTCTTTCTGGACAATGGCTTCTTCGAGAAACTGGCCGGTAACGGAGAACTGCGCCATCAGATTGAGATGGGTAAGTTCGAGTGGGAGATCCGCGCCACCTGGCAGCCAGGCCTCGAACGCTTCAAGACCATCCGCAAGAAATACCTTATTTACAAAGACTGAAAACAGACATGGATACATCACTGCTCGACCGAGCTGTAATCTTCGCCGTCCGCGCCCATGCCGGCGGCGCCCGCAAAGGAAAGAACCTGCCCTATATAGTGCATCCGCTTGAGGCCGTGGCCATCGTAGCCACCATCAGCGACGACCAAGAGTTGCTGGCAGCGGCAGCGCTGCACGACGTGGTGGAGGACACCGACACCAGCACCGAACAACTGCGGGCCGAATTCGGCGACCGCGTAGCTTCCCTTGTCAGCGCCGACACCAACCCGCCGCGCGTGGCCGGCGACACCTGGCGCAGCCGCAAGCAGGCCGCCCTCGACCGCCTGGCGACATCGAGCCGCGACGCCAAGACCGTGGCCATAGGCGACAAACTGTCGAACCTGCGCGCCATAACCAACGACCGCCAAGCCGTGGGCGAGCTGCTGTGGCAGCGCTTCAAAGCCCCTGGTGGGCGCGAAGACATAGAATGGTACTACCGCGGTCTGGCCGCCTCGCTGGCCGACCTCGCCGGCACCCCACCCTACGAGGAATTCACAACCTTGCTCGACCACGCTTTCAAATAAAACAAATATGAAATCCAACGGAAAGAACATCTGCAAAGAATTGAAGGCCATCCGCAAGCGGGTGGCCGACGAGAACCAGATTCCTCTGGAACAACACGAATGCACCTATGACGGCCCGTGCGATGGCACCTGTCCGCGCTGCGAGGCCGAAGTGCGCTACCTGGAGGCCGAACTGCACCGCCGCATGACCCTCGGCAAGGCCGCTGCCGTGGCTGGCGTAGCCATGAGCCTGGCGGCGTTCACCAGCTGCACCGAAGGGAAGGTGACCGAGGGCGAGGTGGAACCCGACCCGCTGACGGGCGAACTTGTGCCCGAACAGGTGGATACAACCGCCCCTGCTACCGATGCAAATCAAATAACAACAATACAATACAAATGAAGAAACAGTTATTATTCCTTGCAGCCGCCGCGATGATGTTCGCCGCCTGCTGCAACAAACAAGAAGTCGCCACCGAGGTTAACACGGCCGACGTGGTCATCAACAACATCCTGAGCCGCAAGAGCGTGCGCTCCTACAACGGCGAGGCCATCCCCGACTCGGTGATGGAGAACCTGCTGCGTGCCGCCCAGGCCGCCCCGAGCGCCGTCGACCGTCGCCCCTGGCAGATGGTGGTCATGACCGACAAGAGCCAGTATGACACCCTCTTCGAGGGCAACTTCAACATGCAGAAGTTCAAGGAGAGCGGCGCCGTCATTATCCTCTGTGCCGACACCACCTTCACCGCCCCCACGCGCGACAACCCCGACGGGCCCGCCGTGACGCAGGTCAACCAGATGTGGCGCGATGACCTGGGCGCCGTCACCGAGAACCTGCTGCTGGCCGCCGAAGCCTATGGTCTCGGTGCCTGCTGGACAGCCTGCTACCCCTATCCCGACCGCATGGACCCGATAAAGAAAGCCCTACAGCTGCCCCCGACCGTGGTGCCCTACGCCGTGGTGCCCATCGGCTACCACGACGGCACAACACAGCCCAAGG
>JAZNSV010000218.1:0-37329 GCA_045591485.1 Bacteroidales bacterium | reverse complement strand
CAACGATATTTCAACGATCGTAATCGTTGAAATATCGTTGATATATCGTTGAAGTATCGTTGATATGCCCTACCGGTAGGCTGGAAAATAGATGCAGGATGTGACTTTTTTTTGGACGGGGTATGACTTTTTTTCGTAATTTTGCATCGCAATATAAATATAATATGCGACGGTGGTTGCAATATATCGTGTTGGCGGTGTGCCTTTTATCTGCATTCGGCGCTTCGGCGCAGGGTGGGAGAGGGGCTTTTTTGCAACTGGCCGACAAGGGCGACGGACGCCTGGAGGCGCTTTTTGTGTCGGGTGCCACGCTGATTGTGCCCGGCGCCGACGGCTATGCCACGGTTTGTGCCGAGGGCATGGCTAATGTGGGCTGCGCCGGCGAGGGGAGTCCGGCGCTGCCGCGGTTGAGCCGCCTGGTGGTTGTGCCGCGCGGCGCGCGGCTCAGGGTCGAGCCTATGGCCGACGGGGCGCTGCCCAGCTCAACGGTGTTGCAGCTGCCGAGGCTTGCCGACGGATCGGCGATGCCCCTGCGCCCCTACGAGGCAGCGCGCAAGGATGCCGAGCCCGGCAGGGTCGAAGCCGACAAGGCGCTGTATGGCAGCGTGGTGCCGCCTGCTGGCAAAGGCCGTTTCGAACTTGTGCATCTGGGCACCATGGCCGACCGCGAGGTGTATCGCATCGAGGTGAGCCCGGCCACGTACGACCCTGTCCGCGGCCTGCTCGCCGTTGCCGACACATTGCGCGCCACCTTGATTGCCGACAACATACAGCTTTCTGCATCCGACATCCAATATGCGACACCGCGCTACCTGATTGTGGCGCCGCCGGTGTTTGCCGAGGGTTTGACCCCCTTTGTGCGGTGGAAACGCCAGGAAGGCTACGACGTCGAGCTGATGACCTTCGTCGTAAACCAGCCCGACAGCATCCGCGCCATGATAGGCAGCCGCTGGGGCCTTGCGGGGCCGGAATACATACTGCTCGTTGGCGATACGGCCCAGCTGCGCCCCTTCACCGGCGCGTCGCGTCCGACGGGCATGCCTACCCACGCCACCGACCTCTACTTTGCCGAACACACGGGCGACTACCTGCCCGACGCCTATGTGGGGCGCTGGCCTGTGCGCGACAGCGCCGAGCTGGCCGCCGTGGTGCAGAAGACCATCGGCTATGCCCGTGGCCTTCACCTCGACACCGCCATTCTGCGCCGCGTGATGCTGGTAGCCGGTAGCGAAGACACGCCCCCGGCGCCCACCACCACCAACGGCCAGGTGAACTACCTGAAACGCGAGGTGAAGGCTGTGCATCCGGAGGTGGACACTCTTTGCTACTACAACCCCTCGTCCGACACCCTGCGCCAAGCCATACTGGCCGATGTGGCGTCGGGTGCGGCCATGGTCGGCTATACGGCCCACTGCACCGCCACCGGATGGACACGCCCGGCCGTGGACGCCGACGCCTTCGACAGCGCCTGCGCTGCGCAGCCGATGCTCTTCGTCAACAACTGCTGCATGAGCAACGACTTCACCAGCGACTGCCTCGGCGAGCGGCTGCTGCGAATGCCCGCTGGCGGGGCCATCGGCGTGATCGGCGCCACCAACACCACGTTGTGGAACGAAGACTACTACTGGGCTGTGGGTCCGAAGCACCCGTTCAGCCTCGACCCGCAATACGACCCGCAGCGCCCCGGCGCCTTCGACCGCTGGCTGGGCCGCACGGGCGGTGTGGAGACGCAGGGACAGCTGCTTGCGGCCGGCAATATGGCCGTGAGCGCCTTTGGCTCGCCCTACGACCGATTCTACTGGGAGACCTACTGCCTGCTGGGCGACCCGTCGCTGCGCCCTTATGTGGGGCGTGTGGAACAGGCCTGGATCGCGGCCGACAGCGCCATAGCGGCAGGCAGCACCGCCATCGTCCTGCGGGCCATCCCCGGAGCCACGGTGACCGCCGTCGGCGCCGACAGGCTGCTGGGCCGCGCCGTGGCCGACAGCAACGGGCTGGTGAACCTGACGCTGAGCCAAAGCCTCGACACCGGAGCCTTGACCCTCACCGCCACCGGGGCAGGGCTGCTGCCGTGTGTGGTCGACACTTTGGCAGTGCGCCCGCAACGCGGGGTGGCGCTGCTCGATATCTCGTTCACCGACACGGCGCTGCGGTTCACCCTGGCCAACCTTGGCAACGGTGCACTCGGCGGTTTGACGATAGCGTTCGAAAACGACACCGCCTGCGGCGAATGCACGCTGGTTGACATACCGACGCTGGCGGTAGACACTTTGCCCGCCGGGGCACGCATGCAGCTGCAGGCCGCATGCACCATAGTCCGCGTCGGACAGCAGCCGTGGTGGCGCGGCACCCTTGCGGTGGCCGACAGCGCAGCACTCTGCCGCCTGCAGGTGCATCACCGCTTGGCTATGGCCTACCCCGAGCTGCACATCGACATACTGAACCCCGACAGCAGCGCCGCCGACACGGTGCGGCTGGGCGGACAATACATAGTCTGCGCCACGGCATCGGCCCCCTACGACACACTGGGCCTGACGGTAGGCGAGGTGGCCGACAGCGTGGGACATCTGGTGATCGACGCCACCGTGGGCCTCGGCGACTGGAGCGACGGCGGCCGCTGGTATGTGGTCTGCGGCCAGCCCGACGAGGGCTTCGAGCGCGGCCTGCAGTGCTACCCCTGGCAAATGGGCGGCACGCTGGGTTGGCAGCTCGACACCGTGCGCACACACAGCGGCCGCTACAGTCTGCGCAGCGGCCCCATAGACCACCGGCAGACGTCGGACCTCAGCCTCGAGCTGCTGCTGCCGCACACCGACACCGTCAGCTACTGGTACTGTGTTTCGACCGAAGCACAGGCCGACCGCATGTACTTCAGCGTCGACGGTGTGAACCGCGCCGACCACTGGGGCACCGGCAGCTGGCGCAAAGACGAGTTTGTGCTCGGCGCAGGACGGCACATGCTGCGGTGGCGCTACATGAAAGACGCCAGCGTCAGTCAGGGCAGCGACTGTGTGTGGATAGATGACCTGCGGTTGCCGCTGGCCCTGTGGGGCGATGCCTACGGCTGCCCAAAGCCCGAGCCCGGCACCGAGGGCATCGGCGAGTGCGCCGTCGGTATGCAGGTGGACTTGTATCCCAATCCGGCAGGCAGCAAGGTGACGGTTGGAGTCGAAGGCCTGGCGCTGGCCGGCATCGAGGTGCGCGACCTCTTTGGACGCACCGTTGCGGCAGCACAGGGCAACCCTGCCACCATCGACCTGGCTCTGCTGCCAAGCGGGATATACATCGTGGAGTGCCGCGCGGTCGATGGTACCACGGTGCGCAAACGTTTGATGGTGAGAAAACAATAGAAAGAAATGCCAACAGACAGTATCATAGACATTCAACCCTTCTACCAGCCCGACACCGCCTATTGGTCGTCGGTGCAGGTCGAGCCAAGTACCGGGGTGCCGCTCGACTCGATATTTCCGGCCCGCGAGATGCCGCCGGTGGTTATGCGGCGGTCGCTCTTTGCAGGCCATACACTCAAGGCCAGCCACAACGAGCTTCAGCCGCGTCAGCAGGGCGCTGCACCATGGCTTTTTGTGCTGGTCATAGTTCTTGCCACTCTGACATACATATACGTCAGCAGTCGCAAGATAAAAACCAAAGAGCTGCTGCGTTCCGCCATCGACCGCCGCACTTTGGACCGTCTGGTGCGCGGCAACAACCTCACGCCGATGCGGCTGATGAGCATCGGACTGCTGCTGTCGGCCATGGCTGCCGTCGTGGTGAGCCATATGGCCCTCGCCAAGTTCGGATTTCTCGGATGGCTGCTCTCGACCGCGGCCCTCTCGGTGGCCTATTTCATACGCTGGGGCCTGCTCAGGGTGTTGGGTCGCGTGTTCGACAGCGAGGAGGGTATGTCGGCCTACATCAACAGCAGCTATCTCTACCATCTGGTGCTCTGCATGGCGTTGGTGCCGCTGACGCTGATGCTGCTCTATGTGCCGTGGGACAACACGGCGGTGCTGGTAGCCATGGGTGCATTGGTGGCGTTGGCCTTCGTCATGCGCATGATAAGGGGCGTGAAACTTTTTTTAACAATTTCATCTACCCTCAGTTTCTATCTTTTTTACTATCTTTGCGCCGTCGAAGCAATACCCATTGTGATACTAATCTGGTGGTTTTTTGCGCAGTAAAACAGACAGTTGAGATAAATTAAAGATTGAGCATGAAGATCAAAAAAATTCTGATTTCGCAGCCGGCACCCGCCGATTTGGAGAAATCGCCTTACCGCAACTTGGTCAACAAGTACAAGGTCGACATCACTTTCTATAAATTTTTCGAGGTTGTAGGCATTCCGGCATCTGAGTTCCGCCGCACCCGCATACATATAGGTGACTACAGCGCCATTATCTTTAACAGCAAGAACTCGATAGAACATTTTTTCCGCATGATGAAGGAACTGCGCGAGACGGTGAGCGAGGATATGAAATACTTTTGCTCGACCGAGGCCATAGCCCTCTACCTGCAGAACTTCATCCAGTATCGCAAACGCAAAGTATTCTTCGGCACCCAGTATTTCTCCGACCTGCTCGAGGTCATGGGCAAGCACCGCGACGAGAAGTTCCTCTTCCCCTGCAGCGACGAGAAGCAGACCGAATATACCAAGGCCCTCGACAAAGCCAAGTTCAAATACACCAAGGCCCCGATGTACACGTCGGCACCCAAGGACCTGACCAGGTTCGACATCGACAGCTTCGACGCCATCTGTCTCTTCTCGCCCATCGGCGTGCGCTCGCTGGTGAAGAGCTTTCCCGACATCAAGGAACACAATGTGCTGATAGCTGCCTTCGGATCGTCGACGCACGCCGCCCTGAAGGAGAACGGCATCAAACTCAACATAGCAGCCCCCACGCAGTCGGCTCCCTCGATGGCCATGGCGCTTGAGAACTATATTATGGGCAAGGAACAGGAGAGCGTCATCATCTCGAAGGGTGAGATAAGCCATCGCGGAGTGCGGAGCACCATCACGTCGAGTACCCGCAAGACCAAGCCGGTGATTGCCAACAAGGAGGTGTACAAACAGCGCATGGAGGAGAAGAAGGCCCAGGCCGCCGCGCGCCGCGCCGCCCGTGCTGCCGAAAAGGCCAAGAAAGATGCCGAGGCCCGGTTGGCTGCAGCAGCGGTCGAAGAAAACGCCGTTGTAGAAAAGAAGCCGGTGGAAAAGAAACAAGTGGAGAAAAAGCCAGTGGAGAAGAAACCAGTGGAGAAGAAGCCAGTGGAGAAGAAACCAGTGGAGAAGAAACCAGTGGTGAAGAAGGTTGTGGCCGAGAAGAAACCGGCCGCAAAGAAGTCGACCACCAAAAAAGCGTGATGGCCACGACTTTCGGCAAAGATGAGAAATTGTGCAGCCGTCGGCTGATAGACCAGCTCTATGCAGAGGGCCATCGGCTGATGGCTTTTCCTTATAGCGTGCAGTGGATGTCCGTTGAAGGTGGCAAGGTCGTTGAGTCGCCAAGTGGTCACCTGGCCTGCCAGGTGATGATTGTGGCACCCAAACGCAAATTCCACCATGCGGTGGACCGCAACCGTGTGCGCCGCCTGACGCGCGAGTGCTGGCGCACGAGAAAAGAACTGCTATACGAGTTCCTCGACGGGCAGGGCATGAGCATCGTACTCTCGCTCGTATATATACACAATGAAATAATGACCTTCGACCAGCTCGGACACAAGATGGACAAGCTTATTGCCGCGTTGGAGAAGGATATACTGGAGCGGCAATGACACTGCGCGAAGTATTGTTGCTGCCCTATCGGGGCCTGCGGTGGCTGCTGAGCACATTGATGCTCGCCTTGATAGCTTTCTATCGCACCTGTATCTCGCCCTTTACACCACCTGCCTGCCGCTACACGCCCACCTGTTCGCAATATGCACAGGAGGCCATACGCAAGTACGGTCCCTTCAAAGGCGGATGGCTGGCTTTCAAACGCATCTTGCGCTGCAATCCATGGGGCGGCTCCGGCTACGACCCCGTTCCCTGACCCACTCTTGCTCCTACCCGTACCTGGTTCGAGATTCAAAAAAAGCCTCTGTGGCAACTGCAAAACGGACTTTGCAGGCATAGAGAGAGGTTGTCTGAATGTTAATAATTCATTAATCGTGTTGCGGAGTATAGATATTTTTGCGCAAAGGTTACCTCGCGGTAACTGACTTCCGTCGGGGTGCCTTCTTGCCGGAACGGAGAAATGGTTGTACTTTTGCAGCCGAAAAACAAACAACAATTAATACCATACAACAATGAGAACAATCGAAACAATCAAGAGTGGCCGCAACTACAAGGCCGTCAGCGTCGGAAACATCAACCAGATTATTGAGCACGAGCTGCCGATGGGACCCAACGTCATCCAGGGCAAAGTGTTCGTGGGCTAGGCCGTGGGCACCACGGGCAGCGAGCTGTCGTTCCAGACCCTCGTTCCCGGCCAGGACAGCGGCTTCCTGCACACCCACAAGACCCACGAGGAGCTGTACATCATCCTGCGTGGCGAAGGCACCTACCAGGTGGACGGCGAGCAGTTCCCCGTCGGCGAAGGCGCCATTGTCCGCGTGAGCCCCGACGGCCGCCGCGCCCTGAAGAACACCGGAAGCGAGAACCTGACGATGCTCTGCATCCAGTACCGTGCCAACAACTTCACCGAGGCCGACAGCCCGATGACCGACGGCAACATCCTCGCCGACCCGCTGGTGTGGTAATTTTTTCGTATCTTTGCACCGTCATTTCAAAGAAAAAAAGGATGAGCAAAGATTTCATACAAGACCCCGTCTTCCCGGAGTGTCCCATCCGCAACGTGCTGGTGCGCCACAGCAGCAAATGGGCGCTGGCCGTAATCTACACCCTCAGCGGCGGGGACACTCCTATGCGCTTCCGCGACCTGGCGGAGAAGAACCCCGACTGCTCGCAGAAGGTGCTCACCAGCACCCTGCGGGGGTTGGAGGCCGATGGCCTCGTCAGCCGCAAGGTCTACCCCGAGGTGCCGCCGCGCGTGGAGTACGCCCTCACCGACCGCGGCCACAGCTTCATGCCCGTCATGCAGCAACTCATGGACTGGGCCTACAACAACCTCCACGATATCGTGACCGACCGCGAAAGATACTATGGACAGAATTGAAAACATCGACTACTGCATCCGCCACCTGCTGGAGCAGAACCGCACACAGGCCGACATCCCGGCCACACTGCCTGAGAAGCAACGCCTGCTGCGGGCGCTGATGAACGTTACGGAAGTCGAGAGCAGAGCAAACTCGTTTGCTCTGCCGAGATGCAGTAACGTCACCGAAGGTAATGTCTGGGAGCCACAGCCGTTGAGCGAGGAGTTTCTCCATGCGCAGGACGCCGAGCTGCAGGCACAGCTGCAGGACAAGGGGGTGGTGTCTCTGGAAGACATCGCCGCGTCTACCGACACCCCTCTCCTTTGGCAGGGCGACATCACACGCTTGCGTGTCGACGCCATCGTCAACGCCGCCAACAGCCGGATGATGGGCTGCTGGCATCCGCTGCACGCCTGCATCGACAACTGCATCCACAGCGCCGCCGGACTGCAGCTGCGTGCCGAATGCGCCGAGGCTATGAGTGGCGCTGAGTGCCCACCGGTGCATCCGGAATACACGATGGGCGGCACCACTTATCGGCATGCCTTCACCTCCGAGGCCCTCATCACCGAGGCCTACAACCTGCCGTGCCGCTATGTCCTTCATACCGTGGGCCCCATCATCCCCAATGGCGTACCCACCAAAGAACAAGAAGCGCAGCTGGCCAACTGCTACCGCAATTGCCTGGGGTTGGCAGGGTCCAACGGCTGCCGCAGTATCGCCTTCTGCTGCATCTCAACGGGCGAGTTCCACTTCCCCAACCGCCGCGCCGCCGAAATCGCCGTCGCTACGGTTAAGGAATACACCACCTCTTACGCATTAACGCACTCACACAATAACGCACTCACTGTGGTCTTCAACGTCTTCAAAGACATCGACTATGACATCTACCGGGAACTTCTCGCAGCGCGTTGACGCCCTGCGCAAGCTGATTGCGGAAACCGACGCCATCATCATCGGTGCCGGCAGCGGGCTGAGCACCGCGGCGGGGCTGGACTATGCCGGCGAGGACTTCCGCCGCGAGTTCGCGCCCTGGATTGAGCGCTACGGCTTCACCGACCTCTACACCTCCGCCTTCTACCCTTTCGAGACCGAAGAGGAGCGCTGGGCCTACTGGGCTCGCCACATCTGGTTCTCGCGGTTCCGCACCGGCGGCACGGAGCTCTACCGCAGACTACTGACACTTGTCGAAGGGAAAGAGTGGTTCGTAATCACCACCAACACCGACGGCCAGTTCGAGCAGAGCGGCTTTGCGCGCGACCGCATCTTCGCCACGCAGGGCGACTACGCCTACCTGCAGAGCCGCAGCGGCGAGGACAAGGAGCTTGTCTACTGCAAAGACTGGGTCTTCCGCGCGATGGCTGCCACCGAGGACTGCCGCATACCCACCAGCCTCGTGCCGCGCCATCCGCGTACAGGCGAACTGCTGGCGCCCAACCTGCGCTGCGACGACACCTTCGTCGAGGACGACCGCTGGCACCGCCAGGCCGAGCGCTACCATGACTTCGTGCGCCAGCACTGCCAAGGGCGTCTGCTCCTGCTGGAGTTCGGCATCGGATTCAACACCCCCGCCATCATCCGCTTCCCCTTCGAGCACATGGCCCTCAACTTCCCGCAGACGGCCCTTGTGCGCTTCAACCGCGACTACCCCGACGCCTCGCTCGAAGGCATCGAGGGGCACTTCATGGTCTTCACCGAAGATATATCCACAATACTCAACGAACTATGATAGAACAAGCATTCCAATTCCTGCGCCAACACAACGAGGTCCTGCGTCGCCTCTACGACGACTACCGCCAGATGGTTTACTTCCGTTTGCCCGTCGAACAGCTGGAATACTACGACCTGCGCCCCACGCCGCCCATCGTGCTGCATGCCAACCTCAACGACGGCACCGTGCGCGAAGGATTCAAAGGCAGCAAGTACAGCAAATAAACAAAGATAACTTCTGTGTTGCCACGCAGGTTGTTGCGTCAGCAGATAATTTATAAGATTTATGGATTTCTGCCCGCAGGGCAAGGCGTTTTGAAGCAGCCCAATGTAGTATTCCCTCTGAAGGCGGAATAATCTACAAGATTTACAAGATCTCGCGATGCACGCAGTGCGAGCAGGCGAATAAATAATTAGTATTCCCGCCACACGCGGAATAATCTACAAGATTTACAGGATCTCGCAATGCACGCAGTGCGAGCAGGCGAATAAATATCTACAGGATCTTCAGCGCTATCGCCGCGCAGGCCTCGGCGTCGGCCAGGGCGTGGTGGTGGTTCTCCAGGCAGTAGCCGCAGGCCTCGCTGACGGTGTGCAGTTGGTGGTTGGGTAGGCCCTCGAGCTTGCGGCGCGAGGCCCGCAGGGTGTCGTAGAAGACATACCCCGGCCAGTCCATCCGGTATACCTGCATCACCGCCCGCAGGCAACCCTCGTCGAACATGGCGTTGTGGGCCACCAGCGGCAGCCCCTCGATGAGTGGTTCTATCTTGTGCCATACCGTCGGGAACACCTCAGCGCCGTCGGTGTCCTCGTGGCAGAGCCCGTGCACCCGCTGGCAGAACCAGGCGTAGTAGTTCGGCTCCGGCTGTATGAGGCTGTAGAACGTATCCACCACCTCGCCACCTCGCACCACGACCACCCCCACGCTGCACACACTGGAGCGCTCCCCGTTGGCCGTCTCAAAGTCTATGGCTGCAAAGTCATTCATCGTTGTCTTGGTATTTGTTCATCATCTCCTGTATCTCGCCACGCATGTCGGCGCGGAGACTTTCGGGTTGGAGCACCACAATGGTGCTGCCGAGGGAGAGGAGTTTCTGTTTGAAGTCATAGGTGGGACGCACACGCAGAGAGAAAATGGAATACTCTTCGGTGCGCTTCAGTTCGTGCTGGCTGCTGTGCAAGGGCAGCGAGCGCAGGTAGTTGGCTTGGTAGGCGTCCACTTTCAGACGGATAGACTCCGTGGGTGTATCGTCCACAATGATGCCGTAGGCACCCTCGAACATCTCTTTGAGGTCGAACTTCGGGTCGCGCTTGTAGGTTTCCTCCTGCTGCTCCACCTTCGTCATGCGGTCGAGGGCAAAAATACGGTATTCGCCGTCGCGACGGGCGATAAGATACCAGCGGCGCTCGAACATTTTGAGGGTATAGGGCTGCACGCCGCTGTAGTCGTAGGGTGCTTCGCTCCAGTAGGGCGCATACGTGAATTTCAGCGTGCGTTTCTCCTTCAACGCTTCCAAGAGCGCCGGAAGCATTCGGCTGTCCGTGGCTTCCACCATGATATACTGTGCCGCCTCGCGGCTGTCGGCCACGACATGATGCACCGCTATGGAATCCATCATCCACTGGCGGAAGTACTCCCTGCCTCCATCGTCAGCCAGACGGTAGCGGTACTGACCACAATCCACGTAGCACTCAATCTCGATGCCGAAAAGGTCCATAATCTCGCTGCGGTGACGGTGGAAACTGCGCCGCGCAAAGGCGCCCTCTTCATGCAGCTCGTCCGTGGCGTTCCAGCGGTCGCCGATCTGCTCCAGCGTCAGGCCCTTGTCGCCCGCCCGCATCAGCGTCCCCACCAGCCAGGTGTATTTCTTCAGTACGTTCATAGGTTGTTCTTGTTCATGTTTCCCATACTGTTACGGCAAATAGTTATAAAATGTCCATATAATTCTCTCGCGTGATGGTCTTGACTTCTACGTTGGGATATGCTCCGAGAAAAGTTTTACTGATTTTAGCCTTTTTCGTGGGGCTCCACTTGAATTCGTATGCTTTCATCCGCCCGTCACACTCTTCAATATAGTCAACTTCCTGTTGTTGCGTGGTACGCCAGAAATAGGGCTTTGCAAAGGTGAGGTCGTAGCTGTTCTTCTTAAGCATCTCACTTACCATATAGTTCTCCCACAAGATACCCATGTCGGCACGCATGTCTATCGGCGATAGGTTGCCGATAAGCGCATTGCGGATACCGTTGTCGTAGAAATAGATTTTGCGTCCCGTTTTTATTTCTGTTCGCAAATTACGGCTGAACGCACCGAGTCGGAAAATGACCTGAGCCTGCTCCAGCAGAGTGATATACTTTTCCACGGTGACACGGTCGAGTTCCACCATTCGGCTCAGCTCGTTGGCCGACACCTCGCTGCCCACCTGGAGCGCCAAAGCCTGCAACAACCTGACCACTTTGTCGGGCCGCTTGATGCGTTCCCACACAAGGACATCCTTGTATAGATAACTTTCGGTGAGATTATTCAGCACCTCGCGTTCGTTGCCTGGATTGCATACTACGTCGGGATAACTGCCAAACACCAGCCGAAGGGGGAGTTTCTGCCACTCCTGCATAGCTCCGTAGTGTGCCGCCAACTCGCCATACGACAAGGGAAACAAACGGTATTCCCACTTGCGTCCCGTCAAAGGCTCGTTGACCTTGTTGGCAAGGTCAAGCGACGAACTGCCCGTAATGATAAGCTGTACATCCGGAAAATTGTCCGTCAGCAATTTGCTCTTGAGCCCGATATCTTCGATGCGCTGGGCCTCGTCGATAACGACAATATCGTTTTTCCCAAGCATACTCCGATAGCGCTCCACCGTAATGTTCGCCATCAGCGTACGGGTATCCAGATTGTCGCCGTTCATCCAAAGCACATTTTCCTGCCCTTTCAGACATTCTTTTAGCAGGGTGGTTTTGCCCACCTGACGGGCTCCAATCAGCACAATAGCTTTCCCAAGATGCATCTTTTTAGCGACTATATCGCTCATTATCCGACTGATATGCATTGTTTCTGTATTAATATTACAATGCAAATATACTAATTTCTATGAATATAATCATCAAAATATTATATTTTTTTGTCGAATACACTCTCAGAACATGTGCATTTTTTGCACGTTATTCGTAGTGGTATGTGCAAATTTTGCACATATGACCTTATAGTGGTTGTTGCATGAAAAATAACCCGCAAATAATGCGTGTTATTCCAACTGACAAGTTTTTCTTGATACACAAAGCGTTAGCATGGTAATATGCACAATTTGCACATTACCTCCTGCATCCGCCACACCCCCTCTATTGGTTTTGCTCCCCTTCTGCTCCCCTTTTCATCATCTTTTGGGTGCCTATATGGTAACTATAGTGTTCCTTCGGGATATGTGGTACCGACAATTGGTTATGTCAATCAATCCACCTATTGTGTCCTTGCAGAGCACCCTAAATGTTATTAGTCCTTTCGACTGCTAAATAAAAGGAAAGTGCGCCCCATAGTGGTGTGCCCATCATTTTCCAAGAGGCAATCAATCCCACATTGTTGCTTCTTTTATGAATTCTCTTGGTTTTTCAACCTCTCTGCCACAGAATGGACAGATAATTGGCACATCTTTGTCAAAACTCCCACCGCATTGACATTTGATATTCTCAAATTCCAGTAGTCTTTCCGTTGTCCAGAGCTCTCGGCCACATTTGTCGCAATGCAGCACATCAGCGGCTGCGCCAGGTCCCTCATTCCACTCAAACGGTTTATGACATTGAGGACATTCTATTATATACATGCAACCCATTGTGATTCAACTAAAAGAAACAATAATTTCGTTCCCACCTTTTGGACTTGTTCAGATAGGATGAGATGCTCTCGTCGGGAAACGCCCGCCAGTGTTCGCGCTCGATGGTGTCGAGGATGGTGTCGTTGTATTTGTATTCGTCCGACACAATCCAACTCTCGTATGTCTTGAAACCCGGTGTGCTGTTGGGTTTGTATCGGTCCTCGTATACAAACTCGGTAGTTCTCTTTACACACATCTTCAGCTCCTCCGCCAACAGGCGCAGCAACTCGTCCATCTCCAGCCGTTTGATTCTGTCGGCAGTCGGCTTATTTTCAAACTGTGACTCCTTACCCATCATCATACGCCAGATATAGGCAAAGATTACCCAATGAATACGGCTGCGGTAGGTCTCGGCGCGCTCTTCCACATAGCGATCAATAGCCCGTTTAAAGTTGCCTCCCTTCAAGGCGAACCCTCCGAGAATAACTATTTTTTCATCAAAAGGGCTATAGGACCATTCGTGGGAAAAATCGTCCCAAATCTCGCGCGACGAAGCCAAACGAGCCTCGTACTCCCTCAAATCACAGTCGTAAGGTTTAAAGAATTTTCTCATATTTCAATCTTTTTTGTTTACTTTTCGACTGCAAAAATACAGAAACGGAGTGCCATATTGTGGCACTCCCGTAGATAGTTTAAAAAACACTCAGAACCTTTATTTAACCAAACTTTTTACCTTTTCGGCAAAATCAGACTCCACACGTCTTTGGTTTTCGCAGAATTCCTCAAAACTTTTGCTTGTAACGATTGGTATGCCAATTCCTCCAATTTGTCCACCGTATCCGCACAATTGCCGCAACGCAGAGAGGATTATCCCGCCATTTTTGTCATCAGGCCTCTCTATGGGATAAAGCAATGCGCAATGCTGAGCAGGCAGAATATGCATATAAGTTATCATCTGGAACAAATCCTCTCGACTGATTGCAATAGTATTTGTTCTCTCATCGTCCTGGCCATCAAATTTCACGTCATGACCTAAACGCTTGTATTTTGCGTCCAAAACAAATGACGTCTCGGCACATTTGGTATCTATGTAGAAATCCGGGTAGTAGTTTTTTCGTCCTTTATTATATAGGGAAATTCCATTCTCTCCTGTCTTATTCTTCGCATGCGTAATGTCCAGTCCTGATTTGCTAAATATGGTGTTCAGGTATTCTTCCCAAAGCCATGCGCCGTCAAACAGAACTCCGTATATTTTATCTTTATCCTGTCCGTATTTTATTGACTCATGTCTAAGTATTTGAACACATAATTTTTGCAATGCTGTGTATTCTGAATAATATGGATGGGTAACTGGACGCAAATTGAGGTTGATTATTCTATTGCGGTCTCTTGTATTGTATGATGGAGTGGCTTGCCTTATCGTTATGACGGCATTTTTCGTCTCTTGGTCACAGGCCAATACATTATTCCCCAGAGGGTGAGTCTTGATGTATTCTATCGTGTGCCGAATCAGCTCGGTCACCTCATTGTCATAAGTATGTTCTCGTGTCGAATACGCTACCGTTCCGTGGAATGGAATGTTATACCGAATATGTCGGTTTGCATCAATCGGTCCTCGTATTTTGGAGTCATTGTACTCGAATCGTCTGTATTTCTTATATATGCCTTGCCGAAGCACCTTCTTGAGGAAGTATGGAAACAGATAAAGTAAAAAGTCAAAAATCGGCTGATAGCTGGTTGAGTGCTTAATATTGAACAAGTTGATGGCAAACACTCGCTGTAACATATAGTGCAGGAAGTAGTCTTCGCCATCTGTCTTTGCGAATCGAGAAACAATATCCACTTGGGTATTGTTTACCCCGACAAATCCCATTATATTGCCGGTTGCAATGTGGTCGTCATAAAAGCTGATAATCTCACCTTCGCCCACATCATCCCCGTAGTATCCCAAGTCTCTTGGAAAAACTAACAGATTCCGGCTTTCATCACTTTTTAGTTTTTTTATCTGAACATTGGCGATTCGAAGCAAATCATCCCGCGTGTTATCGTCTAGTTCGTCAAGCCAATACCTTGAATCACTCTCATGGGTGATCTCTACAGCCTCGTGATTATCGGTGATACGTAGACGGCTCATGATTGTTTGCTAAAGAATGCGTTTTCCAATGTTTCCAGTTTCCCTTCGGAATCTGGCATTCCGCGTAAATATTCAAACAGCAAGCCTTTCAAATGGTTATCCCAAAGTTTTTGGTAATCAACGCTACCATCATTCATATAATTCACAAGCTTTAAGAAATAGCTGGCACCGATGTGATATGCCGACGAAAGTCCGTCAATCCCCTTTTTGTCTGAATTATTTTTGTCAAGGTTGTCTGGACATATCGCATTGTTTAAGGCATCCATGCGTTTCTTTATCTCAGAAATGATTTCGGGCGATGGCTTACGAGATTTTCCATTTTCATCTTTTCCCCATGCCGAATCTGAATCAAGCATCTGCTGACTCTCCTGTGCAGTTACCTCTTTGAAAGCGAATCTGCGGCGGAAAGCGAAGTCCATGCTTTCCACACTGCGGTCTATGTCGTTCATGGTTCCAATAATGTAGACATTCTTTGGCACATAGAAGCCATCGTAGAATATGTCGTCTTCCTCGATAAGGTTCTGATACTGAGTTTTAACTATACCGTTAGGGCCACGATACCCTGGGTCAATAGAGAAGAATAATTCTCCGAATATCTTAGAAATCTCGCCGCGATTGATTTCATCAATGATGAAGACATACTTTGCCTTTTTGTCCGCTGGAGATTTTTCAATCTCTCCCCTGTAATGGTTCAATATATATTGTCCAATGGTGGGTGCGTATGTCTCATGTTGTGGATTGTACACTTGCGTCCGAAGATACCGTATTATACTGTTGTCACTTACGGGATATTTTTTATCAGTGGCATAGATGTGGCCGTTTTGTATTTCAAAAGGAATATATTTCCCCTCACGAATCGATTTAATTGGGTCGTTAGGAAAATTGTTCTTACACCAATCAAGCATATTTGTGGCAGCACTTTTCGTGATCTTAGCAGAAGGTTGTTCTATGGCATCCTCACAAAAAGATTTGAAAACACCATTTTGTCTTTTAAAGGATATATTGCCTTTCCCATCGTCAATGGGTCTTAACCCTTCTACAAAATCGGTATAATCATAGCTTGGGTGGAACTGAACGAAAGCACACTGCTCCTTCATCTTTTTCTTTTCTTCATCTGAGGCCGTCGTTTCATCGTACTCTTTCCCGAGTATCATTTGTGCTGCAATCTGCTTGGCGTGATATGTTTTTCCAGTACCAGGGGCACCAGTAAGGATAATATTGTGGTTAGATATCAACATCCTCTCATATTCTCCTACCCTTTCACGATTTTCCACTTTCATAAAATGATTGTTTATTAACTCTTTTATAACTTTTTCAGAAGGATTTGATGTTAATTCAATAATGGATTTTGTAGACCCCCAGGGATTCTTGGATTCTCCTCCTCCAAAATCCTTTGGATTATTACGTATGATTTTGGACACTTCTTCATTTAAGGAATCCGTTGAGTGTGATAAATGCCAGCAATTATTCTCTAAAGAAATTGCCCTCCCTATATAGTGTAATCTGGTATTTGTGTGTGCGCCCTCAGTAACAATGATGTAATCCCCAATCTGCACATCATTATAAAATTTGGGACATTTGTCAGCAGGCCATCCCATATAGATTGAATCGTAAGATTCATCAGACAAGTCCGTGTTGGAGCCTTCGTTTTTGGGATTGATTAACCAGTATTTCATAGCAGGAATAAGAAGGTTTATATTTTTTGCAAAGATACACATATTTTTTGATACCGACGCACTTTTAACATTTTAATCCTCAAGCGGTACAACATCCACGGGCATATTTATCTGGTAGTTGAAGGCGTAGGTGGTCATGCGGAGGAGGTCGGGGATGGAGTAGCGCATGTGGGTGCAAAGGGCGTGGACGGCGTAGCAGATGCAGAGGTGGTCGAGTTGGGGTATGCAAAGGGGGCCTTCGGCCCACGTCTGGCCGTCGTCGAGGTTACAGATATGATCACCACAGCACCAGCAGATGTCGTCCAGCCGTGAGTTCTCGCCGATGACCCACAGCATCTCGTTCCACCGCGAGCCATAGAAGGCCTCCTCCTCCATCGTAAAGAGGTGAGGATCTTCGTCGTTGTGACTATAGAGGAGCGTGGTCTCCAACTCAAAAGGCTCGCCAGCGAGGGTATGGATGGCGGCCATCTGCTCCTGCAGCGTGCGGTGACGCTCGTTCAGCTGCTTCGTCAGCGCCAGCAGCCTCTCGTTGACCACCTCGAAGCGCCGCACCTCGGCCTCGGTGGCGTGCTTCTCGAACATTTCGTCAAGTATCCATTTCCGCGTGCCCAGGTGGTCGTCAAGCACCTCCGTCGCTGACTTGTCCCAATAGCCATCAAATGGCTTTGCAATACGCAGGATATAATCCTCGCAGTCCTGCAGCCGCTTGCGCAACTGGCCGATATTGTCTTTTGGTTCTTGCATACTCCAACTATTTTTCGGCTGCAAAAATAGCAAAGCGGTGCGTCATATCATGACACATGAGGGATCACCCACATACTTTTGGCAAAAAAGTTCTGTTGAAATCAATTTTTTTGTTAACTTTGCATTTACTGAAACCCCGCTGGAATACGGCATAACAGTAATGTTTTCAATGAATTATTAATCCTAAAACATATAGAGACATGAAGAAGTACCAATGCACCGTATGCAAGTATGAGTATGACCCCGCCAAGGGTGACCCGACGCAGGGTATAGCCCCCGGAACGCCCTTCGAGGCGCTGCCCGCCGACTGGAAGTGTCCCCGCTGCAAGCAGGGCAAGGAGAAGTTCGCCCCGATGGATGAGGCTCCCAAGGCCAACCCCTATGCCGGCACGCAGACCGAGAAGAACCTGATGGAGGCCTTCGCCGGCGAGAGCCAGGCCCGCAACAAGTACACCTACTTCGCCTCGAAGGCCAAGAAGGAAGGCTACGAGCAGATTGCCGCCCTCTTCCTGCAGACCGCCGAGAACGAGAAGGAGCATGCCAAGCTGTGGTTCAAGGAGCTGAACGGCATCGGCACCACCGCCGAGAACCTGCTGGCCGCCGCCGAGGGTGAGAACCACGAGTGGACGGACATGTACGAGGGCTTCGCCCGCACCGCCGAGGCCGAGGGCTTCCCGGAGCTGGCCGCCCGTTTCCGTGGCGTGGCCGCCATCGAGAAGCACCACGAAGAGCGCTACCGCGCCCTGCTCCACAATGTGGAGGCCAAGGAGGTCTTCGCCAAGAGCGAGGTGAAGGTGTGGGAGTGCCGCAACTGCGGCCACATCGTGGTGGGCACCCAGGCCCCGGAGGTTTGCCCCGTGTGCAACCATCCGCAGTCCTACTTCGAGATCAACAAGCAGAACTACTAAAGGACTCTTCTATAAATCAGTAAACTCCTTGCCCTGCGGGCAGAAATCCATAAATCTTATAAATTACTTCTGACGCAACAAGCTGCGAAGCAGAGTTAAGGGCGAAAATCTATAAGATTTATAGATTTCGTGAGCGAAGCGAACAGGAGCATTCTGAATTTATAGAAGCATACTAACTAAGAAACGGGGGCCTTGGCCCCCGTTTCTGTTTTCTGTCAATCTTTGTCATACTACTTTTTTTCGCGCAGTTGGTCAATCGGGTTTTGCATAATCACCAAATTTGAATGTATTTGGTGAATGAATGATGCGACAGGCGTCAGTTCAGCTGCTCGGTAAGAAGGGGGGACAATCTGCTTTCGGGAGTAGTTGTCCGGGGTGTAGCATACGCCTTCACGTAGCGAGGGGCCGAAGATGGCTTCGGCGACGGCACGGGCGCCATCACCGTAGTAGAGGAAGTAGAGACCGTTGACGACGTAGGGGGTCTCCTCGCGGTCATCGCTGGTGTTGGGTACCAGATTATCAATCTTGGCCACCATCATCTGGCGTCCCTGCTGCTGCATCAGCATGGGCATCACGGCCAGCATGCGGTCGATGAAGGCATCCATCTCCGATGCTTTGCAGGCCAGGCTGCCGAAACCAAGCAGGTGGTCGTTGATGTCGTATTCCTTGTAGTCGGAGAGGAATATCTCGGCGTCGGTCATCCCCGAGTAGTCGTAGGCGGCATCGGCCATGGCACGGTTGAGGCGGGCGGCCGAGTCGGCGCTGATGCCCAGCTGGGTGGTCAGGGCCAGCCACGCCGAGGTGTCGATGGCGCGCGTGGAGCTCTTGGAGAGGTTGCGTGTGTCGCTGATGATGCCGGCCAGCAGGATGCGGGCCGTCTCATCGTCGATAGCAATGCCCTCTTCGCGGTAGATTTCATAGATGATGGTGCCCGTCGAGCCCACCATTTCGCGACGCACGAAGGGTATGTTGGCATCGCGGATGTCGCCCTCCACATGGTGGTCGATTTTCTGCAGGATGACAGCCTGGCGCGCGCCGTTGACACACTGGGCATAGTCGGTGTGGTCGGTCAGGATGAGACGCGTCTGCGGTACCACGCTGTCCTTCAGAGCTGGCAATTCGATGCCGAACACCCGGGAGATATAATCTGTCTCGCGGTTCATCGGGCTCGACACCTTGGCCTCGCAGTTGTAACCCAGCTTGCGCATCAGCTTGGCGTAGGCCAGCGCCGAAGTGACGGCGTCGACGTCGGGGGTCTTGTGTCCGTAGATATAGCATGTGTCGGTTCCCCAATCCAGCTCGCTGAGCATCTGCTGGAAGGGCGTATTCTCCTGTCTGGGGTTCTCCTTGTCGCTGCAGGACATGGTTACAACCGCCAGGCTGCATAAGAGGATGGCAGCCGACATCCGTATGAAAGAGGTTCTCATTTTGGTTTATTTTACAATATAATTATTAGGTTTCAACCTTGTGGATCTGGGTGTCGCCAGGTATCTTTTTGCTGTACAAAGTGACTGCAAAAATACAAAATAAAAACCATTCGGCGGAAATTATCGGTATACCAGCCAGACATATGTAGAAATAAATGTGTATCTTTGCGCTCTCAATTACTAACAAGAACTGATATGAGCAATATTGTTAAAGCAATGTTTGTCAACGGGTCGCCGCGCAAGGGGTGGAATACCGCCAAGATGCTGGAAAGCGCGATGCAGGGGGCCACGGAGGCCGGTGCTGAGTGCGATATGGTGCACCTCTACGACATTAATTTCCACGGCTGCAAGAGCTGCTTCGCCTGCAAGCTGAAGAACTCGAAGACCAATGGCGTCTGCGCCATCAAGGACGACCTGCGCCCCGTGCTGGAGCGCGCCCGCCAGTGCGACGTGCTGGTGCTGGGCTCGCCGGTCTACTACAGCTACCCCACGGGCGACTTGCGATCGTTCATGGAGCGTCTGGCCTTCCCCGTTGGCACCTATATGTACGAGAACGGGAAGCACATCACCCTGCGCGACAAGGTAATCCCCACGGCCATGATCTTCACCATGAACTGCCCCGAGGACTATATGAAGCAGATTGGCTACCCCACCCTGCTTGAGGAGAATACCAAGGTGATGGCCGATATCTTCGGCTACAGCGAGACCCTCTACGCCTGCAACACCTACCAGTTCAACGACTACGGCCGCTACGACTTCAACCTCTTCAGCGAAGAGGACAAGCGCCACTACCGCGACGAGCACTTTGCCACCGACCTGCAGAACGCCCGCGACCTGGGCCGCCGCTTGGTGGAGATGGCCAACAAACTTATTGTGTGAGTGCGTTATTGCGTGAGTGCATTAATATTATAGAGGCACCGCAGCCAGTCGAAGGCCATGGTGCGCCAGCGCAGGTCGGTACGTCCTTCGAGGCGGTAGGCTGAGCGCTCGAATGGAATTGCGCGGTAGGCGCGGTCGTGGCTGAGGTATCGCAGCAGGCCTATAAGCCAAAACAATACATAAAGCACATAGAATGGCACCACCAGCATGCAGAGTTGCTGGTAGAGGTGTACTGTTTCGTGGCACACCTCGCGGTCGCTAAGTGTCGTCCCTTTATAGAATACGAAGGGGAAGAGTGTCACCGCGCGATAGCTCCCGAAAGGGATGAGGCGGTTGTGTACTATCAGCGGTCCCATGGCTAAAGGCATGTGAGCAGGTCGGCGAAGTCGTCTATCAGGTGGTCGGCGCCGGCGGCGCGGAGGTCGGCGGCGGACTGGTTGCCGTAGGTGACGCCCACGGTGCAGCAGCCGGCGGCACGGCCCATCAGGATGTCGTAGCTGGCATCGCCCACCACAACGGCCTCCCCGGGGGCAATGCCGAGGGCGGCGAGGATCTTCTGCACCGGCTCGGGATGGGGCTTGTGGTGCTCCACGTCGTTGGCACTGACCACCATGCTGACGTAGTGCTCCAGGCGGAAAGTCTTCACGAAGCCCTCCAGCGTGGGGCGCCCACGGCTGCTGCAGATGGCCAGCTGCAGGCCGCGGTCGTGGAGCGTTCTCAGCGTTTCCAACACATGTGGGAAGAGGCGGACGGTGCCGTCGGTGTTCAGTTCGTCGAACACGCGTCGGTAGACGTCGGCGCAGTGCTCGGCCGTGGTGTCGTCGACGCTGCAGAGGGTGGTGAAGCATTCCGCCAACGGCAGGCCGATGATGCTCTTGCACTCGGCGTCGGTGCGTTCCGGAAGGTGCAACTCCTTCAGCGTCGCCTGGATGGAGGCGATGATGATGGGCTGCGTGTCGGCCAGGGTGCCGTCGAAGTCCAAAATGACTAAATGCGTCATTGCGTGATTGCGTTAATGCATTAGTGGCTGACGCCTACATATACACAATTGCACATTAACGCACCGACGCATTAGCCTGCATATACTGTTCCAGCAGGCGCTGGACATACTTGCCGAAGACGTCGAACTCGATATTGACCACCGTACCTTCGCGGAAGTTGTGGAAGTTGGTCACCTGGTAGGTGTAGGGGATGATGGCCACGGAAAACATGCCGGGTTCGCTGTCCACCACCGTCAGGCTGACGCCGTTGATGCTGATGCTGCCCTTGGGGACGGTGATGCTGGGGGCGTTCTTCTGGTCGTAGCTGAAATAGAAACGCCAGGAGCCGTTGTCGTCAACGACCTTGGTGCAGGTGGCCGTCTGGTCCACATGGCCCTGCACGATGTGGCCGTCGAAGCGGCCGTCCATGCGCATGGAGCGCTCCACGTTGACCTCCGTGCCCACCTTCCAAGTGGAGAGGTTGGTCTTGAGCATGGTCTCGTCCATGGCGGTGACCACATACTGTTTCTTCTCCTTGTCGACCTTCACCACGGTGAGGCAGCAGCCGTCGTGGGCCATGCTCTGGTCGATGGCCAGCTCGTC
The DNA here is from genome assembly GCA_045591485.1 of Bacteroidales bacterium. Classification (GTDB taxonomy): domain Bacteria; phylum Bacteroidota; class Bacteroidia; order Bacteroidales; family P3; genus Colimorpha. Next base: position 15,330 of record JAZNSV010000218.1, on the reverse strand, counting down.
GCCGAAGGGCACCTCGAGGGTGAAATGGTAGTTGGTATTCTCTTTCTCAATCTTGACCACACGGGCCGTTGTTTCTATGATTCCTGTGAACATGGTGTGTTGTTGTTGTTTTTTTTTTTATTTTTCCGGAGGTTCCGGAGGTTCCGGGTTTTCCGGAATTTCCGGAGGTTCCGGGGTTTCTGGGGTTTCCGGGGTTTCTGGGGTTTCCGGGTTTTCCGGGGATATTCCGGATTGGTTTAGCAGGGCTGTGAGGCGGGCTACTTCGGCGCGGAGGGCCGCTATCTCGGCGGCCTGACGGTCGATGGTCTGCCGTTGGCTCTCGCGCTGACCCAGGCGGGCAGCAGTCATACGTTCGCGGATACCACCCTCAGTGGTGAACTCGCGGTCCTTGCGTTCGAGGTATTTCGTCAGGCCCGAATCCACCTGATGGCACAGACAGATGGCCATATTGGCCAGTTCCTCGTCGTCCATCTTGTCGAAGAGGGGTACGTAGTCATTGTGCATGCTGTGGCTGCGACAGAAGGAATGAAGCTGCTCAAAGCGGGGATTTGAACCGCGCCACTCGACAAGGCTGTGCCTTTTCAGGTAATCCTGATAGTCTTCCAGCAGTTCCTTGTTACTGCCGCGCGCCACGCCGAGGAGTTTCAGTTCGATCTCCATCGAGGTCTGCCCATCGCTGCTACCCTCGGCGATGTTCTGTTTGGTGCTGCGGGCTGCCTGCACCATTTGGTCTACGGTACGGTCGCCGTGTTTGGGCAGGTAGCGCTGGCAGAAGACCTGCGTGAGCTGGTAGAGCACATCGCTGCGCTGGTAGAAACGCAAAGAGGTGTAGACAACAGGCTTGCGCAGGGTGCTGGCAGTGCCGTCGGAATAGCAGCGGTACTGGCCGGAATAGCCGGAGGGACCGGGATTTCCGGAGTTTCCGGAATATCCGGAATATCCGGGATAGTTATTGTCCTTGTTGGCCATTACTTCAGGAAGTCCTCGTAGTACTGGAACATCTTCTGGTAGAGGTGCAGGCGCTCGCGGCCCAGGACGTTATGTTCGTGGTGGGGATAGGCGAAGTAGTCGACCTGCTTGAAGTTGTTGATGCAGCGCTCGATGAACTCGGTGCTGTGCTGCGGCACTACGGTGTTGTCCTCGGCGCCCTGGATGACGAGCAAGCGGCCTTCGAGGTTCTTGGCCTTGTTCAATAAACTGGTGGCCTCGTAGCCCTCGGGATTTTCCTGCGGGGTGTCCATATAGCGTTCGCCGTACATAATTTCGTACCACTTCCAGTCGATGACCGGGCCGCCGGCGCAACCCACCTTGAAGACCTCGGGATGGGCCAGCTTCATGGTGATGGTCATGAAGCCGCCGAAGCTCCAGCCCTCGACGCCCATGCGGTCCTTGTCGACGTAGGGCAGGCTCTGAAGGAACTTGACGCCCTCCATCTGGTCGGCCATCTCGATCTCGCCGAGGTGGCGATGGGTGCAGCTCTCGAACTCGAAGCCACGGTTGTCGGTGCCGCGGTTGTCGAGGGTGAAGACCACATAACCCTGCTGGGCGAGGCGGAGGAAGTAGAGGTTGCCGCCGGCCAGCCAGCTGTCGGTGACCAGCTGCGAATGGGGCCCGCCATAGACATAGACCAGAGTGGGGTACTTCTCCCCGGGCTTCATATCGGGAGGGGTAATGAGGCGGTAGTAGAGGTCGGTTTTGCCGTCGGCAGCCTTGATGGTGCCGAGCTTCACAGTGGGCATGGCGTAGTCCTTCAGGGGGTTCTCGGCGCGGTAGAACTCATGTGCGGTATGTTTGCTGAATTGGCCGTTCTTGCCGTATTTCACATTGTTCCACATGGCACGGGCGGGCACATCGACAGAGGAATACACATCCACGAAGCTGGTGCCGTCGGCGTTGAGGACCACGCTGTGGGTTCCTTTGTCGAGGGTAAGGCGCCACATCTTGCCGTCTTTAAGGCTGACGCGGTAGGCGTCGCGGCCAGCGAGGTTGTCCTTGTTGGCATAGACGAAGATGTTCTCGCCTTTCTTGTCGAACTGGATGAACTCTTCGACTTCATATTTGCCCTCGGTCACCTGCTTCACCAGGCTGCCGTCGAGGTTGTAGAGGTAAAGATGCTTGTAGCCGTCGCGCATGGAAAACCATAGGAATTGGTCACCCTTGGGGGTGAACATCATGGGCTCGCAGGGCTCCACGTATCGGGGGTTGGTCTCCTCGAAGAGCACCTTCATGAAGGCGCCCGTCGTGGCGTCGTATTGCTCGAGCCACATGTGGTTCTGTTCGCGGTTCACTTTGGCTATGTAGACATACTTCTCGTCGGGGCTCCAGGCCACGTTGGTGAGGTACATCTCGCGCTCGTGGACGGTGGTGTCGCGGGCAGTGTTGAGGTACACCAGTTTCTCGGCAGCGGGCTCGTAGACGCCCACGGTCACCCAGTGGCTCTGCATACCGGCCATGGGGTACTTGATGGGCATGGGCTCGGCCTCGCGGGCTTTGGTGTTGACCAACGGGTAGTCCACCACCATGCTCTGGTCCATGCGGTAGAAAGCCAGTTTGTTATTCTTGGGTGACCAGAAGAGGCCGCCGTTGATGCCGAACTCGTTGCGGTGCACGCTCTCGCCGAGGACGACATTGTAGCCGTCGCCTCTTTCAACGAGCTTGCCGTCGACATAGAGGTTGCCATCCTTTTTCTCCACACGGTCCTTTTGGTCGGGCCGTACGAGGCTCTTGAACTGCTCGCGCTCGGCGGCGGTCATGGAGCGCTCGTTCTTGCCGTCGAAGAGCATGTAGGCGGTATCCTTGAGGTACATCACCTTGTTGGTGCCGGGCACGAAGGTGAAGCCGCGCATCTGGCGCTGGGGGTAGAGGCTACGGTCCATCAGCTGGTCCCACTCGAGTAGTTTGTTTTGTGCGAATGCGGTGGCTGCCATCAGCAGCACCACGATAGTCAATAGAGGTTTCTTCATATCTTGATATTCTTTTTTCTGTTAATCTTTTCTTTTTTCTCCTGCTCGCTGCGCTCGCGAAATCTTGTAAATCTTGTAAATTATTGCGCATCGCTACGCTCGCGCCGGCTACGCAGGTTTTCTGTAGTCAATATTTCCCGTATTCGCTTACTGTCACTCTTCTCATCCCTTTCTTTAAATCATATTCTCCGAAGTTAACCAATAAGCCTTCCTCTTTTCCTAACAAATTCAAGTATGTCCTGAGTTGTTTGTAGTACACATCTTTTATCTCTTCCACTGATTTCAACTCCACAATCAATTCCCCCTCTACAATAATCAAATCCAGTCGTATGTCGTCTCCTATCGTGGCCCCTTTGTAATTGATGGCCACTGGCACTTGCGTTTCGACTCTCAGCCCCCTCAAAGTCAGTTCCTGAGCCATCGCTTTTTCGTATACCGACTCCAACAAACCAGGCCCGAAGTGATTATACACTTCCATGGCTGCCCCGCGTACCTCATACATAAGGTCGTACATCTGTTGTCGCGTCAGCATAATTTACAAGATTTACAAGATTTCTGCCGCGGAGCGGCAAGGAGAACAAGGAGCGGGAACTCAATAGTTCTTCCAGTCGCGGAACTTGAGGTTGAAGACGCCGAAGAACGCCTCCTTGAAGATCTTCATGCTCATCTTGCTGGTGCCGAGGACGCGGTCGGTGAAGATGATGGGCACCTCGTAGACCTTGAAGCCCAGGCGCGTGGCCGTGTACTTCATCTCTATCTGGAAGGCGTAGCCGACGAACTTCACCTTGTCGAACTTCATCTTCTCCAGCACGCGGCGGCTCCAGCAGACGAAGCCCGCCGTGGCGTCGCATACCTTCATGCCGGTGACGATGCGGACATATTTCGAGGCGTAGTAGCTCATCATCAGGCGCGTCATAGGCCAGTTGACCACCGAGATTTTGCCGCCCACATAGCGGCTGCCCACCACCACGTCGCCCTTGCCGCTGGCGCAGGCGTCGTAGAGGCGCACCAGGTCGTCGGGGTTGTGGCTGAAGTCGGCGTCCATCTCAATCATGTAGTCGTAGCCGTGCTCGTTGCCCCAACGCATGCCTGCGAGATAGGCTGTGCCGAGGCCCAGCTTGCCCTTGCGCTCCAGTATGTGCAGGCGTTCGGGGAACTCCTGCATCAACCGCTTGACGATGTCGGCTGTGCCGTCGGGCGAGTTGTCTTCGACGATGAGCATATCGAACTCTTTGGGAAGCGAAAAGACCTTGCGGATGATGGCCTCGATGTTCTCTTTCTCGTTGTAGGTGGGGGTTATAACCAGTGTGTCTGACATATCGGGTGTGCTTTAATATTTGGGTGCAAAGATACGAATAAAAAATGAAACGGAGATAATAAAAGTTGATTATTTGTATTCTCGGCTGAGTGTCAGTGTGTTGTTTGTGACGGTGGCGGTGCGGTGCGGCATCTGTGCCGGCAGGGTTGGTGCCGGGGTGCCGTAGCGCCAAAGCATCACAAAGCAACGCTTCTTTTACGCCCAAAAGAGTGCTCTTCCTGTCTACCGGTAGTGCATATCAACGATACTTCAACGATATATCAACGATATTTCAACGATTACGATCGTTGAAATATCGTTGATATATCGTTGATATATCGTTGAAGTATCGTTGATATGCACTACCGGTAGCGAAGAGGGTGTCTGTGTGAGAGGGTGATGAAAATGTGTATGTGTGTGGTGTCGGCGGCGGCGCTATGCGGGCGCCGACACCGACGTAGTTTGCTGAATGTCAGCGGAAAGAAAAATAATTATGCAGATTCGATTTTTTTTTATATCTTTGCACTCGGTTAACTCGGAAATTTATTAATAACAAAAATACAGCATTATGTCAAAACTCCTTTTACTGGGCGACGAGGCCATTGCACAGGCCTTTATTGATGCAGGCGGTAGCGCCATCAACAGCTACCCTGGCACTCCTTCGACCCAGATTACTGAATATGTGATGAAGAGCAAACAGGCCAAAGAGCAGGGTGTGGTGGCCAACTGGTGCGCCAACGAGAAGACCGCCCTCGAGGCCTCCATCGGCGTGGCCTACAGCGGCAAGCGTGCCATGACCTGCATGAAGCACGTGGGTCTCAACGTCTGCGGCGACCCCTTCATGAACGCCTCCATCATCGGCACCAAGGGTGTCATCATCGTGGTGGCCGACGACCCCAGCATGTTCTCCAGCCAGGACGAGCAGGACAGCCGCTACTACGGCCACTGGGCCATGATCCCCATGCTCGAGCCGAGCAACCAGCAGGAGGCCTACGACATGGTCTTCGCCGGCTATGACCTCAGCGAGCAGCTGGGCACCCCCATCCTGATGCGCATCCCCACGCGTCTGGCCCACAGCCGCGCCGGCGTCGAGCGCAAGCCCGTCCGCCAGCAGAACCCCCTCAGCAGCCCCAGCGACCCCAAGAGCTACGTGCTGCTCCCGGTGAACGCCAAGCGCCTCTACCGCGACCTGATCGACAAGCAGCCCCGGTTCACCAAGATGAGCGAGGAGTGCGGCTTCAACCAGTACATCCTCGGCGAGGACAAGAGCCGCGGCATCATCACCACCGGCATCGCCTTCAACTACCTGCAGGAGAATTTTCCTAATGGCAAGTGCCCCTACCCTGTTGTCAAGATAACCCAATACCCGCTCCCCTTCAATATGCTCAACAAGCTCTATGACGAGGTGCAGGAAATCCTCGTGCTCGAGGACGGCCAGCCCTTCGTCGAGGAGCACATCAAAGGCTTCCTGGGCAAAGGTAAGCCCGTGCACGGCCGCTTGGACGAGACCATCCGCCGCGACGGCGAGCTGAACGCCGAGAAGGTGGCCGCCGCCCTCGGCAAGCCCATGCCCAAAGGCCCGTCGGTGCCCGAGGTGGTCACCAACCGCCCGCCGGCGCTCTGCCAGGGTTGCCCCCACATCGACAGCTACCAGGCCGTCATCGACGTGATGAAGAAGTACCCCAACGGCCGCGTCTTCGGCGACATCGGATGCTACACCCTCGGCTTTAACATGGGTGCCATCGACACCACCGTCTGCATGGGAGCCTCGATCACTATGGCCAAGGGAGCCGCCGAGATGGGCATCTTCCCCGCCATCGGCGTCATCGGCGACGGCACGTTCGGCCACAGCGGCATGACCGGTCTGCTCGACTGCGTCAACGAGAAAGCCAACGTCGTCATCATGATCCTCGACAACGACATCACCGCCATGACCGGCGGCCAGCCCTCGAGCGCCAACATGAAGCTCTTCAACATCTGCAAGGGCCTCGGCGTCGACGAGAAGCACATCCGCCACATCGTGCCGCTGCCCAAGAACCACGACGAGTTCATGAAAATCCTCGAAGAGGAGATCGCCTACGAGGGCGTGAGCGTCATCATCCCGCAGCGCGTCTGCATCGTCGAGAACAAGAAACGTATTGCTGCCAACAAATAAAACGAAGTGTTAAACGGTGAGCTGTAAGTTTTAAGTGGGCTGCCGCGGTCCATCCTGCGCAAGCCACTTAAAACTTAAAGCTTAAAACTTAAAACTAATATGAAGAAAGACATCATACTTTGCGGCGTAGGCGGCGACGGCATCGTCTCCGTGGCCAAAATCATCAGCGACGCCGCCCTCAATCTGGGCCTCAACGTCAAGCAGAGCGAAATCCACGGCATGAGCCAGCGCGGCGGCTCGGTGTTCAGCCACCTCCGCGTCAGCAGCGAGCCCATCTTCGCCGACGTCATCCCCGAAGGCAAGGCCGACATCATCCTCAGCTCGGAGCCCATGGAGGCCCTGCGCTACCTCACCTTCCTGGCTCCCGACGGCGTGGTCATCACCAACAGCGACCCCTTCGTCAACATCAGCAACTATCCCGACATCGAGAAGGTCTATGCCGAACTGAAGAAGCTGCCCAAGCTGGTCTGCTTCAACGCCAACGCCATCGCCAAGGAGCTCAACGCCCGCGGCAACATGGTGCTGCTCGGCGCTGCCGCTCCCTACCTGGAGATTGCCTTCGACGAGCTGGAGAAAGCCATCAAGGCCATCTTCGGCCGCAAGGGCGACGCCGTGGTGGAGACCAACATCAAGGCCATCCGCGCCGGCCGCGACGCCAAGTAAGGACAACAGACCAAACAAATTAAAATAACCATGAAAAAACTAATGTTGATCGTGGCCTGCTTGGCCACACTGGGATTGGCGTCGTGCACAGGCGTCAGCTACCTGAACAACACTGTCCAGACTGACGTAGTGCTGTCGCAGAACAACTACCGCATCCTCGACAAGGTCGAAGGCACATCGGAGAGCACCTATGTCCTCGGCTTCGGCGGATGCAGCGAGAAGTCGCTCAAGGACAATGCCGTGAACGACATGCTCCAGAAAGCCAATCTCAAGGATGGCCAGGCGATTGCCAACATCACCTACACCACCTCTGTGAAGACCATCCTCGGCATCTACACTGAGATGACCGTCACTGCACACGGCAACATTATCGAGTTCACTCGCTAACCGCGCTTAGTGCAGCGAAAAAACAACAAGACCCCGAAAGCCATGCCAAGCTTTCGGGGTCTTGTTTATATCAACAGTTTTTTTCGCCGCGTGCAATAAATTCCGGTCAGAGTCGTTTGGATAAAAAAAGATAAATAATGATTAAGAAGACTCTTTTCGAACTTACGCTGATAATGTTGATGTCGGCTTGCGGTGGTGGGCAGCACAGTGCCGACCATGCCAAAATGCAAGAGGTGGCGAGGTTCAAACTCGGTGCCAACGCTGAGCTGCGCCTGCTCTCCGACAGCAATCTCTCGCAGCTTGAACTTTACTATGGCGGCGACCTGCAAGAACTGGTCGGTACCGCCAACACCGACTACGTCCGTACCGACGGTGGCCAGATAGCGCTCGACACTGTTGCCGACACTGCGCTGGCGCCCGCCTACGTGGTTCGCACCTACGACCGCTCGTCGACCTACGGCGCCGAGGTGTGGTATGTCCTCTATCCCTACCGCCGCGACGACCCCGACGGGCCATGGAACATAGCCAAGGTGCCGACCGACCGGCCCTCAACTGAAGACGTGGCGCGGTATATCAAGTGATGTACATGTAAAAATAAATGCAAAAAGGCTGGCAAAGAAATGCTTTGCCATCCTTTTTGCATTGTGGTGTGCTCAGCTTGTCATGACTTCTTGAATGGGCCGAAAGCCGACTGCTCGGTGAGGGGGTAGCCGGGTTTCTTGCCGAGGTTCCAGTAAAGCTTGGAGCGGAATGAAAAGACAAATACAGCGGCAAACCACACGACAGCCAGCACCCAGTCGTACCACACAAACATGCCGGCGTCGAACACACCGCCGAAGAAATAGCAGCAGGCTATGGCACCCAGACCGAAGGTGGTGATGAGGCCGGCGTTGTAGAGGCTGCGGAGCCGGATGGGGAAAAGCACGCAGTGCATCAGCACCTCGGCAAAGAGGAACATAAATGCCGCCAGCTTGAGAAAACGCACTCCCGGCAGACATAGCGGCATGATATACACCAGCAGCAGGAATCCCCAGTTGCCGAACATTGAACTCAGATTGTTCACACCCCACTTCGAAGAGTCGGGTTCATTGCTGTTCATCAGCACCCGCATACCCATCAGCGGGAATCCGCCCGGCCAGCCGAACTCTTCGAAGAAATGGAGAAAAAGCACAGCGATGGCGGCGAGCAGCAGCCGTGATTCATCGCCCATCGGCACCAGGATGGCCACAAGGGCTGCGGCACCGGCCAGAAAGACCGAAATGTTGTGCCAGTTGTTGATTGCCTTATTCATTTGTGTTTGGTTTTTAGTTGTTTGTAAAAATGTTTTCCTTTTATTTTCATGATGCAAAAGTACTGTCATTCTGCCATGTGGCAAAGAGCAATGCGTCTGTTTGGTTGAGCAATTTGTACGTTTTGATTATTTATTTGTATCTTTGCAAATCAAAAATAGAATGGTTATGGAGCAAAAAGTGGGAATATCGCTTTGCGTCTGTGGTACGGCGACACGTATTGTGGGCAGCCGTTTGTGCCACGTGAAGCGGGGTCTGGCTACGATTATAACGCCCATGCTGCCTACGGTGGAGTTGGAACGCAGCGAAGACTACAGGGAGTGTGTCGTCGCAGAGGATGCCGACCGGGTGATGGCCGAGACGACACCGTACTTTTCGCAGATGGTGCCTGCGGTCAACGACTCTTTGCCTTGCATAGTGCTCGACGAGGAAGCTATAGGCTATGTCGTCGATATAGACAGACGCATAGCCGACCGCGAGGCCTTGCAACCAGAGACCGAAATCTTCCGGCAGATGTACAACCGCCAGACCACGATTCTCCGCTTGCAGGTGATTCTGGAAGTGCTATACCGCATGGCCTCGACCAGCCATCCGGTAGCGGAAAAGCCTTCGCGCAGCGAACGGGTCTTTGTGGGTTTTATGCAGTCGCTGGCCCGCCATTATGCCGAGCGGCGCACGGTGGCCGACTATGCTGCCGAGGCCTCGCTCTCGGTGCGCCACTTCTCAACGCTAGTCCATCAACATACCGGACGCACCCCTATGCAGTGGATACACCTCTTCATCATAGGACAAGCCAGACATCTGTTGCTCCAGTCTGACTTGCAAATCAAAGAAATAGCCGACAGTTTAGGCTTTCCTGAGCAGTTCACTTTCCGAAAATACTTCAAAACACACACGGGTATGTCGCCCAGCGAGTGTCGCAGAATGGGAAATTTGCCCACCCGACATGCCGTTGCAATGCAATAATTCGCGGCGACTTGCGTTTTTTGAGGCAAAATGTACTAAACAAAACTATGCTGACTACTATACATATCATCGGCATCCTCCTCACCGTCGGCGTTCTGCTGGCGGTGAGCATAGCGTCGGGCCGCAAGGTGAAGGATGCCCGCAGCTTTGCCACTGGCGGTCGCGCGGGCTCGTGGATGGTCTGTGGCGCCATCCTGGGCACCCTCGTCGGCGGACAGAGCACCATCGGCACAGCCCAATTGGCCTTCTCGTTCGGTCTTTCGGCCTGGTGGTTCACCATCGGCGCTGCCTTGGGGGCACTTCTGCTTGGACTGGTCTATGCCGGACCATTGCGTCGCAGCGGTTGCACCACGCTGATGGAGGTGGTGCGCAAGCAATATGGTCCGCGTGCCGAGACCGTCGGTTCGATACTTTTTCTGATAGGTATCTTCATAAGCATCACCTCGCAGCTGCTTTCTTCGTCGGCCATGCTGGGCAGCCTTTTCGGCCTGCCGCTTACGGCAGCGTTGACGGTCGGGGCAGTGCTTGTTGCGGCCATCGTGCTTTTCGGCGGCATAAAGAGTGCCGGTGCCAGCGGCATAGTCAAACTGCTGCTGCTCTACGTCTGCTCGTTGGCCGCAGGCATAGCCGTGTGGCGGTTGGGACACGGCCTGATGGGCATACGCGAGAGCGTCGCCGACCTCTACTCTTCGCCTCTGTTGGCGCAGATGAACGACATCTCCGGAGCCGAAGACATACACCGCCGCTACGGCAGCCTTATAGCCCGCGGACCGCTGAAGGATATTGGCGGATGCCTCTCGCTCACCCTCGGCGTGGTGTGCACACAGACCTACGCCCAGGCGGTGTGGTCGGCTGCCACTACGCGCAAGGCAAAACTCGGCGCGGTCTATTGTGCCGCACTCATACCCCTCATCGGTGCAGCATGCACCCTTGTGGGCATGTATATGCGTGGCCACTATGTCACAGCCGCCGAAGCCGCCGCCCTGCAGGGGGCAGGGGAGAGCCTCCCCGAAGGCATCGGCGTGATAGAAAACTCGCTGCAGGCTTTCCCGGCATTTATCTTGAACCACCTGCCTTCGTGGTTGGGCGGCATTGCACTTGGCACGTTGTTGATCAATATCCTCGGCTGCGCCAGCGGCCTGGTGCTCGGCGCTTCTACCATCGTCATGCGCGACGTGGTCCACCGCGACTCGCTGGCTGGCATGCGGCTGGCCATCGTGGGGTTGCTCGCCTTGGGCGTGGTGGTGGCACACTTCATGCGCGGCTCGTTCATCAACGACCTCGGCTTCCTCTCGCTCGGCCTGCGTGCCGCCGCCCTGTTGCTGCCGCTGAGCTTCGCGTTGTGGCTGCCCGGACGTTTCACATCGAAAGGTGTGGTGGCATCGATGATAGCCGGCACGGCTGCCATGCTCGCTGCCGGACTGCTGCACCTGCCTGCCGACCCGATGTACTACGGACTCGCCGCCTCGGCTCTGGTATTGGCTATCCCAGCAAGACGTCCATAGCCATCATCAGCACGAATCCGAGGGCGAAGCCTATGGTGGAGAGGTTGGTGTGGCGGCCTTGGGCGGTCTCGGGTATTAGTTCCTCGACCACAACATACATCATGGCGCCTGCGGCAAAAGCCAGCAGGTAGGGCAGGGCCACGCCCAGCACCGACGCCAGCAGCAGTATGGCCACCGAGCCTATTGGCTCGACCACACCGCTCAGCGTGCCGATGAGGAACGAACGCCAGCGCGAGTTGCCCTCGGCATGCATCGGCATCGAGATGATGGCACCTTCTGGAATGTTCTGTATGGCTATGCCTATCGAAACGGCCAGGGCCGCCGAGAGAGTCAATCCATGCTCCGAGCCTGCGAAGACCACGCCCACGGCCATGCCCTCGGGCAGGTTGTGGATGGTGACGGCCAGCGCCAGCATCGCCGTGCGCGACAGGCGGCTGCGTGGTCCCTCTGCCTTGGAGGCGCCCAGGTGCAGGTGGGGCGTCAGCTCGTCGATGAGCAGCAGGAACCCGATACCTGCCAAAAAGCCCACAGCCGCCGGCACCACGCTCTCGTGCGCCATCTCGATGCTCGGTATCAGCAGCGACCACACGCTGGCGGCCACCATCACGCCGCTGGCGAAGCCCAGCAGGGTCTTCTGCAGGCGGTCGGGAATGTCCTTTTTCATGAAAAATACGAAGGCCGAGCCCAGCGCGGTGCCGGCCAGAGGAAGCAGTATGCCTATGATTACTGGTGTCATGATATGTTTCTATGTCTATTTGGATGCAAAATTACAAAATTTAAACAACATGGCAAAGCGTATGGCAAAAAATACCCAATTCATGGTATCTTCGGTGCACTGTATATTATTTCGATATCGATAACAATGATTTGTTTATACTTAAAAATCAGCCATCTGCAACAAATGTTAAAAAAATATTTGGCCAATTCAGAAAATGTTTGTACTTTTGCACCCGCTTACGAGCGATAGATGGTGGGCGTAGTTCAGCTGGTTAGAGCGCCAGATTGTGGATCTGGAGGTCGTGGGTTCGAACCCCACCTCCCACCCTCGAAACAAGAAGCGGAACCTTCAAGGTTCCGCTTCTTTTCGTATGGTAAAGAGTCTTTTGTCCAATGTGCCAAAAAAAAGAGACCAGAATGTGGTCTCTCTCAAGTGGAGCTGGAGGGAGTCGAACCCTCGTCCAAACAGTTAACAAGTGTGCTTTCTACATGCTTATCCGATGGTTGGTTGTCGGGGCAGCTCCGGACGTCGGCACCCAAGGCGGCCCTTATCCTCTGAAGGTTCGCCGGCATGTAGAGGCGTCGTGCCGGCTATCCTGTCTTTATTAGCACCTCCGGGTCAGCCGCCGACAGGCGTGGTCGCTGGGAGATGTCCCGTCCCTGCGCCTTGCGCTGGGATTAAGCCGAACTTACTGTTCTTCGGTTAGGCAGCGAGAGCGTAGTTGTTTTCGCCAATTATTGTTCTGCATCTGTTTTCAAGGCTTCTGGTGCGTCAGCCTGCATGCTTACAAACCCATTATCCCTGCTGTCAAAACCAAGCAGCCCCGGGACAAGTGGAAAGTTGAAAACTGAAAGTGGAAAGTGGGCTGTTCCCTTTTCCACTTTCCACTTTCAGTTTTACTCTTTCTTGTTTGGCGGTCCGGACGAGACTCGAACTCGCGACCCCATGCGTGACAGGCATGTATTCTAACCAAACTGAACTACCGGACCGTTTCGGTTGCTTTTTCCTTTCAAAAGCGAGTGCAAAAGTACGAACTTTTTTTGAACCGACAAAATATTTTTTCAAAAATTTTTCTCTGCGTCGTTTAGTTGTTTGTTTTTCAGCTTTGTGAATGTGTGATATTTTTCTGTCCTGCGGTCTGGGCGGTGTTGCAAAATGGCTTTGCTGCAACCCTTTTTCCGGCTTTTTGGGGGCCTATTGCTGACCGAGTGTGGAGAGCACGCCTTCGATGCCGCCGGCGAAGAGTTTGACGCTCATGGCGAGCAGTATGACGCCGAAGAACTTGCGCAACACGTAGATGATTTCGCCGCCGAGGCGGTTGGCAATCTTGTCGAGGAATCGGATGACGAAGTAGTCGAGCACCAGGTTGAGGAAGAGGCCGATGAGTATGTTGATGGTGGCGTATTCGACGCGGAGCGAGATGAGGGCCGTGATGGCGCCTGGACCGGCAATGAGCGGGAATGCCACGGGCACGATGCTGGCTCCGCTGAGGTTGGTGTTGTCTTTGATTATTTCGCGTCCGAGCACCATCTCGAGGGCGAGGATGAAGAGCACCAGGGCGCCGGCCACGGCGAAGGAGGCCATGTCGATGCTGAAGAGGTGCAGCAGCGCGTCGCCGAGGAAGTAGAAGGCCACGAAGAGCAGCAGTGCCACGCCGGTGGCCTGCAGGGGGTTGATGGCCTTGCCCTGCTCGCGCATGGAGACGAAGATGGGGATTGACCCCGTGATGTCGATGATGGCGAACATCACGAGGAAGGTGCTGAAAATCTCTACGATGCTGATTTGTGCAAACATATCTATTCTTGGAATTTACTCATGAAGCGGCGTTCGTACTCTTCGATCAGCTGCGGGCGGAAGTCGGGGTGGGCTATGCGGATGAGGTCTTCGGCGCGGTGTTGGAGGGTGCGGCCTTTGAGGCGGGCGATGCCGTATTCGGTGACGATGTAGTTGACGTCGTTGCGCGTGGTGCTGACGGCGGCGCCTGGGGTGAGGAAGGGTTTGATGCGCGAGATGGTGCCGCCGGCTGCGGTCGAGGGCATGGCTATGATGCTCTTGCCTTCGCGGGCTATGGAGGCGCCGCGCACGAAGTCGACCTGGCCGCCGATGCCGCTGAACTGGCGCATGCCTATCGACTCGCTGGCCACCTGGCCCATGAAGTCGACCTCGAGGCACGAGTTTATGGATATCATGCGGTAGTTCTGGGCTATGATGAAGGGGTCGTTGGTGTAGTTGACCGGGAAGAGCTCTATCTGCTCGTTGCCGTCGACGAAGTCGTACAGCTCGCGTGTGCCCATGATGAAGGTGGCCACCACTTTGCCGCGGTGGAGGGTTTTGCGGCGGCCGTTGATGACGCCCCGTTTCATGAGGTCGGCCACTCCGTCGGAGAACATCTCGCTGTGGATGCCGAGGTCGTTCTTGTCGCCCAGTTCCTGGAGCACGGCGTTGGGTATGGCGCCGATGCCGAGCTGGAGCGTGGAGCCGTCGGTGACGAGCGAGGCGCAGTGGCGGCCGATGGCGGCCTCGACCTCGGAGGGGGTCGACGAGTGCAGCTCGGGCAGCGGGTAGGCGCAGGGTATGATGTGGTCTATCTGCGAGATGTGTATCATGTTTTCGCCGCCGATGAATGGCATCATCTCGTTGGTCTCGATGATGACGTGTTTGGCCACGCGGATGGCCGCCAGGGCGTAGTCGCAGCTGACGCCCAGCGAGCAGTAGCCGTCGTCGTTGGGCGGGGTGGCCTGGAAGACGGCCACGTCGCACGGTATCTCGTCGCCTATCATCTCGGGTACGTCTTTGAAGTAGGCAGGGAAGAAGTCGCCCGCCAGGTGGTTGACGGTGTCGCGGCTGTTGCCGCTGAGGAAGTTGCTCACATGGCGGAAGTGGCCGTAGCAGCGTGGGTGGAGCAGGGGGTTGTCGCCGAGGGTGGTCATGTGGAAGATGAGCACATCGTTGTAGTCCTGGCAGTGGTCGGCCATGGCCTGCGGCACCATGCGCGGCACCGCGGCGGCGTGGCCCATCACCACGCAGTCGCCGTCGTGAATATCCCTGATGGCCCGCTCCGGGGTAGATATCTTTTTCTTGTATTCGTCTCTCCAATTCATGATTGTGCAGATATTTTATAAAAGTGCTATGCGCTGGGCTGCAATGTCTTGCAGCGAAAGTGCATTCTGTAGTGGAATGCAAAAATACTAAAAAAAACAATTCTGGCAAAAAAACAGTCGCTGCAGCGCCATGTTCAGCGGCTGTGCTTTTATGTTAATTTAACCTATCCGGCACATATTTTCTTCTGCATCGGTAGTGCATATCAACGATACATCAACGATATTTCAACGATATTTCAACGATTGCAATCGTTGAAATATCGTTGAAATATCGTTGATGTATCGT
>JAZNSV010000217.1:0-2026 GCA_045591485.1 Bacteroidales bacterium | reverse complement strand
ACAATTCACAATTCACAATTCACAATTCACAATTCACAATTCACAATTCACAATTCACAATTCACAATTCACAATTCACAATTCACAATTCACAATTCACAATTCACAATTCTTAATTCACAATTCTCAATTTCCCGAACTTGCCCTTCGTCTTGCCGGTGGCCAGCAGCAGCCATTCGCCCTTGTCCAGCGGGGTGGGGTAGAGGTGCAGCGCCAGCCCGCCGAGGCTGAAGCTGGCCTTCTTGGTCTGGCCTTCGCGGTCGAGGGTCATCACCGTCAGCTCCGAGCTGCCGATGTAGAGCTTGCTGCCCTTCACCTTCTCGTCGGTGCCTTTGGCGGCGTCCTTGCTGTTGGTGGTCCATGCCAGCATGATGCCGTCGGCGGTGGCCGTCCAGCGGTAGCGTATCATGTCGCGCAGGCCCGCCGGGGCGTAGGTGTAGGTGCGCTCGGTGTGCGTCCACTTGAAGCGGCCGTCGCTGCCTATGCGCAGCACCATCATGCCGCGCCGCTCGCGGCTCACCCAGCCGTACTGGTTGTAGGTGTCCCATTGGTTGTCTACCACCGCGAAGGCCCCTTCCTCGTCGCCTATCACCTGCTGCAGGTTGCCCATCTCCATCCAGCGGTAGCCGGTGGTGTTGCCTTTCTTGTTCTCCATGCGGGCCAGCTCGGCTTCGCCGAAGCTGTGGCGGTCCACGCTGACCTCGCCGCTCGCCATCTGGCAGCTCACGGCGTCGATGCAGTCTATGTTGGGCCCCACGCGCATCAGCGTCTTGTAGTCGCTCTGCATCGCGGCCACCAGCACCACGCGCCCGTCTTTGTAGAATGCCGGTGCCCACTCCTTGAGCACCCCGTTGGTCGTGTAGCCGAAGCTCTGGTAGTCGCTCTTCTCGCCGTCGGCCACCGTGACCTGCACCGTGCCGCGGCCGTCTTTCTCCTGCATGCCCACCAGCACCACCTCGCCGTCGTTGCTCACCATCATGTCGCTGAATCCGTGCGCCGGCACCTCCATCGACCAGTATTCTTCAACCTTGTCGCTGTAGAGCCCCACGCGCACCTCGGCCCCGATGCCGGCCTCCACCTTGGCTGTGGCTGTGGCCAGCAACTTGCCGTTGGGCGACACCGCGCTGAAGAAGAACAACCCGTCCTCTTTCGTGCCGCTCATGTTCACCAGCGTCCGTGCCTCGCCCTGCAGCTCCAGGGTGGCCATCGTCCGCCGCTCGTGCGTCACCACCAGCCCGTTGTCACGCGTGTTGCTCACCAGAAGGTCTATCTCGCTCCCGTTCACAAAAGCCCGCTCCACGTTGATGTCGTAGGTGCCGTTGAGCTTCACTTTGCACAGCTTCACCGCGGCCTGCTCCTTCTGCTGCATGTCGAAACTCACCAGCTCTTTGCTGGGCGCAACCACCCCCTTGGTCATCACATACACCACGCTCGTGCCGTCGCTGCCCAGCAGCTGCGGTGCGAAGTGCTTGGCCAGCGTCTTGTTCTGCTGCCCGAAGGTCAGTTCGATTTCCTGTGCGGCGGCTGTGCACTGCACACCCACCAAGGCCGCCACTACGGCAGCCGTCCCGATGAGTCGCTTCACTATGGTTTTCATAGCATTCATTGTGTTTTTGGTTGTCTGTTTCATGATCTGTTCGGTTTGCAAAATTACTAATTTTTTTTTGATTTGTGAAATGTTTTTTATTTATATTTCTCAATGTGTTCTTTTTCAGGCGTTCGGCTCGGCGGCTCTGCGTGCCCCCGCCGCCGCGGCGGCGGCCTGCGCAAAGCATGCGCCCCTATATTACATATAACCGCTTTTTTGCCCAATCTCTACATCGCTGCCCTATAAAAACGTCGCATTTCAGTCCGCTTTCCTGCTGCACCGGTAGTGCATATCAACGATACATCAACGATATATCAACGATATTTCAACGATTGCAATCGTTGAAATTTCGTTGATATATCGTTGATGTATCGTTGATATGCACTCCCGGTGCACTACCAGGCCATGGGTTGACCCGAAGATTTGCCCGTCCCGAAC
>JAZNSV010000216.1:0-27590 GCA_045591485.1 Bacteroidales bacterium | reverse complement strand
GTGCCTGCAACCTCATCAATCACCGTCCAAGAAAAAGATTCGGCTTCAGATCTCCTTATGAAATGTTTTTGCTATATTTGCACCAGCAATCAGGTCAACAATTTACTCCCTTGGTGTTGCGTTTATAACTTGAATTCAGCTCCAAACGATTCCATCATGTTTTCCAACATAATTCTCCTCGTCTCGTTCATGTGTTCTAGCATCTCTAATTTATGCGATGCGTATTTTGCCAGTTCAATGTTGCTCTTTATCTCTCGAAAGGAGAAGAACAGTCCCATCAACATGGCTGCACTCATTATAATTAGAGTAGTCTTTGGAATTGATAACCTTGCAACAGTTCCAGTTGCCACATCTTTGTTTATTGGCTCGCCGCATTTGTTGCAGCGTATTGCCTTATCCGAAACATCTTGCCCGCAGTCTGGACACTTTATAATCATAATGAAATAGTTTTTTATTGTTCAACCCAAACGTGATGACCTCCATATTTACACTCGTCATCAAGTCCAAAGTTACCGAAATTAACTTCTCCGCATCTGCTACAAACTCTGCGTTTGTAGTTATCATCGTATGTGCCCTGAATAGCGTATAATAGGGACTCCCATTTGTCCCTCTTTGTATGCACTGTGCTACTCAGAACAAGTCCACCTACGAACATTATGGCGCAGCAAATACCGGCAGCTGCCCAATGACCATTTATGCCCGATGGTTTTATCTGCGAGAACCCTGGGTTGACAGGGCAACTACAGTTTTCGCACTCCGTCCGCCCTTCTACAACAGTGTGGCCACACTCCGGGCACTCGTGGACACCAAAGGCCATCTGCTTCATCGTAGCCATCTTCAGCACGGCCATCACCGCCATCAGCACCGAGCCCGACAGGAACAGCACAATAAAAAACTTCCCGAATGAAAGGCCAAAGGCCAGCATAAAACAAATAAGGTCGTCGTAAGGCATCAGCGTGTACGTTTTCACGCCGTGTCCAGGAAATTCTTTGTCAAACAAAGTATGGGTAATGCTTCTCAGGAGCAAGACCAAATAAGGAATGAGCATCAATACCAGTGAATAAAGGACGCCTTTCCTGATGGCCATAATCACAATAATCACCAGTGGAATCAACAGATAAAGCAGGAATTGTTTGCTTTTGAAAGCCGACGCCCATTTCTTGTAGCCAAACACCTTGAAGGGATTGACCACTTTTTTGACATCGCGAATCGCGTTCACCGCTTCGGTTGCTTTCTGGGCTCCGGCGGCGAAGTCGACATTGACTGTTTTCTTTAGCACATAGCCGCAATGGGGACACGTCTTCGCGGTGTCGCTCACCTGCTGGCCACATTCGGGACATGTTATTAGTGCCATATCTTTTATGTTTTAGTTATTAAAATGTTTCAACTACCACAACGAAGAAAGTGGAGCCATCCATTATGTCTCTATCTTCTTGTGTGAGGGCCTGAACTTCCCTGTAAAACGAATATAAAGGTAATCTGAATAACTCCACACAGGATATAATCATCCAATGGGAGCATTTCGTAACTCCTTTATTCCTAGTTTTACAGATGCGTAAATTGTTCAGGTTCACACAATCGGAATAAGGCGAAAATGCGCTTTCTTTCGGCAGACGGATTTCTCCCCGTTTGCGACTGCAAAAATACAACATTTTTTCCATCTGACAAAATTAATTTTCTACATGTTGGTATTTTGTCGTATCTTTGCAATGCAAATTCAACGGTCATGACAAAGAAATTCGAGATACGCAACAGCACGGCGGAGTTCCTGATTTTCCAAATTGAGGGGAAGGAGGACGGCGTACAGGTACTGTACAGGGACGAGACGATTTGGTGTACGCAGGATGCCATAGCAATCTTGTTCGACAAAGCAAAATCTACAATAAGCGAGCATCTTAAAAATATTTTTTCCAGTGGGGAATTGCAGCAAGAAAGGGTAGTTCGGAAAATCCGAACTACCACTCAGCATGGCGCAATGGAGGGCAAAACGCAAAGCCACGAGGTGGCATTCTACAACCTTGACGCTATAATCTCGATCGGCTACCGCGTCAACTCCATCCGCGCCACGCAGTTCCGCCAGTGGTGTACCTGTGTGCTGCGTCAGTTCGCCATACGTGGCTATATAATCGACCGTAAGCGTATGGAGAACGGCAGTTTTATCGGGGAGGACTATTTCGAGCACCTTCTGGCGGAAATCAGGGAGATACGCCTCAGCGAACGCCGTTTCTACCAGAAACTGACCGACATCTACGCCACCGCAATCGACTATAACCGCGATGCGCCGACCACCCGGCTCTTTTTCCAGAAGGTGCAGAATAAGATGCATTATGCCGTGCATGGCCATACCGCCGCCGAACTTATTATGCAGCGCGCCAACGCCAAACGGGAACACATGGGACTGACCACATGGGAGAACTCGCCCGACGGCAAGATTGTCAAGACCGATGTGAGCATTGCCAAGAACTATCTGAAGGGAAACGAACTGGAGGATATGGGACGGCTGGTCAATGCCGTGCTCGACATGGCCGAGCGTATGGCCACAAGGCACATCCCTATGACAATGGAGGACTGGGCCAAGCGTATCGACACCATCCTTGAGGCCGGTGGTGATGCCGTATTGACCGACGGAGGTGTTGTATCAGCCGAGATGGCTAAAGACTTTGCCGAGACGGAGTTTGAGAAATACCGCATCATTCAGGACCACCTCTTTCAGTCCGATTTCGACCGCTTCTACGACGACAACCTCTTGCCAATAGACTACGACGACAAATAGATACAACAAGCAAAGGGTACCCAGTTGGACACCCCTTGCTGTGTTAAATGTTCTTTGCGGCTTGGTACAATCCGTCCATTCCGCCCATGCCGGGTTGCTGACTGGCATCGGGGTCTGCATCGGCGACTACGACCTCTGTGCGTGCGTCGGCACATACGTAGCCAACACTTCAGAAATAGGCACTTTCAAAATCATCAGTCACGACTACAACGAAGAAGCGCACACGTGGCGTATGCGCTTCAAGTTGGTGGAATAGCCCCGTAGGGGCGACGGAACATAGCCGGGGGTGCCAACCCCCGGTAGGGATGATATACCATTTTGATTTCAAGCCCCGTAGGGGCGACGGATAACTCTACGCCCAGCGTACGTTCTCGCTGCCGGCGCCGAGCTCGAAGTGGCACTTCACAATGCCGAGGTCGATCTTCAGGTAGCTGTTCACCAGGCTGAAGCGCGTCCGCGCGGCCACCCGTCCGTCGGCCAGCAGCTCGAACTCGAACTTCTGCATGTGCATCGCCGTCGGGGCCAGCATGGCGGCCTCCATGCCGCGCAGGAACCACTCCGGTACCGGCTGGATGGCGCTCCGATAGTACTTCTCCGTGTGGCGCACGGGGTGCTGCACGCCCTGCGTCAGGCCGTAGCCGAGGGCGATGACACCGTGCAGCTGCTCGTCGGAGCCGACGGTGTAGTGGTCGGGCTGGCGGCTGAAGGTGAGGCCCACCCAGCAGCTGTTCAGCCCCAGCGTCTGCGCCAGCAGCACCACGCGCTCGCCGTGGTAGCCCAGCTGTTCGTCCAGCCCCTTGCGGCACACGAGGACGATGTAATTGCTGATGCCGCTGAATTTGCCGTACTTGGCCAGCCCCTTGGCGAAGGCCTCCGGTTCGTCGGTCACCAGCTGCATGTGCAGCCCTGCCGCGCGGTTGGCCTCGTCGATGGCGGCGCGCAGCTGCTCCACCTTGTCGGCCTCGATAGGTTGTTGTTTGTACTGCCGCACGCTGTGCCGTGCGACGATAGCTTCCTGTAGTGTCATTTCAAAATCTGTTTTGTATGCTCTTTGGTGTTCACTTTGCCGATGGCGTCGACGATGGTGCCCTGCTCGTCGATGACGTAGGTGGTGCGGAGGGTGCCCATCGTCACCTTGCCGTAGTTCTTCTTCTCGCCCCAGGCTTCGTAGGCTTCGAGGATGCGGTGCTCGGGGTCGGAGATGAGGTGGAAGGGCAGCTCGTACTTGGCGATAAACTTCTGGTGGCTGGCGGCGCTGTCGCGGCTGACGCCGAGCACCTCGTAGCCCTGGGCCAGGAAGCGGTGGTAGTTGTCGCGCAGGTCGCAGGCCTCGCTGGTGCAGCCCGGCGTGCTGTCCTTGGGGTAGAAGTAGAGCACCAGCTTCTTGCCGGCATAATCGGTCAGTCTGATGGTATTCCCGTTCTCGTCCGCGCCCTCAAACATCGGCGCCTTGGTTCCAATCTGTAGCATGTTTCTATTCGTTTTAAACGCTGCAAAAATACGAACTTTTTCCGACATAGTGGAAAAAGATTTCTGTATGTGAATTATTTTGTGTATTTTTGCACCCGATTTCAACAGTGAAATCAACGAAGCGTTATATCTTCGTCTTGCGAGTAGAAACGTGAGAAACTTCTATGATATGCAAGGATGGTATGACGGTTCGCGTGTATTAGCGTGGACTGTTCCCATTTCTTTATATCAAGGTAATTCTCACGACCTCTACTCGGAGAAAAGGTGTACAGCACCACGCTTCTTGTATTGTTGTCATTTGTGGTGCGGAATGGCAAACAAAAACTGACGAGGCAACAGGATAAAACTGCCACAATTAAGATGAAAACTAGTATGTGTAACATTATTGTTTTTCTCTTTTTTTCTTGGTGTCAGCACATAACGATTTCGTGTTTAAAGACAGATATTGTTTTTAATTCTTTTGCCTGCACCTGCCGCAATACTGCGGCGGGGCGGATGTGGTTTGTCTTAAACAACCTTTTAATTCAATAAACGTTTAATTTAAAATCTTACAACAATGGTTCAAAAAATCAAAAATCTGACCTTGCTACTCTTCGTGGCAGCCACAATGTTCACATTTTCGTCCTGCAACAAGGACAACAACAACGACGACAACCCCTCCAGCGGCGGTGGCGGCAGCTCCGCCAACTACCCCGAGTCCGTTTCCGAGACCAAATGGAGCTGGGGTAGTCAAACAGGTTCGGAAGATATAAATGGTTATAACATGGTAATAGTCACTTTTTCGCAAACGGGAAATTTGACTTATGTCACCATGCAAAGACTTGACTACTCGTCCAATCTTTATCGGGGAACCTACACTTATTCTTCGGGGAATGGAACAATGGCGTTAGAGAACCCAGATACACATGAGCCTGCTAGCGCCACATTCTCCATCAACGGCAATACGTTTACATTCAAAATTAACGGTGCCACCTACCCACTCACCAAACAGTAATCCCTTCAGAAAACCCTCACCTCCCCCAAGGGTGCCAGCCCCAGACTGGCACCCTTTCGATAAAACAATAAACCTTAATCTTCATACAACAATGTACATCCTGATTTAAATTGATGTCATTTCCATCACGTGGTTGACCAACTAAGATTGAAAACTGCCATCGCCGTGCTGCAATACCCCCAAATGGTTTTGAAAACGGCTGTCGCGGTTTGCGAAAATGGGTTTTGAAATTGAAACAAGGTTTTGCGAGGGTGCAAAAGGGTGTTTTGAAAAAGAAACGGGGCTGTCGCGGGTGATTTTATTCTCCGATTATTTGTAGGGAGAATATTTTGGCGCAAACAGATTTGGCCGGTCGGAGAAAATGATTGCTAGACATTTCCCTTTACAATCCTCAGCATTTCCGCAGGGGTGACAACCTTGCTGACAGGTGGGAAATGACGGGTATTGCCAGTGATGAGGTAGGCTTGGTCGACAGAGAGGGCAACTTCGTAGAAGACAATGTCCTCTTCATCGGGGAAGTTCCACTCGGCAGGGGTGCGGTCGGCGGCGATGCCACTGCGTATGGCAGCAAGCACAGCATTAATCTGTTCGGTGGAAAAACTGAACTTGGAGCGATGCAGTACTTCGTTGTACTCGTTCAGTATCTTCTCGTTGTAAACGGGAATGATGGTTCGGTCAAGGATATGGTCAAGCAAAGCCACTGTCGGGGAGACAGCGTTGCGCGAGAGCAGGGCGGATACCAGCACGTTGGTGTCGAAGACGGCGTAGTATTGTTTCATTGCTGCACTTGTTATTTGCATGCATGACGTGCTGCACGAATCTCGGCGTTGATTTCTTCAAGCGTCATTTCCGAGTTGCCATTCTCTTCGCTTTGCTGTCGCATTTCATCTATGGCTTTGCGTGCTTGGGCAAGAATAGCGATGTCATCAGCCTTGGCACTCTCAAAAAGACGGTCTGCTAGCCAACGCTGGTCGGTCGACGAGAGGGAAAGCCCTTGGATGACGTTCCAGAGGTTGTTCACCATACTGCTATTGAATGTCGTGGTGTCCATATCGTTTGTATTTTGCTGTTATAACGATGTCCTTCTGTTTTTATTGTGTTGGGTAATAAAAAAAGCCGAGGGGAATTTCCCCTCGGCTTGACTATCGGATTGCACTATATGTTTAGTACATTCCACCCGCTGTGGCTGGGTTTGTACCAAGCCTTGCGGCTTAGTACATTCCACCCATGCCGCCCATACCGGGGTTGGCGGGGGCTGCGGGTTCGGGTTCCTTGATGTCGCAGAGGACGCACTCGGTGGTGAGGAGCATGCCGGCGATGCTGGCGGCGTTCTCCAGGGCCACACGGGTCACCTTGGCGGGGTCGATGACACCGCTCCGGAACAGGTTCTCATACTGCTCGCTGCGGGCGTTGTAGCCGTAGTCGCCCTTGCCGTTCTTCACTTCATTGACAACGACGCTGCCTTCGAGGCCGGCGTTCTCGACAATCATGCGCAGAGGCTCCTCGACGGCGCGGCGGATGATTTCGATACCCAGTTTCTCGTCCTCGTTCTCGGGTTTCACCTTGTTCAGCTTCTCGGCTGCGCGGATCAGGGCCGTGCCGCCGCCGGGGAAGAAGAAGTGCCAGTGGCACTTCGATAGCAAAGCGGTGAACCACAAGCCCTCTTCAACGGCTGCGCGTGTGGCGTGCAGGGCGTCGTCGAAGCGGTCCTTCTTCTCCTTCATCTCGACCTCGCTGGCTGCGCCGACATAGATAACTGCCACGCCGCCCGACAGTTTGGCCAGACGCTCTTGCAGTTTCTCGCGGTCGTAGTCGCTGGTGGTCTTCTCGATCTGGGCCTTGATCTGCTGCTTGCGAGCGGCGATCATATCGCTCTGGCCCTTGCCGTTGACGATGGTGGTGTTGTCCTTGTCGATGCTGATCTTCTCGCTCTGGCCGAGCATGCTGAGGTCGGCATCCTCGAGCTTGTAGCCTTTCTCTTCGCTGATGACGGTGCCACCGGTGAGGATGGCGATGTCTTCGAGCATCTCCTTGCGGCGGTGGGCGAAGCCAGAAAGTGGCCATTAGGTTTTACTCCCCTTTTACTCTGGTGTGCCCCGCGAGCTTGACGAGCGAACCTTTGATCAAATACTGTCTCCCTCCTATGTGCCGACTAGGATCCAAGCTCGGTTCTTCTTCGGTCTCTCGGCAATGGGTCGACGAGATGGCTTCAAAAACATCATGCCCATCTTACCCAGAATTCATGAGCATCTTAATCATGATTATGGTGAATCATGAGCATGATTTCGGGAAAAGATGCGCATGATTTCAAGACTCCATGCGCTTCATTGTCTTACTGTTTGAAATAGGCAGTCTCCTGCCATGTCAGAACGTCGCCGTTGACGCTGAAGTAGCTGGTTCCACCATAGGACATGGTTATCTGCCCATAGCCAGAACTATAGGTGTAGGTGAAGTCGACGGTTTCATCCTCCGAATCCCAACTGCCTGTGTCTAGGTGTCTGTGATAGGTACCCCTATTCCCGCTGGTAAAACTCAGTTCTTTCGTTTCGGTGGGTTGATAGTCACCATAATCATAATGAATGGAACTAACCCATTTTGTTCCTGAGATAGAGTTTTGGGTATTGGCGTTTCCTGAGTCACTGTTGGACGAGTCGTCCTTCGTGCAGCCAATCATTCCTGCTGTTGCCGTCAGGCAGAGCAGCAGAGCCATCATTTTGAAAATCTGTTTCATAGTGTTACTTATTGTTTTGTGTAAGTATCGCCGTTGTATTTAAGAGTGTTATTGTTCACGGTGAATGACTTGCTGCCGATAGTTCCACTGCCATTATTATACGTATAGGAGTAATCGAGGGTTTGTTCGTGGACTGATGGCGGTTCGCCAAAAGGTCGCTGAGTCTCGGTATAGGAGTAATAGGTTACTTTGGTGGAACTAAAGGTCAGTTGCTGATATCCAGACATGTTCGCACCAGAGTTGGACCATGTGTATTTCCATTTCGTTCCCGATATTGAGGCAGGAGCATTGGGGTTGGACGGTTCGCTGCCGCCGCCGCTGTTACCACCGCCGCCGCTGTTGCCGCCGCCGTTTTCTGTAGTGCTGCTGGACGAGTCGTCCTTCGTGCAGCCAACCATTCCTGCTGTTGCCGTCAGGCAGAGCAGCAGAGCCATCATTTTTGAAAATCGTTTCATTTTGTTTTTTTATTAAGGTTAAACATAAGGTGTTTTAAAAACCGCTACAAAGGCCTATGCTCCATACCCCCTCGCCACTGCCGAAGGGGAACGCGTACTCTCCATACAGAATGGCTGTTTTCCCGATGCCAAACCTCACCAGTCCGTTGAATCCTGTACGGTCGTTATCGTCAAGCACCGATTCGTTTCCTATCTCTGATGAAAGCAGATAGTTGAATCTTGCACCCCCTTGGAGCATGATTTTCCAATGACTTAGCGATTCTCCAAGGTCTAAGAAATAGGCCATAGAAAGCGGAACACTGAGTGTCATCGAGGAAAGGGATTGTGTTTTCCCCAGTATTTCAATCTCGCCACTCAATAATTGGTATTCCAGTCCAGTAATCACATAGAGGGGTATGCTTTTGTCCAAGCGAATGGCGACACCCATTCCATACACCATATTCAGAGATGTGTTTTCCACAAAAGGATATCTGAAGTCTATGTTGAATTCGACGCTTTGGGGTTCATCATCGGCAATCTTTTGCTTTTTTTGTGTCGTCTCCTGTGCATGGAGCATACATGTGGCAATCAGTACCAAGAATGCAGTCATTAGTCCTTTCTTCATTTTTTCTGTACCCTGCATGAGTGTCGGGCGCAACCTCCATTCCAGGCTCGGAGAAGTGAAACATATACGAAGAAAGTGGAGCCATCCATTTCCCCATCTCAGACGTAGGGCTTGGACTCCCCTGTATTTTGGTACAAAGTAGATAAGGTCTTTTGATGTAACTCCACTTGGTGTATGTCGTAGATATACGAATACAACACAAGTGAGAAATCATTCACCTCATTCCGACTTTGTACCTTCGTGAAGTGTCCAAGTTCACGTCTGCGGAATAGAGAAAACGCGCTTTCTCTCGGTCTTTCTATCTGTTGAAAGACGCTGCAAAATTACAAACATTTTCCAATATGACAAAATTTTTTTTCTCCGTTCCTGGATTTTGTCGTATCTTTGCAGTCTGAAATCTATAAGAATTAATATGGAAAACAAGCGCAGAAACAACACGATTGAAATAGACAAGGACAAGTTCCGGTTCGATGTGGATGTGTATATTTTCAAGGAAAATGAGCATCTGGCGGCCTATTGTCCATCGCTCGACCTTGCCACCACCGGCACCGATTTTCAGGATGCTGTGAAGAACTTCTACGAGTGCCTTCAATTGCACGTGGAATGCTGTATGGGGATGGGAACTTTCGAAGAGGACTTGAAAGAGCACGGCTGGAAAGTGAGTGGGAAAAAGATTGTGCCCCCATCGTTCCGTACACAGCTCCGCAACCGCCAACTGTCCGGCTTGCTGCAGAGCAACACCAACTATGAGCGCATTTCAGCACCAGTCAGAATTGCCGCACACGTATGAAAAAGTTGTCGAATATCACACTAAAAGAATTCCTCGCAGTGCTGACGGCACTCGGGCTCCATAAGATGCGCACCAAAGGGGGCCACGAGGCTTGGGTGCGCGAGGGACTGAAACGCACGGTTATCATTCAAACACACGTCGACCCCGTATCCGAACTGGTGGTACGAAAAACCATCAACGACCTTGGTCTCACCCGAGAGGAATTCATTACCTTATTGGAAACACTTTAGATTATAATATAAACGAATAAAGGGAGCACCCGTGTGGATGCTCCCTTTACTGTTGGCTGTATTGGTATGCGTTAGCCACTCAAGCACTAACGCATTCACGCATTCATCAATACATTCCGCCCATTCCGCCCATACCGGGGTTGCCGGCGGGCATCGGGGGTTCGGGTTCCTTGATGTCGCAGAGGACGCATTCGGTGGTGAGGAGCATGCCGGCGATGCTGGCGGCGTTCTCCAGGGCCACGCGGGTCACCTTGGCGGGGTCGATGACGCCGCTCTGGAAGAGGTTCTCGTACTTCTCGGCGCGGGCGTTGTAGCCGTAGTCGCCCTTGCCATTTTTCACCTCGTTGACAACGACGCTGCCTTCGAGGCCGGCGTTCTCGACAATCATGCGCAGAGGCTCCTCGACGGCGCGGCGGATGATCTCGATGCCGAGCTTCTCGTCCTCGTTCTCGGGCCACCAGGGTTGCTTGGCTCCACTTTGGTCGCCGAGCTTGACACCTTCGAGCTTCTGGGCGGCGCGGATGAGGGCGGTGCCGCCACCGGGGATGATGCCCTCCTCGACGGCTGCACGGGTGGCGTGCAGGGCGTCGTCGAAGCGGTCTTTCTTCTCCTTCATCTCGACCTCAGAAGCGGCGCCGACGTAGATGACGGCCACGCCGCCGGCCAGCTTGGCGAGGCGCTCCTGGAGCTTCTCGCGGTCATAGTCGCTGGTGGTCTTCTCGATCTGGGCCTTGATCTGGCCAACACGTGCCTTGATGGCAGCGCTGTCGCCCTTGCCGCTGACGATGGTGGTGTTGTCCTTGTCGATGCTGATCTTCTCGCTCTGGCCGAGCATGCTGAGGTCGGCGTCCTCGAGCTTGTAGCCTTTCTCTTCGCTGATGACGGTGCCACCGGTGAGGATGGCGATGTCTTCGAGCATCTCCTTGCGGCGGTCGCCGAAGCCGGGGGCCTTGACGGCGGCGATCTTCAGGCTGCCGCGCAGGCGGTTGACCACGAGGGTGGCCAGGGCCTCGCTCTCGACGTCCTCAGCGATGATGAGGAGCGGACGGCCGGTGTTGACGACCTTCTCGAGCACGGGCAGCAGGTCCTTCATGGTGCTGATCTTCTTGTCGTAGATAAGGATGTAGGGGTTGTCGTAGCTGCACTCCATCTTCTCGGTGTCGGTGACGAAGTAGGGGCTGATGTAGCCGCGGTCGAACTGCATACCCTCGACGACCTTGACGGTGGTGTCGATGCCCTTGGCGTTCTCGATGGTGATGACGCCGTCCTTGGTCACTTTCTTCATGGCCTCGGCGATGATGTCGCCGATGGCGCTGTCGTTGTTGGCGCTGATGGTGGCCACCTGGCGAATCTTCTGGATGTCGCCGCCGACCTCCTGGGCCTGCTCCTTAATGCTCTTCACGATCTCGGCCACGGCCTTGTCGATGCCGCGTTTGAGGTCCATGGGGTTGGCGCCGGCGGTGACGTTCTTCAGGCCGGTGTTGACGATGGCCTGGGCCAGCACGGTGGCGGTGGTGGTGCCGTCGCCGGCCTGGTCGTTGGTCTTGGAGGCGACCTCCTTGACCATCTGGGCGCCCATGTTCTGGATGCCGTCCTCAAGCTCGATTTCCTTGGCGACGGTCACGCCGTCCTTGGTCACCTGCGGGGCACCGAATTTCTTGTCGATAACCACATTGCGGCCTTTGGGGCCGAGGGTCACCTTCACTGCATTTGCCAACTCGTCGACGCCTTTGCGAAGCTGCTCGCGAGCGTCATTATTGAAAACTATCTGTTTTGCCATAATAATTTTAGTTTTAAGTTTTAAACTTTAAGTTTTAAGTGAGGCGGGAGCCGGAGTGCGTAGCTACTTAAAACTCACAGCTCACAGCTTAATTTAGATGATAGCGTAGATGTCGCTTTCTTTCATGATCATCAGCTTCTCGCCGTCAATCTCGATTTCGGTGCCGCTGTACTTGCCGTAGAGGACTTGGTCGCCCACCTTGACGGTCATCTCGTGGTCCTTGGTGCCCTTGCCCACGGCGAGGACTTCGCCGCGCTGCGGTTTCTCTTTGGCGGTGTCGGGGATGATGATGCCGCTGGCGGTCTTCTGTTCAGCCTCGGCGGGACGCACGAGGACTCGGTCTGCTAAAGGTTTGATGTTTGTCATAACTGTTATGTTTTTTTGTTTTACTTCGTTTGTTCTGTGTGCCGTGCTCCAGCGCGGCGACACCCAATGTTATCAACATCCGTGCCAACCCCCATAAAACTGCCAGCGACTGCCACCGGCTGACACTTTGTCAGTCCCAGTGGCAGTCGCCGGTGTTTGCAATACATTGTCAGAGTGCGAAGCCGTACCCGAGGCCGATACTGAACGGACAATAGCTTCTTAGTTCCGCCTCTGGGCCGGGCCAGTAGCCCCAATGGTTGTGATAGTGTAATTCGTGGTCGTTGCGCAAATGCAATCCGCTTGCCACGTTCAGGTATATTCGGCTATGTTCAGTGATGGGAAATAGAAATGTCAGCGGGAAAAGAAGGTTTACGCCGTAGGTCTGTCCGATGTCGGGGTTGTGCATGGTGACCCCATTGGATGTATAGTCATACCGTGTAATCCATCCCCATTCGACGGCGGGTCCCAGTAGGATGTGCATCCAATTGCACTTCAAGATGAAAAATTGCAGCGACAGCGCCACACGCAGATAGTCGGCATCAAAAGTGGCCCAGGAATACTCGTAGCCCAAGTAATCGCGTTCCATCGTGAGCCGCCATTTCACGATTCTGCTCTCGGCGGCAACGGCAATGTTCCATTGGTGGTGATGGAAATAGCCATAGCCGTTGTTATTCCACGGATTTTCTACCGCATAACCTTGCAAATCGGAAAAACTGTTAACCTCATTCGAGTATGGAATATAATAAGAATTGTATACTGTCGCACTTGGGATAAGGAAATTATAGCCCACTTCTGCCGACAGGTGAAACTCTTTGAAGAACGCCCAAAGCGAATCAATCTTGCTCTGCGAAAAGACATTCAATGAGCAAAGCATCAACATCGTTACTATGGCAGTTCGTTTCATTTCTTTACAATTTTGAAGGAAGAAACACGGTTGTTGTTGTCACAGATAGCAAGTATGTATATTCCCGATGGGTGGTGATTCATTATAACTTTTGTGTTAGGTTCTGCAATGTCCGTTTTGTACAGAAGCACACCATCTGATGAATAAACAAGAATCACACCATTACCGACCGTTTCTTTTGGGCACGAAATGGTAACATTCTCTGATGTTGGATTTGGATACACTGAGATATCTGGCGATTCATTTTGTTGAATATTAATCATCAGTTCCTCTATGTTTTGGTTGGCGTTAGCATGTGCCATCAGTTATCGTAGTAAAAGAATTATTAGGAGATATAAACTTTTTTCATAATAAAAATTTTTGCAAAGGTAAGAATAAAATACTAATCGGCAAAGTTTTTAACATTTTTTTCTTGCAAAAACCAACTGTACGTTGAGAGGGGTCTGGACGCTTGTCGCGAGGGTGGGAGGACAGAAACGTAGGGTAACGAATGGAATTTTGCGTATGTGGTTGTATTTCAGTGTGAACTCTGTCCTGGGTGCTGTCGGCCATCCGTCGGCTTGGGGCCCCACCCTCCCTGCATCAACCAAGCATCATCTAGGCATCAACCAGGCTTGTCGCCCTTCGTGGAGCCTCGGTGCAGCCTGCAAAGTGGCGCGAAAACGGGTGGTGTGGACGGCAAAAAAAAAGCCACCGGCTGACAGGTTGTCAGTCCCGGTGGCAGTCGCCGTCGCCTCATTTGTTATTTCAATATTTTTTGAAGTGGAAGTATGTAGGCCACATGGCGGACGTGGTATAGTTCAAGGGATACCAATCTTCGGATATTCCGTCAGTATAATAGGTACCGAATATGGGTTCGCTACCGGTTATGCTGTATCGCAGGCGGAACACCTCATGGAAGTACCCATAGCCGTCGCTGGCCGTGGCTTCCACTGCCGTTATTGTGAACTTGCCATGTTCAAACGGAAAATCTCCGTCGAAGCGCGGGAAGATATAGCTCTGCCCTTCGCCGTAGCCCATGTGAATCAGCACGTCGCACCTCTCGCATCGGTGCATCATCAGCCCGAACTCATCGGTGCGGACAAATGGGAAAGAAATGACGGTGTTGAGGTCTTGTGGAGCGTAGTCTTCAAACTCTAATGTGAAGCCGTTGCTCGAGAAGTCGAAGTTGCCAATCAGGCAGTAGTGGTTGGCCTGGCTCGGTTGGTCAAGGTTCTGGATGAAGATGAACACGCGGTCGTTGTAGTAGTTGTAATAACCTGAATCCTGCGGGTCGAAGTAGTTGTAACGACAGAAGCCATCGGGCACCATGAGGTTGTAGCCGACGAAGGTGTTGATGCTGTCGTACATCATGCCGGTGAAGAACATCAGCTGGTTAGCAGTGTCGACGCTGAGTATGATGCGCCACATGGGCGAAGCGTCGCAGACATAGGTCAACACATCGCAGCCCAATGTGGGCAGTGGGTCTGGTGTCGGGGATGGCGCTGTGGCGTAGGCGGTGCCGTTCCAGGTGCCCGTGGCGGGGTCGTAGGTCACGGTGACGGTCATGCCCGCGTCCTCCATCTGGGCCATCCAGCGTTTCATGGCCTCGCGGTCGGTGGTGCTGTAGGTGACGGCCTCCTTGGTTGGGTGCGCAGGCGTCCCGCCTGCATGCAGCCGAGACGGCTGCGTACCCGGTCTGTAGAAGGTTACCGTGCTGCCCTCTTCGGCCCAGTCGCAGAAGCGGTCGAGCAGGGCCTGCCATTCGGCCTCGGTCTCGAGATGGACGGTGGTGGTTGTGGCGTTGTCAATGACAAATGTGGCGGGCGCGATGGTATAGGTAATGTCGCGCACCGTGTCTTCAGGCCAATAGCATTTGGTGCAGCCGACTGACAACAGCGCTGTTGCTACCAAGAAAGAAAGTCTTGCAAAACGGTTCATGGTTTATTGCTGCTTGGTGAATGACAGTCCGTCCTCGCCGTCGGAGAAGAGCATGTGGGTGTCGTCGGGCATATAGAAGCCGCCGCGGATGTTCTCGCCTTCCCAGAAAATGCTGGTGGTGCCGATACCTTCGGAGTAGCTGTAGTTGACATTCCAGCGCATGTTTTCGGAATCTTCGCCCTCGACCATCGTGAGGTTGAGCACGGCGGCGCTGGCGCTGACAAACTTCAACTCGTAGACGAAATGGTCCATATCTTCGTCGAACTCCACCGTCCATGTGGTGCCGTCCATCGAGGCTGGTTTGGCGAAACTCTTTTGCTCCAGTTCCGGCGGCCAGCCTATCCCGAAGACCTGCGCTATCTGGTTGAACGATGCCGACAGGGGTGTGGTCTTGCTCCAGGTGACAGGAATGCTGAATGTCTGCGTGCCTTCCTCAGGAATAGATAGGGTGGCAGTGGCAGTGCCCTTATTGCCGTCCCATGTATAGGTCATCGGCATGGCGAAGCAGAAGGGCATCTCGTCGTCGGCATAACTGACTGAGAGAAAGAGCATGCCGCTGCTGGCGGTATTGCATACCATAGTGTAGGTGGCCGTGTAGTGGTCGCCATCGCTGTCGGTGCCGCTAACGGAATTGCTCCATGCCGAGCCGGCCAATTCGATTTCGGGTTTGCAGGCGGCGAAAAGGCCTGCCATGAGCAGCACGGCGGCTGCCAGTTTGGGGGGCTGTTTCATATTGTCGGTGTTTTAATTGATTCTATTGAACACATACTGACTGGCGCATCCTGGGTATTGGTGCAAGTCGTGGATGACCATTGGCATTGCAGTGGTGGCGTCGGACGGGTAGCCGGTGACACCGAGCGAGTCGACGACATAGTAGCTGCTATCGTTGTTGTAGGTGTAGCGCAGCGAGAGCTCATAGTCCACATCGGTGCGGTTGGTGAAGTAGCGTATCATCTCGCAGTTGCCCGTCCAGAAAGCAGGGATGCAGTTGATGTCCGTGGCCATCGGAGCGCATATATGTGCAATGCCGATCTCAGGATAAGTCTCTATGGCATAGGGCGAGAGGTTGAGGATGATGTCGTAGGGCGAGGAACAGTACCATGTCTGCAGGTCGGACGGTGCAGGCACCAGCAGACACTCGTGAGTATGATTCGCCTGACAGATGCCGCTGTAGGCGAAACATATCATCAGCGAGCCTTCGTAGTTGCGGCCGACAAAGAGTGTGTCGTTGCCGTTGGTGGACTCCCACACAGCCAGTATCATACGGCCGTCCTCTTCATAGATGTCGCGGAACACGCCGCAGGGCATGTGAAGCCAATAGTTCTCGTAATCGAAATTGACGTATGCAGTATGGTTCGAGCTGTCGATAGAGACAATCACATCCAAGCCATTACCATAGTCGGGACCGACAAAGGTGGCCACGCCGTTGCCCATCTGCGGTTGCGGCGCAGTGGCATAGGCGGTGCCGCTGTATGTGCCGGTGGCGGGGTCGAAGGTCACGGTGACGGTCTTGCCCTCGTCCTCCATCTGGGCCATCCAACGCTTCATGGCCTCGCGGTCGGTGGTGCTGAAGGTGATTGCCTCCTTGGTTGGGTGCGCAGGCGTCCCGCCTGTCTTTGGGTGCGCAGGCGTCCCGCCTGCATGCAGCCGAGACGGCTGCGTACCCGGTCTGTAGAAGGTAACCTCGCTGCCGTCTTCTGCGTAGTCGCAGAAGCGGTCCAGCAGGGCCTGCCACTCGGCCTCTGTCGCGAGGTGGACGGTATTGGTCTTGTCTACTGCGGACGTAGCACGCTGTGTCCCTACAGACGTAACGGTGTAGGTGATGTCGCGTTGCTTGTCGCTGCTCTCAGGATTCTTCTCGCAGGCGGCCAGGCAGAGCACAGCGGCCAGCAGTATATAAAATCTTGTTTTCATATTCCTTGCTCTTAATTGTGTCGTCAGTCAACGTATTCGAATGTCCAATGGCCATGGCCACCGTCGTGCCAACGTGGCAGCGTGGCGCTGACGGGGCGGCCGGCATTGTCGTAGGTGTAGGTTACTGTCAGGTCAATCCAGCTGTTGTCGTTGCCATTGAAGTGCAGGAGGGTGATGTTGTGGCGGCTCCATTGAGTCAGGGGTTCAAAGAATTGCTGGTAGCCCGGCAGCAGCGTGGTGATGCCCAGGGTGACACCCCGAGGCCGTTGGAAGTTGTCGTATTCGTAGATCCACATGGGCGACTGGCGGTCGTCGCCGTAGGCCCTCACGGCGTCGCCATTCTCCCACTCAATGTGGTAGCCCGGCATGGAGACCTCTACGTCGACCCCAAAGTCTGTCACCGTGTCGGTAATGATGTAGTCGATGATATGCCCCTCGTCGTCATAGATATAGGTGTAGCTCACGTTGTCGTAGCCAAGCCATTCGGACACGAGGAGGCCGTCAAGGTAGGTGTATCGGGTGCTGCCCGCGGAGACGCATAGGTTGCCGTTGTAGGCAAGCTGTAGCCGGCCCGAATAGACTGTGGTGTCGCCCGTGCTGCCGTCGGCATATTGGGACCATGTCTTTTCCTCCGCCTCCACCGCCGTCAGCAGGTCGCCATCCCATGTATAGGTATAGACGACATGCTGCTCCAAGCCAATGGTTTCCGTCGAATCGAACGAGTAGTCGAAAGTGACGCGGCTCACCCTTGGGCCATCCTCAGCCATTGGTTGTTGCGGAAGGGCGTAAGCTCGGCCGTTCCAGGTGTCGGTACGGCTGTCGTAGGTCACGGTGACGGTCTTGCCGGCATCCTCCATTGCGGCCATCCAGCGCTTCATTTCCTCACGGCTGGTGGTGCTGAAAGTCGTCGATTCTTTTGTTGTGTAGCTTTTTGAACGCCCGCCATTGCTGCGGAAGGTGATAACCTTGCCCCGCTCGGCATAGGAGCACAGGCGGTCTAGCAGGACATCGAGCTCGGCATCGGTGTCGTAGGTGGCGGTGATGGGCGAAGCAGGTGCGGTGCTGCTGGATACAATGTAGGAGATGCTGTTGCCACCGGTCCCAGGTTCGTCGTCAGGGCCGCAGCCAGTCAGGCAGAGCACGGCGGCAAAAAGTGTGAAGATTTTCAGTAGGTGTTTCATATCGCTATAACGTTGATTGTGTGTTTTTATTGTTTGTTTTCTATTGTATTCATCTGGTAGTCCAGCAGTGCCTGGCGCTGCGCCTCGGTGTCGATGCGGTAGAAGGCCATGGTGCGGTCGGCATGGACGGCCATGGCGCGCCAGGCGGGGCGGCGGTAGGTTTTGTGGTTTGGATTGGAAGTTTAAACCGGAGAGTCGCAATTAATC
Organism: Bacteroidales bacterium; assembly: GCA_045591485.1. GTDB lineage: Bacteria > Bacteroidota > Bacteroidia > Bacteroidales > P3 > Colimorpha. The sequence continues at coordinate 9,271 of JAZNSV010000216.1, read as the reverse complement.
GGCTCTGATTATACGATGGAATACGTAGCTTGTGAGGCATCCGGAGGCCCCGTCGGCAAGGGTCAGGCTCACCGTGTTTTGGTCAATGTGGTCAGCTATGAATTCGACCTCGCGGCCTGTGTCTGTGTAGGTCATCGTGCCCCAGCCATTGTCGTATTGGTCGGGATAGAACTCGCCGATGCCGAAGTAGGTGACGCAGTCGACATAGAATGGAGACGACGAGTAGCCCAGGGTGTAATGCACGTCGCCCTCGACGTTGAGGTGTATGACAATGTTGAAGCCCATCGTGTCGCATACCCATGTCTCCCAGCAGAAGTAGGTGCGATGTAGGGTTATCTCGTCGAGGTTGTGTACGATGTTGTCTGTGCTGTAATATCCAAGGTCGCGTAGGACCGTCGTCGTGCTGTTCACTCTTTCGATAGAAAACGGATGGTCATGGTCATCGTACCCCCGGACTTGGATAATGGGGTTGCCGAGGCCGTCGGTCTGGTCGGTCTCGGAGTAGTCGAACACTCCGCCGCCGATTGCCCCCTGCCATGTGAGGTCGGCGAGGGTCGAGTTGCAGTACATCCTGTGGTGCTCTTCGTCGAGGGTGATCAGCATGCGGTAGCCGTCCTTCTCACCTATGTAGACGGGCAGCGGCGGCTCCCCCTGTGGACTGGGACTGCCTCCGTCGAGCACCAGCACGAAATAGTCGCCGTAGGCACCCCATCTAGAATATAGCGTACCGCAGAGGGTTACGGTGGTGCCCATATCGCTGCCGGCGTAATAGGTTGTGTCGCCTACGGTGAGGGGTTGGTTTGTCGTCAGGTAGACGCCTCCTCTCGACAGTCGCAGCACCGAATCCTCGCTCACCTTGAGTCCCCAATAGGAGTATTGTTGGTAGTCGCTGTAGTAGTCCTGCTGCACGTATACCAATACACCTGTGTAGCAGTCGCCCTCTTGTGGTTGCGGTGCCGTGGCGTAGGCAGTGCCATTCCATGTGCCGGTGGCGGGGTCATAGGTCACCGTGACGGTCAGCCCCTCGTCCTCCATTTGCGCCATCCAGCGCTTCATGGCTTCGCGGTCGCTGGTGCTGAAGGTGGTGGCGTCCTTGGCAGAATTGTGAATTTTGAATTGTGAATTTTGAACGCGCGAAGCGTTGTAGAAGGTGACCTCGCTGCCTTCTTCCGCATAGTCGCAGAAGCGGTCGAGGAGTTCCTGCCACTCGGCCTCGGTCTCGAGGTGGATTGTGGTAGTCGTGGCGTTGTCGATGGCAGATGCGGCGGGCGCGATGGTATAGGTGATGTCGCGTTCGTGGTTCACCGGGTTCTCGTTGTCCTTCTCGCAGGCCGCCATCGTCAGCAGGGCGGCAATAAGTGTGAAGATTTTCAGCGTGTTTTTCATATCGCTATAACGTTGATTGTGTGATTTTATTATTTGTTATCTATTGTATTCATCTGGTAGTCCAGCAGCGCCTGGCGCTGCGCCTCGGTGTCAATGCGGTAGAAGGCCACGGTGCGGTCGGCATGGACAGCCATGGCTCGCCAGGCGGGGCGGACGGCGCGTTTGACGCGGCGGGCGGGCTCGTCGATGTCGCCCATCCAGCTGGTGACGCCCTCCGACGTGCGGATGTCGAACTCTGCCTTCAGTTCCGCCCACGCCGCACAGTCGTCGGCCACCAGCATCACCACGTCGGTCTTCAGCGTGTCGCCGATCTGGAAGCCCTTGACCTGCGCCACGGTGAGGTCTTGTCGCGGTGCATACCGCTGGTAGAGCGGCAGCTCCGTATCCTCGTGCGAGCAGGCCGACAAGAGCAAGGGCAACAGTATGAGCAACAGGCGTCTCATAGCGTCTCGATGGTTAGAATGCGGCTGGCTTCGGCAGCCCAATGGCCTTCGGCAATGCCGCTGCGGTTGCAGGCCACGGAGTCGTAGTTGCGAGTGGAAAGTGGAAAGTGGAAAGTGGAAAGTGCGATTCCAGCCACCAGCAGCACGGCCACCGAGGCCACCGCAGTGCGGCGCACTCGCCGTCGCTGTTGCCATGCAGGGTACTCCTGCCGCAGGCGCCGCTGCAGGGCTTGCTTCTCTTCCTGCTCCCAAAGGTTGTCGAATGTTGTCATATTTCCTATTGTTCTGCCGCCCCTATGGGGCTTGGTTGTTTTTCGTTTTTGTGTCCTGGGGTTACGCTGCGCTTCACCCCCGGCTATTTGCTGTCGCCCCTACGGGGCTTCCCATAACCTATAAGCCATAACCTATAACCTCTCAATCCTCCCATTGTTGTTTCAGTTTCTCTTTGATCCGCATCAGGCGCACCCCGATGTTGTTCTTGGTCATGCCCACCGCTTTGCCTATTTCCGTGTAGTCGTAGCCTTCGAGGTGGAGGGTGACGATCGTGCGGTCGGACTCCGGTAGTTGGGCGATGAGTTCGTGCAGTGTGTCGTGCAGCGCGGTGTCCTCGGCGGGCGTGTCGTAGCCTTCGGGCAGCGGGGTGGGCGAGGGTGTGCGGCGCTGCAGGTCGATGCAGGTGCTGCGTGCCACGCGCCAGAGCCATATGGCTTGCTTCGGTGCGGGTTCTATTGCCAACAGCTTCTCTCTCAGCTCCCACAGCCGCAGGGTCACCTCCTGCAACAGGTCGTCGACCGTCAGGCCGTCGCGCTGGTGGCGGCGGCAGACCGAGAAGAGCAGCCCGCGGTAGCGGAGCATCAACTCGACGAACGTGTCATGACCTTTCACACTATAATAACGTAAAACAGGGGGGTGAAAATTACATCCCATGCAAAAAAAAAGAACCCGGAGCCGATTGCGGCTCCGGGTTCTAAAACAATCTTCAAATTCTGATGTCTGAGGTTCAGATGCTGCGGTGGAACACCACGGGCACGTCGACGACGGTAGTGTCGCCATCGAAGGCCATCGGCAGGACGAAGGTGATTTCGTCGGTGGCGTCGTTGTAGGTGAACACGAGGTGCGAGGTGGTCTCGGTGCCGTCCTCTTCCTCATAGGTGCCGATGAGGTTGCCGGTATGGGTGGCGCCGTCATAGCTGTACTCATAGTCCACGCCAGTGATCTGCTCCATGCTCATGCCGTCGGCGGACATACCCCAAGCCTCGACCATGTCGGAGAAGGTGAAGTGGGCGTAGTCGGCGTCGAAGTTCAGGTAGAAGAGGTCGCCGATGCTGGGGATGGTGAGGGTGTCGCCCATCTCGTCGGTGAAGACGACTTCGTTCATGGTGTAGGTCCAGTTGGTGCCGATGAGGTCGGCGGTGGTCTTCACGAGGACGGTGCTGGCTGCGGGGGTCTCGCCGTTGACGACAACGGGCTCATCGGTGCAAGCGGTGAAGGTGAGGGCTACGGCTGCCATGGCAGCGAAAATGATGTTCTTCTTCATAATTGTGTGTTTTTTTTTAATTTGTTATTGAATTATTTTTTTGTTTGATTTTCTTTTCGCTAATAAGAACGAAAGTCGCGACCGAAAAACTACACAGGGGGTGAAATTTTTTTTTCAAATTTCGTCCACGATGGTTTCGTCGGTGGCCAAGTCGATGGTTTTAAAGGTGTTGCCTTCGAGGTCGGTGTATTCGCCTTCCACGCCCGAAAGTGCGATCTCGGCTTCTTGCAGCAGTGCGAATGCGCCGTCGGAGTCTTCGGTTTCGAACCAAATCATCATGCCCTGCAGGGTGAGGATGTAGGTCTGGTCGTCGTTTTGCAGTGCCAGTACCACGCCGCCCAGTGGCGGGGTCTGCACGGTCGGAGTGGCAGCGAAGGCGAGGTTGCCGGTGAAGGTCTGGGGCTCTTCTGTGGCGTTGTGGGCGCCGAGGTTGGCGTAGGCGGTGCCGTTCCAGAGGCCCGATTCCGAGTTGTATGTCACGTTGACGGTCTTGCCCTCTTTCTCCATGGCCTTCATCCATTGTTTGAGTTCGTTGCGGTCGGCTGTCGAGATGGATGCCGGGGCTTTGCCGGTTGAGCCTTTGGCCTGCGACGTGTGTTCGCCGCAGAATATCACCTGGCGGCCGCTCTGTGTGTAGTCGCAGAACTTGTCGAGCAGGGCGTCCCACTGGGCGTCGTTGTCGAGGTGGGCGGTGGTGCCGCTGCCGTTGAGGAACGAGATATCGCCGTTTTCGGAAACGGTGTAGAAGATGTCGCGCTGTGTGCCGGTGGTTGTGTCGATGGGTTCGTCGGTGCATGCCGTCAGTGTCAGCATGGCAGCCATCATTGTGGCCAATGCGCTCAGTATTTTCGATTTCAGGTTCATAGTATCTTTACTTTTTGTTTTCTTTTGTTGTGTGTTTTATTTTTCGAGTTCGCGCAGCTGGTAGTCGATGAGGGCGTCGTATTGGACGTCGTTTTCGATGCTGTAGAACCCTATGGCGTGGCGGCTGTGCGATGCCACGATGCGCAGCGCGGGGCTGCCGGTCCATGCTGTGCGGACGGCGGGGTCGGCGGGGTCGGCCAGCCACGAGGTGCTGCCTTCGTCGATGCGGATGTCGAGGCTCTGCGTCAGCTGCTGCCAGGCCTCGTTGTCGTCGGCCTCGACGAGCACCACGTTGACCCGCACTGAGTCGCAGAGGGCGAAGTCGCGCACCTCGGCCACCGTCAGTCCGGGCTGCGAGGCATACTTTTTGTATATCTCGCACGGCTGTCCGCTCTGGCCCGAGCCGCATCCGACCGCGACGGTCAGCGCCGTCAGCATCAGGATGATGATTGTCAGGCGTTTCATATTCTTGTCGATTTTTTCCTTAATCTTTAAACTCTAAACTCTAAACTTTAAACTTTAATCAGGCCTCCATCAGCATGTCCGACGCCAGGGTGGTCCAGTGGGCTTCGGCGATGCCGTCGCGGTTGCAGAACACCTGGCCGCTGTGTTGCGGTGCGAACAGCGGCACGGCCACTGTCACCATTACCGCCATGGCCACCGTCAGGGCCAAAGCGCGGCGGTTGCGTGCGCGCCATCCGTCGTAGCCGTCGGCCAGTTTTTCGGCGTAGGGGGCTGCTTCGGCGCGTTGCCACAGTTGTTCAAATTCCTTGTCTGTCATATATAATATGTTTTCTTCAGTTTCTCTTTGGCGCGCACCAGGCGCACGCTTACATTCTTCTCGGTGAGTCCTGTGGCGGCGGCTATCTCGTCGTAGCTGTAGCCTTCGAGCTGCATGGTCAGCAGTGTGCGGTCGGGTTCGTCCATGAGGGCTATCCTCTCGTGCAGTTCGCGGACCATGGTGTTGTCGTCGGCGGTGGCTTCGTAGTAGTCGGGCAGGGCTTCTGTCGGGCGCGAGCGCCGCAGTGTGTCTATCATGGCGTTGCGGCCTATGCGCCAGACCATTGCCGCTTGTTCTACCGCCGGCAGACCGAGCAGGCGTTCCCTGTCGCCCCAAAGGGCGATTGCGGCCTCTTGCAGCAGGTCGTCGGCGTCGGTGCCGCGGCGGCTGAAGTGGCGTGCCTGTGTGTAGAGCAACCCGCGGTAGCGGTGCAGCAGGTTGTCGAATGGGTCTTGAGGTCTCACTGCATATAATAACGAAAAAAAAGCCCCGTTTGCTACACGGGGCATAAAATTTTTTTTAAATGAGATTTTTAGGAGGCTTTAGGAAGCCTTAGGAAGTCCTAGGAAAACCTAGGGCTTCCTAGGAAAACCTAGGGCTTCCTAAAAAACTACATCACCACCACTTTGCGTGCGGCCCGTTGGCCGAGGCGGACGAGGTAGGCGCCGCGGGGCAGGCTGACTTCGAAGCGCTCGGTGCGCACCACGGTCGAGAGCATCTGGCGGCCCTGCATGTCGAAGAGGACCAGCCCTTCGCCCTCGGCTGCGCCTTCCACCACCAGGCGGCCCTGGCTCATATAGACCTTGGCCTGCGAGGTCTCGGCTGCGTCTACAGCTTGGTTTTCAATATATATGGTGTCGTGTATGTAGACGGTGTCGTGCAGGTAGAGGGTGTCGCAGAAGGTGGTGTCTACGTAGCGCACCACGGTGTCGTAGACGGTGGTGTGCAGGGTGTCGTAGACGTGGATGGTGTCGCGTACGACGATGTACATGGTGTCGCCGCTGATGGTGGTGTCTATGGCAGGCTCGGTGGTGTCGGTGCTGCAGTCGGCCGTGACGGTGCCGAGGGCGCTCCAGGCGGCGTCGGCCTCGTAGGCGGCCAGCTGCGAGCAGGGCACGGTGATGCTCACACCGTTCTGGCTGTAGCCGAAGCTGCTCGTGGTGATGGGTATCAGGCGCTCGGCCGCGATGTTGATGTCGGTCAGCTCGGCGGTGGCGTTGAGGCTGAAGAAGAGGTCCTGGCTGAAGCCTTCGACGTCGGGGCCGAAGTTGATGGTGGTCAGCGAGGTGCAGCCGCCAAAGACGCCGCTGCCGTCGAATTCGTCGACGTCGGTCACGTTGACGGCGTTGAGGTTGAAGGTGCTCAGCGACGAGCATTCGTTGAAGGCCGTCTCGGCGATGTTGTAGACTCCGCGGCCCACGGTGACGGTGGTCAGCTGGCTGCAGCCGTCGAAGGCGCCGAAATAGATGTCGGTGGTCACGTCGGGTATCACCACTTCGCTCACTCCGGTGCCGTAGAACGAGTAGGGGCCCACCATGGTGACGTCGTAGGTGGTGCCTTCGATGTCGACCTGCGAGGGGATGACGATGGTCTTGCCGTCGACGTTGGTCGCTTCGTCGAGGCATGCGGCGGTGCTGCTCTGGTAGGTCCAGGTGCTGAAGGTGAGCTGTGCTCCGTTTTCGAGAGTGACGGTGGCCTGCGGCGTTTGGGCCACGGCGGTGGCGGCTGTGGCAAGAGCCAGTGCGGCCACCAGTGCGAATTTGTGTTTCATTAGTTGTTAATTTGTTTGTTTTAAAATGTTTAGGTTGTACACTTGCCTCTTGAATGGCGCTGCAAAAATACTATGAAAAAATGGTACCGCAGGCCGCCGCAAGGCAAAATCACCACTATTGGTTACTAAAGGAGCGAATGCTGGCGTCGGCAGAGCCCTTTCGCCCCGTTTGCCTACCGCTTTGGTATACCATCCCTTCTGCCGTTGTACGATACATGTACGATATATGTACGATACTTGTACGATTGCCAATCGTACAAGTATCGTACATATATCGTACATGTATCGTACAACGGCAGAAGAGGTGCATACAATGAGCTTAATAATCAGGCTGTTTTGTGTTGCCGAAAAATCGGTGCGATATTATCGAATGCAGGGTGCCGGGGCAGGCGGGTGTTTTTTTTGACGGCGGTGTGGCCTTGTTAGAAAATTTTTGTGTATCTTTGCAGCATGAAAACAAGCGAAGTGATTGCCTACCTCGACGAGGTTATGCATCCTGAATATCAGGAAGATTACGACAATAGCGGGTTCCTTCTGGGCGACTCGCGGAGCGACTACAGCGGCTCGCTGGTGGCGCTTGACATGACCGAGGCCGTGGCCGACGAGGCCATTGCCGCAGGGCTCAACCTCATAGTGACCCACCATCCGTTCATCTTTCGCGGAGTGCGGCGGCTGACCGACCGCGACACCACGGGACGTGTGGCCATGCGGCTCATCGAGCACGGCATCTGCCTCTACGCCGCCCACACCAACCTCGACAACCTGCCGTGGGGCGTCAACGGAGCCCTGGCCAGGCAGCTGGGGCTGCGCAACTGCCGTGTGTTGAGGAAGATGCAGGGCGCTTCGGAAGCTCCCGTGGCTGCGGGCGGTAGCATCGGGGCGGGCCTGGTGGGCGAGCTGGCCGAGCCCGAGGCGGCCGACAGCTTCCTGCGGCGCGTCAAGGCCGTGACAGGCATACCCTTCATCCGCACCTCCCCGTTCTCAATTCCCAATACCCAATCCACAATCAAGAGGGTGGCCATCTGCGGCGGCTCGGGGGCCGACTTCATAGGCGACGCCCTGGCGGCCCGGGCCGACATCTACCTGACCGGCGACCTGAAATACCACGACTTCCAGCGCACCGACGGACGCATGCTGCTGGCCGACATCGGACACTACGAGAGCGAACAATTTGCAAAAGATGTAATTTTTTCTGTCATATCAGAAAAATTTAGTAACTTTGCATGTCGAATTTCTGACGTGCAGCGAGGCATCGTCAGCTATATCTGATTGAAAAACTGAAATATATATATAATAATGGCAAAGAAAGTCAGTACCAAAAAAGCCGAAAACGAGCAGGCTGAGGCTCCTGTGATCATCCGCAACGAGGTAGACCAGGCCGTCGAGCGCCGTCTGGTGGCCCTCTACACCCTCCAGACTGTCGACAGCGAGATCGACAAAATCAAAATCATCCGCGGCGAGCTGCCGCAGGCCGTCCAGGACCTCGAAGACGAGATAGCAGGCTTGAACACCCGCATCGAGAACTTCAGCGCCGACATCAAGGAGACCGAGGCTGCCAACAAGGCCCGCCTTGCCGAAATCGAGGAGCACAACGAGCAGATCAAGAAGTACCAGAAGCAGCAGGACAACGTGCGCAACAACCGCGAGTTCGAGTCGCTGAACAAGGAGATAGAGTTCCAGAGCCTCGAGATACAGCTCTGCGAGCGCAAGAACAAGGAAGGCAAGGCCAAAATCAGCGACCTCAAGCAGCATATCGAGGCCGCCAAGGTGCTGCTGGACAACCGCCAGAAAGACCTCGACGCCAAGCGCGAGGAGCTGGGCTCCATTATCGAGGAGACCGAGAAAGACGAGCAGCGACTGCTGGCCAAGAGCAAAGAGCAGGAGCAGTATATCGACGAGCGCTACCTTGTGGGCTACAAGCGCATACGCAACGCCGCCCGCAACGGTCTGGCCGTGGTGCAGATCGACCGCGACGCCTGCGGCGGCTGCTTCAGCGCCATACCCCCGCAGCGCCAGATGGAAATCAAGATGCACAAGAAAGTCATCGTCTGCGAGAACTGCGGCCGCATCATCGTCGACGACGACATAGCCGCCAAGGCCAAGGCACAACTGGAGAAATAATTTTTCATGGAGTTCAAGGAGTTCGGGGAGCTTAAGGAGTTCGAGACAATGGCTACGACCGCGTCGACGGTGCTTTTGTCGTGAACCCATTGAACTCCCTGAATTTCTTGAGTTCCGCTAAAAACAGATATTATGACTTACACTTTCAACCCTGAAGAGAAACTGACCCTGGCCAAGATCCAGGAAATCATAGACAAGAAGATGACCCTCGCCCTCGGCGACGAGACCAAACGCCGCATCGAGAAATGCCGCGCCTACCTCAACCACAAGATGGAAAGCCAGAAAGAGCCCATCTACGGTGTGACCACCGGCTTCGGCAGCCTGTGCAACATCTCGATCAGCAAAGAGCAGCTCAGCCAGCTGCAGAA
>JAZNSV010000215.1:0-14067 GCA_045591485.1 Bacteroidales bacterium | reverse complement strand
GCATTTTTTTAGTCGATAAATTGCGGTGCAAAAATACACAAATTTTTCAATACCGTGGCGAAAAAGAGCTGCAGTGTGGCTAAGTGGTTGAGGGGCAGCGTGTAGGGGTGGGGGCAAACGCCCTAAAATCCCGTCGGCTTCTCTGCTTTTCGTTTTCCTGCTTTTCCTCATGCCAATTTCGTCTTTTCGTCTCTACCGGATGGCTGGATAACAGGTCGGAGAGGTGGTATTATTGGGGTGGTGTGAGAAAAAAAATTGCATATATGTGAGAAAAAACTTGCATATATGAGAAATCTTTTATAGATTTGCAATGAAGTTCAGTATGTTCCCCAATGAGTGGGGTGGGCTGACAACCAATTACTTACAAAACTACAATCACCGTTCTGACCGACACAGCGACATGCAAAAACATGCCACGCTGGTGATATTTTGGTAAAAAAAAGAGAAAAAACAACAATAAAATACACAACATTATGAAAAAACATGTACATTTTTTGCTCATCGTGGCGGCCATGCTGCTGCCGTTGAGCCTGAGCGCCCAGGGGGCGGTGTCGGCTCTTTATGAGGAGACGTTCGACAACGGCCTGGGCAGTTGGACCGCAATCGACAACGATGCCGACGGCCACAATTGGACTGTCACCGACGGCTACGTCATGTCGGAGTCGTATGGCGACGATGGTGCGTATGCACCCGACAACTGGCTGGTGAGTCCGGCCATCACGTTGGGAAGCGGTGTTTTCACCCTATCGTGGGACGATGTCAACTATGACGGATCCTATCCGGAGCACTATTCGGTCTATATCTCGACCACGGGCGGAACGGTGGCCGACTTTCTGGCCGGAGTGCAGATTTACGACTACACCTTTACAACCGAACAGGTGTGGGAGACAGTGACCTACCCGCTCGAAGACTATGCAGGCCAGACCATCTGGATTGCCTTCCGCCACTGGGATGTCGAAGACATGTGGCGGATGGGTATCGACAATGTGAAGATTGTGAGTAGCGACTGCCCGTCGCTGACGGGGCTGACGCTTGTCAATATCTCGTCATCCGAAGCTGTCTTTCAGTGGAATGGTTCGTCGGCCTACACTGGCTACAAGGTCTACCTCGACGGTGCGGCCTACCCAGTCACTGAGAACTCCGTCGCTATCAGCCAGCTCACCCCGGCTACGCAGTACACCGTGCAGGTGGCTGGCATCTGCTCTAATGGCGACACGGCGTTCAGCGCACCGCTCCAGTTCACCACCATGATTGAAGGTGGATGCCAGCTGACCGTCACCGCCGCCGACAGCTATGGCGACGGATGGAACGGCGGCAGTCTGGTCATCAAGCAAAACGGCACCACACTTGACTCCATCGTCGTCACCAATGCCATGGGCAAAAACCTTCAGACCTACACCTACAACGTGGGCGCCAATGTGCCGCTCAGCTTCGTCTGGAACAAAGGCAACTATGACGACGAGGTGAGGTTCACCATAAGCAGCAGCTCGCTCAGCGAGCCGCTCTATACATGTACGTCGGCCGCCAACCTGAACGGCGAGGTGCTCTATCTGGGCAATCCCTGCGCAGTCTGCGCGGCTCCGCAAGGATTCAGCGTCGGGGCCATCACCGGCACCACGGCCCAGTTCGGCTGGGAAGCCGGCGACGCCAGCGTGTGGCAGCTCGTTATAGGCGGTGCCACACACCTTTGCACCACACCCAGCTACACCGCCACCGGTCTCAGCCCCGCCACGGCCTATACCGCCGTGCTGAGCAGCATGTGCAGCGATGGTTCGCTGTCGGCCAGCTCCAGCGTCGGATTCACCACCGCCTGCGACGCCTTGACGCTGCCCGCCGCCATAGATTTCGAGGACGCCTCTGCCGACCAGCTGCCGCCATGCTGGATTGCACAAGGAGGCGGCACTGCAGTACAGGTCGCCGACAACAACTCATATCTATCTTTCAGCAACGCCGGCCTCACGGTGCTCAACAAGCCTGTCGCCATACCTGCTACTGGACTTCGCGTGGCTTTCGAACGGAACGGCAGCGGCTATTTCTATTACGGCTATGTGACTAACCCCAGCGACGCCTCGACATTCGTGCAGATGGGCTCGGTCAACTATACAGACAATGGCTGGACAACGTATGATTTCATCATCGAGGATGCTACCCTCGGACAGGTTTATATAGCTTTCAGCAAGTCATACTCCTCTGGTCAAACAAAGGTAGACAATATAAATGTAATGGAGTTTACCGGCTGCAAGACACCGGAGAATTTTACGAGAACTGGCTATACCGACACCGAGATATCTGTCGGATGGACGGGCAGCAACGCCCAGGCCTGGGAGGTGGCTTTGAGCACTGTGTATAATTTCATCGACAGTGTCACCACCATTTATACCAGCACCGACACCTTCTTCACCTTCACAGGTCTCGTTCCTCAAACCTACTATTACTATCGCGTGCGCAGCCTGTGCGACGGCTACGCTACTGGATGGAGCGACTACTACAGCAATACAACCCTCGCCACGTGGCCCGTGGTTGCCGACCTGTCGCTCAGCGCTGCAGGTTTCGAGACCGCCGCGTTTAGCTGGTACTACAGTGTCGGCTATGCCGCCAACCCGCTCGAAGGCTGGCGCGTGGGCTGGCGCACTGTGGGCGAAACCGAATGGCAGACCGCCGACCTACCGGCCAGCAACAATGGTTCCTACAGCCTCGACGGTTTGGAGCAAGGTACTGAATATGAGTTTGCAGTCTGGCCTATCAGCCTCGGCGAGCAGCGCGAAGGTGCTATGCTGCCATTCAGCACCCTCGACTGCAGAACGCGTATGGTCGGCGTCAATGCCAGCGGCTACATACCCACCCATGCCAACTACAAATACAGTTTCACTGAGCAAATCTACAATGCCGCTGACCTGCAAGGTCTCGGCGACACTCTTTCGGGGATCGACTTCCATGTGTTGAGTAGCCCGGTCGACACCTTCCGCACGGTTGATGTCTATCTGGTCAACAGCAGCCTCGAAGCTTTTGCTTCGGCCAGCAGTTACATACCAGTCGACCAGATGACCCTTGTGGCACAGAATGCGCAGCTCGGCCTGCAGCTTGGCAGTCACCACATAGCCTTCAATGCCCCGTTCGTACGCAATGCCGACAGCAACCTTATCGTGGCCGTCTACGACCACAGCGGCTTCTATCAAGGTTCTACGAATTGGGCTTCTGTCAATAATGTCGGCAGTGGCCGTTCGCTCCACTACTACACCGACAGCCCGATGACCCCGGATGCCCCCACTGGCAACAGCGGCACGGACGCCATCGTGGCTCAAGCCACATTCTATGCCAATATCTGCGAGATGCCCGATGTTTGCGAGACACCGGTAATCAGTGCCAGTGAAGTAGATGGCGGACTCAATATAACCATTAGTCCAGCCCAACCTAATATTGCCTACATTCTCCGCTATCGCGCCATCAGCAACAACCCCACCGATTGGATAGCGCTGGCCGACAGCCTCATATCGGGTTTCTTCCGCTTCGATTCGCGCGTGATGTACGATCAGTACGAGTTCGAAGCCTATCGTGTCTGCAACGGTGACACCCTCTCGGCCAACTATTATACCTGGTACAGCAATTGCAATGCGCCGAGTGTTGATGCATGGATCGACAACGATAATAACTATGTTGTCGCCCTGAGTTATGGAGACGAGGATGCTTTGAATACCATCAAGTATGTGATATACAACGATAACACTGGCAGTTATGACACGGTCACCGTGGGTCAATACACCGGCAACGACACAGTGACTCTTTCGTTGCGCTCATCTAACAATGTTCGTTTCTTTGTCAGCCGTGCCTGCGACAACGGCGAAGTGACCAACTACACCTATTGGGTCAATGCCAACTGCTTCGGCCCTGACATGAGTGTCTGGCTCGACAGTGCGAACAACTATGTCGTGGCATGGAACGGCGACGCCAATATGGAGTACACCTTGTGGTATAACACCTACAACAACGCTACAGGCATGGACGACACCGTGACGGTGGGCCAGTACACAGGTAGCGACACCGTGACGCTCGACATTGTGCTGCGCTATGGCGTCTACTTCTATGTCGGTTGCCAGTGCGACAATAGTATGGCCATCAATAGCTGGTGGATGAACGGCAACTGCCAGACACCGAGTGTGAACTACGAATGGAGCGAGAGCGGCATCACCCTCTACGACTACAACTACCGCGAAGGCAACGAGTACAACATCTACTACCGCCGCGCGTGGTACGGCGACGAATACACGCTGATAGCCAGCGGCGTCACCACGCCGACATACACCGTCAGCGGATTCTCCAACAATATGTACTGGGAGTTTGCCATGAGCCGTATGTGCGGTGGCGAAGAGGTCTTCGGCAGCACCTACTGCAACGGCGACTGCGCAGCCCCCAGCGTCTGGACCAACGAGAGCGGCGACCTGCAGTGGAGCTATGTGCCAGGCAGCGAATACGAAATCAGCATCTACAATGAAAATACCGGCGTCTATGACGTGCTCGATATTGTGAACGACAGCGTCTACAACCTGGCCAACTTCAACGGCGACCGCAGCTACGATTTCCGCATCGGTCGTAATTGCAGCAGCGAAATGATGTACAACTACTACTCCGCCAATGGTTACTGCCAGGGTCTATGGTTCAACACCGCTGATGCCACGGCCGAGAGCATGACCTTCACATGGCCCAACGAAGAGCAGATAGCGGTCATGGTGCAGTGGGGTCTGCGTGGCGGCGAGTTCACTGACTCGGTGCTTTTGGCCGCTGGCGATACTGCCTACACCATCACTGGCCTCGAGAGCGGCACCAACTATCAGGTGCGGCTCGGCCGCGAGTGCCGCGACGGCTGGGCCTACGGCAACACCCTCAACTGGAAGACCAATTGCGGTGGTCCCAAGGCAGTGCCCTACCATGAGGACTTCGACAGTATGGATCTCAACTACTATGTCTACGACCCCTGCTGGATAGCAGGTACCACCAGCACCGAACCCAAAAGCGGCAACAACTGGCCTGCCATCGTGGCATTCACGGGCAACGAGGCCGACCACATGACCCGCCTCATCGGTGGCGGCTGGGTTGTGCTGCCTGAAGTCGACGCCCCCATCAACGAACTGCAGGTGCGTGTGCGTTATGTTGCCGGCGGCGACGAAGCCGAAATGATACTTGGCGTGCTCAATATCGACGATGACTTCGAAGACCTCATCGTCCTCGACACCATCCGCCATGGCGACTACGGCAGCGAACAGAGCGTGTGGTACACCTACCGCTTCGACGAACTGACTGACCTCACGAAGAACCGAATTGTCTTCTACGGCTTCCAGACCGAAGGCTACTACAGCAACCTGGCCGAGGTGACGGTGGAGATGATTCCGCCGTGCGCCGAAGTGGGCGGTTTGGCCTGCACTGGCACTACCAACGACGGCGCCACCCTCACGTGGAATGCCGCCGAGGGACAGTTTGTGGAATACGTTGTCGAGTACGGCCCCAAGGGCTTTGCCCTCGGCCAAGGCACCCAAGCCACCTCGACAACCAACAGCATCACCCTCAGCGGCCTGAACCCTGCCACCACGTATGAGGCCTATGTCAAAGTGAACTGTGGCCGTCAGGGCTTCAGCCATGAAAGCAGTGTGGCGCGCTTCACCACCGAGTGCGTCGCCGTCGACTACGTCTACGAAGAGTTCAACAGCTATGTTGTCCCAGGCAGTACCTACTATGGCATCCTGCCCACCTGCTGGACCTACGACCCGGCGAATACCAACGTGGCCGTTGGTGCCCTGCCGCAGGTGACGGCAGACAACGACTTCTCACTCTATATGGAAGCCTTGACCTATGTGGCCCTGCCCGAGATGAGCCGTCCGCTGAGCGAATTGATGGTCGAATTCAATGTCATTATGTACGGCGACTCACTCGTTGTCGGCACCGTAAGCCACAACGGCGAAGGCTTTGGCAACACCTTTGTGCCGATAGACACCGTGTTTGGCGAGGGCCAACACAGTGTATACTTCGACACCTACACAGGCGACAACCGTTACATCGCCTTCAAGAACATAAACGCCACAAACGGCTTTACATCTATATACCTGCCGTATGTAAACGTCACCGATATGCCGACATGCTTTGCGCCGCATAACTTCACGGCTACGGCTGTCGATGCCCACACCATCACCCTCGACTGGGAGATGGACCGCCCGATGGCGAACTACACCATTATGTGGTACGACCCATACGTTGGCCAGTGGCAAGACACCACGGTCACTGAGTATCCAGTCACCATTGCAGGCTTGAACGAGCAGAGCTGGTACGACTTTGAGCTCTACAGCATCTGCGCCGACGACAACTGGCAGTATGGCGGCTATATGTCGGTCAACACACCAGAGGCCTGCCCTGGTTTGGACAATATGTATATTGACAGCATCGGCATCAACGGCATCGCATTCCAATGGGTTGGCGGAAGCGGCACAGTGCTCGTCGAGGCTTGGAACAACAACGGAAGCACTGCGGTGCTCGACCGCACAGAGATTGTCAGCGGAAGCAGCTACACCCTCACCGGGCTGCGCAGCAACACCTACTATCAGCTGCGCGTCTACAACTATTGCGACGGCGAGCAGAGCAACAACTACTCGTCGTGGTGGTTCAACACACCGGCTGTCTGTGCCGAGCCTACGAGTTTTGTTGCCAGCGAAGTGGCAACGGATCACCTTACCTTCACATGGGAAGGCACTGCAGCACAATGGCACATCCGCTCCGGCGGCGGCACGATAGACTCCGTATTCAGCGGCAACAGTTTCACGATTGCAGACCCGATAGGAGGTGCCACATACGAAATGTATCTGAGAGCTGTCTGCTCTGAGCTCGACGAGAGCGGCGAGGTCTATGCCTCGGCCGTAGTCCCCTGCGACACCCTGCATTTGACAGCCGATGTTTCGTTCTTCGAGAACTTCGACAATCTTTCCTCTTCGAGACCTAATTGCTGGTATTACGAGGTGTTCAACGGTGGTGGACAAGGTTACATCACTGGCAACATGAACCGAAGCGGCAGCCGTGGCATGGTGCTCGGCAGCACCACCGATCAGTTGGGCGACATGACCTTGGCTACCAAGGCATTCACGGCCGATACCGCCATGGCCCTCGAATTCTATTACAACAGCATGTATTTTGCCACCACTTTCCGCGTGGATTATGACACTGTTGGTGCCGATGGCAGCGTCGGACGTGTCTATGGCGATACCGTTGTGGCGGCTGTCAATGTGTGGGGCGTCTATCGCGACACCCTGCCGACCAGTGCAGTACGCCTATACTTCAGCTACTTCGACCTTAACAGCGAGCCCGCCAACCGCTACTTTGGCTTTGACGATGTTTCGCTGAGCGTGCTGGCGCCCGCTACCTGCCCCGCCCCTGTGGCAGTCAGTGTGGAGAGTGTCGGTGTCGACTACGTTGCCCTGGTTGTCAGTGGAGATGCTACTGCCACCGCAGACTACGCCGTCCGCCTCACCGCCCCCGACGGCACTGTGATGGAGCTTGCCACTGATGACGGAAGCGTCACCTTCACCGGTCTGATGCAGGCCACTACCTACGCCATCAGCGCCCGTACCCTCTGCGGCGATGTTAACTCGCCTTGGATGAACCTCGGAGAGGTGACTACGAGCTGCGAGCTTGTCGCTGTGCCCCACTTCTTCGACCTCAGCAACGAGGCCGACGAGGTGCTGCCCTCCTGTTGGGCCTACGACCCGACGGCGCAGAGCTACAACCACGGCTGGTACCCGATGCACAAGTCGGCCTACCGCCAGAACAACGGTATACGCATGGTGGGCAACATGATAGTGGCCCTGCCCGAGGTGGATGCCGCCATGAATACCCTGAAGTTGAGCTTCACCCTGAGCAGCGAGAACGGCTCCGGCACCGTAGAGGTGGGCGTGGTCGATAGCTATGCTCCCGGTTTCGGCAGCACATTCACTCCGCTGGCCGTCTACGACCAGAACGCTGGCAACATAGAAATGCTTCTCAGTGCCTATACCGGCACCGGCCGTCGCGTGGCCTTCCGCCATGTGGCAGGCGACACCACGAATTTCTGCTCAGGCTATATCACCGACATCGTGCTCGACAACGCTCCGGCTTGCATGGCTCCTGCCAACCTGA
Source organism: Bacteroidales bacterium (assembly GCA_045591485.1). Lineage (GTDB taxonomy): Bacteria > Bacteroidota > Bacteroidia > Bacteroidales > P3 > Colimorpha. The sequence goes on along the minus strand of JAZNSV010000215.1, from coordinate 5,919 downwards.
CGGTGACTGAGGTCACCACGACCAGTGTGACCCTCGACTGGGTTGACCAGATACCTGCCGAGATGTGGAACATCGTGTATGACAACCAGTCGATGTCGGTCTTTGAGCATCCGGTCACTATCAGCGGTCTGCAGCCCAACACGAACTATGTTTTCGTAGTCAGCACCATCTGCGGCGGCGAAAGTTACAGCTCCGAGGTATATGCCGCCACCGGTTGCAATATCATAGCCGAACTGCCATACAGCACCGGCTTCGATGAATATGCCGTCAATACGATGCCTGCCTGCTGGGATTACGATGAGACGTCACTTTCTGACAACGGTGGGTGGACTCCCCAGGTGTATAATATTGGTGACAACGCGATGCTCATAGTGGGCAATGCCATCGTGACGATGCCCGAATTTGAGGCCGACCTGAACACGCTGATGCTCCAGTTCGACCTGATGATGGGCGGCGGCGACAATATCACCAGCTTCGAGGTGGGTGTGTACGAAACCAGCGCTGCAGGTGCCACCTTCGTGCCCATTGACACAATGGATGCCTTCAACACGAGAGTGGTCTATTTCAATAGCTATGAGGGACAGGGTGGCCGTATAGCCTTCCGCCAGATGGCGCCCACGGGCAGCTTCGCCTACACCTTCTTAGACAACCTCATTCTGCAGCAGGCTCCAACCTGTATCGTTCCCGAAAACATTACCGCGACCGTCACTACCAACAGCGTCACCCTCGATTGGGAAGACAACGGCACACCAACGGCGTGGCGAATTGATTACAATAATAATAATGACTATTACAGCTACAATATCGAAACAACGAGTCACCCTGTGACCATAGACGGTCTGCAGAGCGGCACGACATACTCATTCTGCATACGGGCAATCTGCGGTGAGGACGACATGTCTTCGCAGTCGTGTGTCAATGTCACCACAGAATGCGAGGTTATCGAGGGCCTGCCGGTACTCTTTGATTTCGACAACGCCAACCTCAACTGCTGGGTGAACATGCGTAGCAACATCAACTGGTACAACAGCGCAGTTCTCTACTTCCAGTCTTACGGCGAGGCATACGCCTATACACCGGTTCTCGCCACAGGCGAAGAGCAGGTCTTGGTAGACTTTGAGGCGACACCAAACTGGAACGACAACGACACGAACTGGACACTTGTTGTGGCCAGCGTTTCGGCCGACGGTGCAGACACTATCGACATGCAGCAGGTGACGTTCAGTGCTGCAACTCATGTCCGGTTAACCCTCAACATGGACGATGCGGCTCGGCTGCTCTTCGTAAACGCCACTCCCGCCGGCACATTCGATATAGACAACATAGCCATACGACGTGTGCCCAACTGCGATATGCCCACTGAACTGGCGCTTGCCGAAGCCACCGCCAACAGCCTCGGCTTCTCGTGGGACGGCACGGCCACCAGCTACGGGGTGAGCCTTGTCAACATTGCCAACGGCGCGGCTGTGAATGCCACCACCAGCGAGACGACCTACACGTTCGGCGACCTGCGTCCAGGCACCGACTACTTATTCACCGTGCATGCCATTTGCCCCAACGGCGAAAGCACTACAGGGGTAGAGCTTGAAGCCAGCACGGCCTGCGACATCATTGTCGACCTGCCGTTTACCTACGACTTCGACCAGGATGTCCAAGGCACCCTGCCCACCTGCTGGGCCTATGACCCGATGGGCACCACCCTTGACGAGACCAACACCATGGCTGGAGTGCCGCAGGTGAACTATTACTCGTCGGCTATCGGTTCGGTGCTCAACATCGACTACAACTCTATCGTGGCTCTGCCCGAGATGGCTGCACCAATCAGCACCCTGACTGTCGACTTCAATGTTGTCGAGGTGGGCGGCAGCGCCGAGGATGCCATTCTCGTGGCCGGTGTGGTGAGCAATGCCGAGGCTGGATTTGCCGAGACATTTGTCGGTATCGACACCATCCACTTCACCGATGCCTCCATCGTGGGTCACCACAGTTTCGACTTCGGTGCCTATGCCGGCGACGGCAACCGCGTGGCCTTCCGCACCGTTACCCCGACCGACACGTGGCACTATCTCTCTATCGACAGCGTGGTCATCAGCACCACGATGACCCCCTGTCTGCCGCCGACCGGGCTTGACGCAGAAGAGGTCGACATCGAATATGCGGTTCTCGACTGGACGCCTTCCGGTTCCGAGACTGCATGGGAGATTCTTGTAGAAAACGAGACCGTCTATCGCACAATCACCGTTAGCGAGCATCCCGTCACCATCACCGGCCTTGCCCGCGGCACCACATACACTGCCAGCGTGCGTGCCCTCTGTGGCGACTCGCAGGTGCCCGGCACTTGGAGCGAGACACTCAGCTTCACCACCGACTTCTGTCATCCCGGTGTGCCCACAGCCGTCAGCGTGACCGATGTCGTCCGCGACGGTGCCACCATCAGTTGGACACCCGCCGCCGCCACCGACAGCCTCTGGGTGGTGGAACTGGTAATTGACGCCATCAGCCAGAATGTGGCCGAAACGTTCGGCATAACCGACTTCAGCAGTATTCCGCTCAACGAACGCACCAATTATTTCACTGCCACAGAAAATCCCTTTGCTATTGAGGGCATGCTCCTGCCAGGTTGCACCTACAGCGTCCGAGTGGCCACCCTCTGCGACGAAGCCAGCGGCTTCTCCAGTGCCTTCTCCGAGAGCGCCCAGTTCATCACCGACGACTGCGCCGGTATTAGCGACCTTGCTGTGAGCAATATCACTGCCACTTCGGCCACCGTCGCGTGGACCGACGATATGGGCAACGATATACGCTACGTCTATGTACAGCCTGCTTCCTCGGCATTTGATTGGGACAGCATCGTCTTCGAAGGCACAGCCTACACCACCAGTCTCGAAGTCACCGGTCTCGAACCTATGACAACCTATGACGTCTACGTGGAGACCTCGTGTGGCAACCTGTGGATGATGAGCGAGCCTTATACATTCACCACCAACCGCACGCGCCACGCGGCTACCGTCAGCGTCAACGACACCTTGCGCGGCAGCGCCATGGTGAGCAATGCCCAGCCGTGGTACGGCGACACGGTGGTCTTCAGCGCCACACCGGCCGTGGGCTACCACTTTGTTGGTTGGAGCAACGGCAGCACTGATGCCGTCACCAGTGTGGTTGCCACCAGCGATGTGGCCCTCACCGCCTACTTCGCCATCAACAACTATACTTTGACGATAAGCTACGACGCCACTCGCGGTTCTGTGGCAAGCGCCACAGCTTCGGTGCCCAACGGCACCACCTACACAATCAGCCATGGCAGCGAGGTTTCCTTCACCGCCACGGCAAACGGCGACTACCGCTTCGTGGGTTGGAACGACGGCTCCACGACATTCGAAACCTCCGACATCACCTACACCGTGACCTCCGACGTTACGCTGACGGCCAACTTTGCCGACGCCGGTCTCTATTACCTCACGGTCAACACCGTCGGCAACGGCACTGCCACAGGTGCTGGCGAATACGAGGAAGGCACCGAGGTTGAATTGACCGCCACGCCCGCCGTCGGTTCGCACTTCATGTACTGGATACTGCCCGACAACACCGCCACCTCCGAGACCATTGCCGTCACGGTGAGCACCGATATGTACGTCACCGCCGTCTTTGCACCCGACACACACACTGTCGCCGTCAGCACGGGCAGTGAGCTGATGGGTGCCGTCAGCGGTGGTGGCGAGTATGCCTACGGCACCGCTGTCCAGATAGAAGCCATAGCCGAGACAGGCTACCACTTCATTGGCTGGAACGACGGCAACGTAGTCAACCCGCGCACCATAAGCCTTGTCGGCGACACCGCATTCGTGGCCTTGTTCGACACCAACGTCTATCAGCTCACCGTCAGCTTCGATGCCACTATGGGTGCTGTTGAAGCCCCGGCCGTGTTGAAGCACTTCGTACCCGCCACCTTGACGGCCTCAGCCAACTATGGCTACCACTTTGTTGGTTGGTCCGACGCCATGGGCAACATGCTCGCCACCGGAGCCATCCTCGCGGTCGATGCCGTGAGCGACACCGCCCTTGTGGCCGTCTTCGAGCGCAATGCCTACAGCGTCTCCACCGGAGTCAACGACACACTGATGGGTACGGCCACTGTCAGCAACGAAAACCCGCTCTACCTCGACGTTGTGACCTTCACTGCGGTGGCCAATACCGGCTACCACTTCACGGGTTGGAGCAACGGCGAGACCGATGCAATTATCAACGTCGTGGTCCGTGGCGACACCACCGTCACTGCCACCTTTGCCCACAACCAGTATGCCGCCATCGCTGCGGTGAATGCTGACGCTTTGGGCACGGCCACTGTTAGCAACGCCGCCCCGTACCATGGCGACACCGTAGTCTTCACAGCCGTTGCTGCCGAGGGCTGCCACTTCACCGGTTGGAGCAACGGCGACACCGCTGCCAGCATCGAGATTGTGGCCCTGGGCGACATCACCCTCACCGCCAACTTCGCCGTCAATGTCTACAACGTCACCGTCGGCTACGATGCCACACGCGGCAGCGTCGTGGATGCCGCTGGTGCCGATGTGGCTGCAGGCTCCGTCTTCGAAGTCGAACATGGCACTACGCTCCACTTCACAGCAAGCGCCATCGACGACGGCTCGCGTTTCGTCAGCTGGACCGACGGCACCGCCGTGCTGACCACCGAGACCATCGACTACGTAGTCACCTCCGATGTTGCGCTGACCGCCACCTTCGCCTCGAACGACAGCGCCATGCTGACCCTCGTGGTGGGCAACGCCGGTATGGGCACCGTCAGTGGCGCTGGCATGTACCAGATTGGCGACACCGCCAACATCACCGCCATCCCTGCGGAGCACCACCACTTCATTGGCTGGAGCAACGGCAGCGCCGAGGCCGCAACAACGGTGGTCGTAGACAGCGATACTATTCTCACCGCCTACTTCGCCATCGACACCCACACCGTCCTCGTCAGCTGCGACACCGCGATGGGCACCGTCGTCGGCGCAGGCCAGTATGCCTACGGCACCGAGGCCACCCTCGTGGCCACTGCCGCCGATGGCTACCGCTTCACAGGCTGGAGCAATGGCGACACCGTTGCCAGCATCAGCTTCACCGTTGTGTCCGACACCGCCGTTGAAGCCTACTTCGAGGCCATCGTCGTCCCGGGCGACACGGTATACTACACCGTCAGCGTCTTCAGCTCCGATACCATGATGGGCACCGTGAGCACTGCCGGCGGCGTATTTGCCGAAGGCACCAGCCTCACCGTAACCGCCACGCCCAATGAGGGCTACGTTTTCGTGGCCTGGATGAGCGACACCGCTACTTTGGCAACCACCGCCACCTATACCTTCACCGTCGATGCCGACATCACCCTCACGGCCCTCTTCGCCCAAGGCCAGCCTGTCCCGACAGCCTATGTGGTCAGCGTCGAGGTCAACGACCCGGCTATGGGCTACGTCGAAGGCTCCGGCACCTACAACGAAGGCAGCATGTGCACCCTCACGGCCCACGCCTATGAAGGCTACCGTTTCGTCGGCTGGATGAACGGCGACCAGATGGCGAGCACCGACAGCATCTACTCGTTCACCGTCAACGCCAACATCACCCTCACCGCCGTCTTCGAGCGCGACAACGACGGCATCGACAATGTCGACGCTAACAGCGCAACCGTCTACAGCACCGACGGCAAGATAGTGGTGCGCGGCGCCGCCGATGGCGACGTGCTCGTCTACGACGTCAACGGCCGCCTTGTCTGCAGCGAGTTGCGTGTTGCCGACGGATGCGAGTTCCGCATGGCCGCCGCAGGCGTCTACCTTGTCAAGGTGGGCAATGCTCCGGCCAAGCGCGTCATAGTGGTGCGCTAAGGCTTACAAATCGCAATTGCAACGGCCGCCGACACCCTTCGAAAGG
>JAZNSV010000214.1:0-11230 GCA_045591485.1 Bacteroidales bacterium | reverse complement strand
ACCCCATTAGCGGTGGCCGCGAGCCCACGGACGCGCGGCGCATCCCCACCACCAGAGCCCCGTAGGGGCGACACACAACACCCATTTTTGTGCCGCCCCCAAGGGGGCTCTGTACCGATGTGGCCGTCCTCACCGTGGGCTCGCGCCCACGGCTAATGATGTGCCGCCGCTAACGCGGCTCGATGCAGCCCCCTTGGGGGCGGCACAGATGTATTTTTTTTGCGGCGGATTGAGAAAAAGGTGTATCTTTGCGGCGTGGAGAGTTCACGAAGGGGTGCGTTTATGTTGCACGTCTACAGAATATTGGGACGCATAAACAGCTGAGAACAGACCCTCAAAACTTGATCGGGGTAATGCCCGCGTAAGGAGTAATGAATATGGTAACACACAAAAATAGCTGTGGCCGCTATCGCTTTTTTGAGGCCACCAGGATTAGCCGCCGGCAGATGATAGCCTGCTTCGTGCTTGCACTTTCAACTTTCAACTTTCAACTTTCAACTTTAAAGGCCCAGGACACCCTGCGCAGCCTTGACGAGGTGATGATACAGGATGCGCGCGTGAGCAACAAGGCGCCGCTGACCACGAGCACGGTGGACCGCAAGACGCTGGACGAGAACCGCATCGCGTTGAGCCTGCCCTACATGCTCGAGCTCGAGCCCAGTGTGGTCACATCGTCGGAGAACGGCATGTATGGTGTGACCAGCATGCGCATACGCGGTGTGGACGCCACGCGTATCAATGTCAACCTCAACGGCATACCGATGAACGACGGCGAGAGCCAGACGGTCTATTGGTACAACATACCCAACCTGGGCGGCATGAGTCAGAGTGTGCAGCTGCAGCGCGGTGTGGGTGCCAGCAACGGTGGTGCTGCCGCCTTTGGCGGTGCCATGAACCTGCAGACCCTCAATGCCGCCAGCAAGCCCTACGGCAGCGCCGACATCGCGCTGGGGTCGTTCAACACGCGCCAGTACGGCATCATGGCGGGTACGGGTCTCACCAAGCATGGCTTTACGTTCGACGCCGCCTATAGCGGTCTGACCTCCGACGGCTGGCAGCGCGGCGGACAGACCGACCAGCAGAGCCTCTTCCTCAACGCCGGCTGGTACGGCAAGCGTACGCTGGTCAAGGCCATTGCCATCATCGGCGAGCAGCACACGGGCATCACCTGGAACGGCGCCACCGCCGAGGAGCTCGACGCCGACCCGCACTACAACAGTCGCGGCTCCTACTACGACTCGCTGGGCAACGTGTACTACTACGGCAACGAGACCGACAACTACTGGCAGCAGCACTATCAGCTCTATGTGAGCCACCTGCTCTCCGACTACTGGACCCTCAACGCGGCCCTCGACTATGCCCATGGCTATGGCTACACCGAGAGCTACAAGGACAACAAGAAAGCCTCCAACTTTGCCATGGACGACCTTATAGCCAGCGGCATAAAGAGCGACTTCATCACCCGCAAGACCATGGACAACGATGCCTACACGGCCAACCTCTCGGCCCGCTACGAGCGCGAACGGCTGGCGCTGACCCTGGGTGGCAGCTACCAGCACTACTATGGCGACCACCTCGGCAAGGTCATCTGGTCGCAACTCGTCGGCAGCATCGACGAGGACAACCCCGCCACCGGCTGGGACGACAACACGGGTGTGAAGGACGACGCTGTGGCCTTCGCCAAGCTGAACTACGAGTTCTCGCCGCGGTTCAACCTCTATACCGACCTGCAGGTGCGCCGCGTGGGCTACTCGCTCCACGGCATCGACGACGACTACGGCCAGATAGACTACGACTCCACGCACCTCTTCTTCAATCCCAAGCTGGGCCTCAACTACCGCATCAACGACAACCAGCGCGCCTACTTCGTGGCCGGCATCGCCAACCGCGAGCCCAACCGCACCGATATCAAGGAGGCCTGCGCCTACGCCACCCGCATGGACCACGAGACGATGCTCGACATCGAGCTGGGCTACCAGCTGCAGAAACACAATTTCCACTTCGAGGGCAACCTCTACGCCATGCTCTACAAAAACCAGCTGACCCCCAACGGCCTCATCACCGAGAGCGGCTACGCCCTGATGGAGAACGTGGACAAGAGCTACCGCCTCGGCATCGAGCTGGTGGCCGGCTACCGGATAGACAAGCGCTTCTCGCTCGACGGCAACCTGACCCTCAGCACCAACAAGATTGTAGACTACGAGGCCGAGCTGTGGGATCCGGAATGGAACGGCACCACACGTGTTGCCATGGGCACCACCGACCTGGCCTTCTCGCCCTCGGTGGTCGGCGCCGCCGCCTTCACCTACCGCCCCTGCGAGCGCGCCAAGCTGCAGCTCATAGGCAAGTATGTGGGCGAGCAGTTCGCCGACAATACAGGCCTTGAGGACGCCAAACTCGACGCCTACTTCCTCCTCAATGCCCGTGCTTCCTACACCTTCCCGATGCACCACGGCAACGAGCTGGAGTGCCAGCTGGCTGTGAACAACATCCTCGACGTCAACTATCGCACCAGCTGCTGGTGTGGCACCTACTACGACCCCGCCACCGACACCTTCAGCACCGACCGCGGCTACTTCCAGCAGCCCGGCATCAACCTCATGGGCCGCATCATCTACAGATTTTGAATGTTGAATGATGAATTTTGAAGTTATGGTTGCCGGCAAGGATGCCTCGGAGAGGCATAATCTTAGTAACCCCACACAAGGTACGCAGTGTGGGGTTGTAGGCAAACACGTCTCCGAGCGTCTCGAAGAGACTCAACATCATGTATGTGCAGTCAGCAGATAATCATTATGGACTTTCAACTTTCGGCTTTGGACATCCTCGGCGCCGCCATCGGCTTGGTCTATGTGTTCAGCGAATACAGGGCAAGCCGGTGGTTCTGGCCGTCGAGCCTGCTGATGGCGGCTTTCTATGCGGTGATCAATTTCCGCATAGGCTGGTACGCCAATGCGGGTATCTGCGTCTACAACTTCGCCATGTCGGTCTACGGGCTGCTGGTGTGGCGCGGCCTACTGACCACTGACCACTCAAAACTTAAAACTCAAAACTCAAAACTCAAAACTGAAAAAGAGCGACCCATCGGCTCGTGTCCGGCGCGCTATTGGCCGTGGCTCATCCTGGCCACGGCGGCGCTGACGGTGGCCTTCCGCTTCGTCCTGGCGCTGCTGGGCGAGACCACCATGCCGTGGCTCGACGGCGCGGTGGCGGCCCTCGGCATCGTCGGCATGTGGATGCTCTCGCAGAAATACTGGGAGCAGTGGCTCTTCTGGCTCGTCAGCGAGCCCCTGCTGGTGTACATCTACCTCTCGACCGGCTACCCGGCCTCAGCCGCGATGTACGCCGTCTACGAGGTGTTCTGCATCATGGGAATCATCAGATGGAGAAAGTTGAGAATTGAGAATTGAGAATTGAGAATTGAGATTGTCCGCACTTGCCACAATAATGCCTCGGAGAGGCATAATTTTAATAACCCCAGACAAACGAAGTGCAGTCTGGGGGATTGGCAACCAGACTGATAACGGCGTCTCGGAGAGACGCGACATTGTCTTAACTTCTTAATTTCAAGAGAAATGGATATGAAAGGCTCAAAGAAGAATGTGGTCATCCTGGCGGCGGGCGACTTCCCGACGCACCCCGTGCCCCTGCGCGCGCTGCGCGAGGCCGACTTCGTGGTCTGCTGCGATTCGGCCTACCACGAGTGGAAAGTGGAAAGTGGAAAGTGGAAAGCGGGGAAGCCCTTCGTGGTCATCGGCGACGGCGACTCTCTGTCCGAGGCCGACAGGCGTGCCTTGGGCGACCGCTGGGTGCAGGTGGACGAGCAAGACTACAACGACCTGCACAAAGCCATGGCCTGGGTTATGAGTGGAAAGTGGAAAGTGGAAAGTGGAAAGTGGAAAGCGGAAAACGGAAAGCAGAATGCGGAAAGTGGAAAGAGCATAGATGCGTCAGCCAACTCTCCACTTTCAACTTTCAACTTTCAACTTCTCGGCGCCACCGGAAAGCGCGAGGACCACACGCTGGGCAATATCTCCTATCTTGTCACCTTCGGCGAGGAATACCCCGGCATAGACCTTGAGATGCTGACCGACCACGGGCGCTTCACGGCCTTCTGCGGACGCCGCAGGCTGCCCACCTTCGCCGGACAGCAGGTCTCCATCTTCAGCATGGACCCCGAACAGCCTGTGAGCGGCAGCGGACTCAGATGGCCGCTCGACGGCATGCGCATACGCCGCTGGTGGCAGGCCTCATTAAACGAAGCCCTCGCCGACAGCGTTGAGCTGTGCAGCGAGGGCTGGTTGGTGGTATTCCGCACCTACGACCCGAAGGTCTGAGTTCAGAACTTGAAAGTCACACCGATGGTGATATTTCTCCAGTATTCGTCGATGCTGTTTTCGAGCAGGTCGAGCTGCAGGCCGTTGCTGCTGTTGGAGTAGACCACGCCGTTGTCGAGGCGTGTCTCCCTGCGGTTGCTGTATATCCAGCCGAGGAGGTTGAAGTTGAAGTCGATGTTCACGTGCTTGTTGAGTTCGTAGGAGATGCCGGGCTTGATGGTGAGGTCGAAGGTCTGCAGCTTGGCGTCGTAGGCACCGGCACCCGGTGCTGCCGGTGCGCCGCCCACGCCGGGTGTGGCTCCGGGACCGGGGTTCATGTATCTGGGCGAGTAGCCGAACAAGGCTTCGGCCTCGGCAAAGAGAATCCAGCGTTTGTAGCGCACGATGTTGAAGTGGACGTATGGGCCTACGCGGTAGGTGCGCTTCGCGCCGATGTCGGCCAGCGTGCCGGTGGCGTCGAGTTCGTAGCGGTGGTCGAGGGAGAAGCCGTAGGTGAGACCCACGCGCCAGCGGTCGTTGATGTTGTAGCCAACGAAAGGCTCGATGCGGTACTCGCGCAGCTTGTTGGTAACGTCGTCGCCCGTTTTGTCGGTGCTTTGGTTGAAATGGCCCGTTCCGCCGGCGACCCATTTGTAATTGTTGTTGTCTTGTGCTTGTGCGCCTATGGACATAACCATAAAGGCCACTGTCAGTGTCAGTAGTGCTTTTTTCATTTGTAGTATGTATAAAAGGTTAGGATTTCTTCATTGACCCATCATCAGTTTCAGCAGGTCTTGGCCGATGTCGCGGCGGTTGTACTTGCCCTCCCAGTCGATGTCGGCGGCGCGGTTGTAGCTTTTGAGCAGCGCTTCGGGCAGCGAGGGGGCCAGGGCGGTGGTGCAGATGACGCGGCCGCCGTTGGTCAGCAGGCGTCCGTCGGCGTTCTTGGTGCCGCAGTGGAACACCTGCACATCCTCGATGTCGGTGCCGAGGGATATCTCTTTGCCTTTCTCGTAGCTCTTGGGGTAGCCGCCAGCCACCATCATGACGCAGGCTGCGGTGCGGCTGTCGACGCTGAGCGAGCACTCGTCGAGGGTGCCTTTGGCGGTGTGCTCGAAGAGTTCGACCACATCGCTCTTCAGGCGCGGGAAGACGCTCTCGGTCTCGGGGTCGCCCATGCGCACGTTGTATTCGATGACGTAGGGGTCGCCGCCGCAGTTCATCAGTCCCACGAAGATGAAGCCGCGGTAGTCTATCTTCTCGTCGCGCAGACCGCGCACGGTGGGTTTCACTATGCGGTCTTCGACCTTCTTCATGAAAGCCTTGTCGGCAAAGGGCACGGGGCTCACGGAGCCCATGCCGCCGGTGTTGAGGCCGGTGTCGCCTTCGCCGATGCGCTTGTAGTCCTTGGCGCTGGGCAGCATCAGGTAGTGCTGGCCGTCGGTGAGCACAAAGACGCTGAGCTCGATGCCGCTGAGGTACTCCTCTATGACTACGCTGGCCGAAGCGGCGCCGAACTTGCCGCCCAGCATCTCGCGCAGGTGGGCCTTGGCGGTGGCCAGGTCGTCTTCGATAAGCACGCCTTTGCCGGCGGCCAGACCGTCGGCCTTGAGCACGTAGGGTGCCTGCAGGCTGTCGAGGAAAGCTTCGGCCTCGCCGAGGGTGTCGGCGGTGAAGGTCTGGTAGCGGGCGGTGGGTATCTTGTGGCGCGTCATGAAGGCTTTGGCATAGTCCTTGCTGCCTTCGAGCATGGCTCCCTGGCGGCTGGGACCCACGACCATCACGTCGCGCAGGGCTGGCGTCTGGGCGAAGTAGTCGGCTATGCCGGCCACCAGCGGTGCCTCAGGCCCTACGACGAGCATCTGCACATGGTTGCTCGTCACGAAAGCCCCCACTTCGGCAAAGTCCTCGGGGTTGAGCTTCACGTTGTTGCCAACCAAGGCTGTGCCCGCATTGCCGGGAGCAATGAAGAGCTGCGTGCAGCGACGGCTTTGTGCCAGCTTGCATGCAATGGCGTGCTCGCGGCCGCCCGATCCAAGAAGGAGAATATTCATAATTTATCGTTATGGATTATTTATTTCAATATCATGTGCAGCTCGTGGCCCATGCGCTCCTGCTTGGTCTTCAGGTAGCGCTCGTTGTATTTGTTGGGTTCCACCACGATGGGCACTATCTCGGTCACCTCGAGGCCGTAGCCTTCGAGGCCGGTGCGTTTCACGGGGTTGTTGGTTATGAGGCGCATCTTGCTCACCTTTTGGTCACGCAGTATCTGTGCGCCGATGCCGTAGTCGCGCTCGTCGGCCTTGAAGCCGAGCTTGAGGTTGGCGTCGACGGTGTCGAAGCCCTGCTCCTGCAGGTGGTAGGCGCGAAGCTTGTTGACCAAGCCTATGCCGCGGCCTTCCTGGCTCATGTAGGCTATGAGGCCTTTGCCCTCTTTCTCGATCATCTCCATGGCGCGGTGCAGCTGCTCGCCGCAGTCGCACTTGCACGAGCCGAAGATGTCGCCCGTGGCGCAGCTGCTGTGCACGCGCACCAGCACAGGCTCGACCTCGCTCCACTCGCCTTTCTTGAGCACCATGTGGGTGTTGCCGTTGTCGAGCTGGGTGTAGGCTATCAGCTGGAAGTTGCCCCAGCGGGTGGGCAGGAAGACTTCCTGCTCCTTGCGGATAAGCGTCTCGTGGGCCACGCGGTAGGCGATGAGGTCTTTGATGGTGATTATCTTGAGACCGAATTTCTTGGCCACTTCCTGCAGCTGAGGCATACGGGCCATGGTGCCGTCGTCGTTGATAATCTCGATCAGTGCGCCTGCGGGGTAGAGACCTGCCAGGCGGGCCAGGTCTACGGCAGCCTCGGTGTGGCCGGCACGCACCAGCACGCCGCCGTTGCGGGCGCGCAGGGGGTTGATGTGGCCGGGGCGGCCAAGCTGGGTGGCCTTGGTGGCGGGATTGGCCAGGGCGCGGATGGTGCTGGCACGATCGTGCATGCTCACGCCAGTGGTGCAGCCGTCTTCAAGGTTATCTACGGTGACGGTGAACGGGGTGCCCAGCAGCGACGTGTTGTCGTGCACCTGCATATCGAGCTGCAGCTCGTGGCAGCGCTCTTCGGTGATGGGGGCGCAGAGCACTCCGCGTCCGTTCTTGAGCATGAAGTTGACGTGCTCGGCCGTTATCTTCTCGGCAGCCATGATAAAGTCGCCCTCGTTCTCGCGGTCTTCGTCGTCTACGACGATGACGAATTTGCCCTCGCGGAAGTCCTCGATGGCCTCTTCTATAGTGTTGAGTTTAAAATCCATAGTACAATATAACTCTCTTTTTTCTTTGGTGCAAATATACGAAAAAATAATATATTCCGACTTTTTTGTGTACCTTTGCAGTCAGAAATTGCCATCATGAAGAAGATAAAGCATTTATTGACAGCGCTATTGCTGTTGGGCACCCCCCTTGCTGCCGGTGCGCAGAACGCTGACAGCGTCGATGTGAGGGACTACGACGTGAGCCTCGACTTCAGCACAGGCCTTCCGTACCAAGGCCACGCCAAAGTGAGCCTCAGTCTGCTGCGCCCATGCCAAAGCATCGGGTTGGAGCTGATAGGCACCGTAGACTCCATATTTGTGGGCGGCCAGCGCATGGCCACACCCGCCATAGCCGAGATACCCACTGCGGGCCGCCCCGCAGGGCAGGAGTTCGAGGTCGAGGTCTACTACCACCTCAACGGCTACGTGGAGAGCTCGGGCTGGGGCGGGCTGCATGTAGAGAGCGGCATGACCTACAACCTGGGTGTGGGCTTCGGCATCGACCCCCACTGCGTGGGCCGCGCCGTGTTTCCCTGCCGCGACAACTTCACCGACAAGGCCACCTACACCCTGCGCATCACTGCCAGCGCGACGTGGAGCGCCGAGTGCAGCGGTGTGCTGCAGAGCCGCACCACCGGCGCCGACCAGCTGGAGCACAGCGTATGGCGCATAGACCAGCCGGTGTGCACCTATCTTGTCGGCATCAGCCAGGCCCCCTACAGCCGGCTCGACACCACCGCCGGCGGCTACCCCCTGACCATAGGCTACACACAGGCCCAGAACCTCGGCACCCTGCGTCAGGTGTTCGCCCTGCTCGACACCGTGGTGCCTATGTACGAGCGCTGCTTCGGCCCATACCGCTGGCATCGCATAGGCTACATACCCACCTCGCGCGGCTCGATGGAGCATGTGAACAACATAGCCCTGGCCTATCAGGCCATGGACGGCATGAGCGAGATGGGGCAAAGCACCATAGCCCACGAACTGGGCCATGCCTGGTTTGGCAACCTGGTTACCTGCCAGGACGAGGGCGACATGTGGATTAACGAAGGCGGAGCCACGTTCTGCAGCGAGGTGGCTCGCGAAGCCACCCACGGCCGTGCCAGCGCCACAGCCCTCTACCAAAGCAACCTGGAGACCGTGATACGCACCACGCACCGCACCGACGGCAACCAATACCGCCCGCTGCACGACATGCCGCACGGCTTCACCTACGGCAGCACCACCTACGACAAGGGCGCCCTCGTGTGGCACTCGCTGCGAGGCCTGATGGGCGACGAGCTCTTCTACTCCTCAATGCGCACCCTTTTCAGCCGCTGCGCCTTCGGCAACCTCGACGCCTATGCCCTGCGCGACTCGCTCATGGCCTACAGCGGCATCGACCTCACCGACTTCTTCCAGCAGCACGTCTTCACTGCCGGTTTCGTAGACTACCACGCCGACCTCGTGCGCTCCGACAACCCGCAGCGCGTCATGGTGCGCCTGCGCCAGCAGGGCATCGGCACCGACAGCCTCGTCTCCTCATCCCGCATTCCGCTGACGTTTATCTCCTACTTCCGCGACGAACACAGCACCATGGTCGACGCCCAGTTTGCCGACAACGTGGCCGAGGTGTGGGTCGACCTGCCCTTCGAGCCCAGCTACTGTGTCGTCGACCTCGGATGCGCCCTCTCCGACGCGGCCACCGTGGCGCACATCACAACCGCACCTGACCGCACCTACGCCCTCGACGTGGTGCACGCCTCCGTGCGCGCCGACGCCGAATCGCAACCCCTCGACCTCCACATCGAGCACCACTTCGGACACCCCTACGACACCGACACCATAGCCGGCGTGGTGCGCACCGTGAACCGCTACTGGGTGGTGAACGCCGACCAATGGGTGGCCGACGGCGTCGAAGGCCGCTTCCGCTTTGTGCGCTCGAACAACACCAGCTCCAACTATGCCCACCTCGACCACGGATTCTACCAGCGCACCGCCACCTACGACTCCATCGCCCTGCTCTGGCGACCCGACAGCGAGACCCCCTGGCGTGTGATGACCCACACCAAGAACGGCGACCGCAACGAGGGCTTCCTGCGCATGCACGACCTGCGCCGCGGCGAATACACCATCGCCGTGGTCGACAACTCGCTCATCGGCATCGACGCCCCGCAGTCAGACTCCGGCATAAACCTCTTCCCCAACCCCGTGCCGCAGGGGGCAGGCATCGGACTCGACGTGCCGACAGAGCAGCCCTTTGCAGTTGAAATATTCGACACCACAGGCCGCAAAGTGTGGCACGCAACCAACTGTCGGTCAGGCCAAACCATCAACCCGCGGCTTCCGGCCGGAACATATTTGGTCCGAATTGAAAATAATTTCATATCTTTGCACTCGAATTTGATACAGTTATGAACAAGATAAAAATCGTCGTTGCAGTGCTGCTGGCCACCGTCTCTGCGGCCGCCCACGCACAATTCTCCCAACTGGGTCCGAAAAACGAATTCATGCTCAAGATAGAGGCAGGCTACATGCCCTTTATGGGCCATGTGGGCGACCCCGGCGAACAAGGCTACGCTCTGCGCGACTTCCACAACGGCGCCAACCTCAACGCCATGGCCGGCATCAACATCAGCCAAGACTGGTTTCTCGGCGGCGGCGTGGCTTTCCACTATTTCCACAACACCGAGCAGGGCCTGGCCGAGTCCATGATGGGCGCCGGCGTGTTTGTCGACTTCGACTTCCGCCCCATCTGGAAGGGTGTCATGGGTGTCGACTACCAGCCCACCACCATCAAGTGGGCCCCCGAGGTGGGCGCCCGCCTGGGCGGAAGCCTGCTGCTCAACCACCCCGACTACGGCTCGCCGTTCTCGCCTCTGGCCGAATTCTACGGCGGCATCAACTGGTACTATGCCCACGGCCTGCGCAACATGGAGCACAACTGGCACTCCTTCTACGCCACCATAGGCATCGCCTACATGCAGCAAGCCGTATTCCTGCCGGTACGTATCGGCTGGCGCTGGTAAAAGAAAACGCAAAACCATCTGCTATGCAATCTACCCGACAAAACAAAATCTGCCACCTCATCCAGAAAGACATGGGCGACATATTCCTGCGCGAGATGAAGCCCACCCTGGGCCAGTCGCTCATCACCGTCACCGAGGTGCGCATCACCCCCGACCTCTCCATCGCCCGCATCTACGTCTCCATCATGCCCATCGGCGGCGCAAGCAAAGACGCCGTCATGGCCCTCATCAAGGAAAACACCTCCGACCTCCGCCGGCGTCTCGGCCTGCGCGAGGGCAAGCAGCTGCGCATCATTCCGCAGCTCGAGTTCTACCTCGACGACACACTCGACTACATCGAAAACATAGAGCGTCTGCTCAAGCAATGAAGCTTGAGGGG
This sequence comes from Bacteroidales bacterium, assembly GCA_045591485.1. Classification (GTDB taxonomy): domain Bacteria; phylum Bacteroidota; class Bacteroidia; order Bacteroidales; family P3; genus Colimorpha. Next base: position 235 of record JAZNSV010000214.1, on the reverse strand, counting down.
CTCATAGCCGTACGCTACCTTTTCGCCACGCGCCAGCGCTCCGTGGCCAACGTCATCTCGTGGGTGTCGCTGGTGGGCCTGCTGGTGAGCACCGCAGCCCTCATCGTCGTCCTTTCGGTCTACAACGGCATCGGCGAAGTGACCAAAGGCCTCTTCAGCACCTTCGACCCCGAACTGCTCGTCGAACCCGCCGAAGGCAAGACTTTCCGCACCTCCGACATCGACTACCAGGCCC
>JAZNSV010000213.1:0-7148 GCA_045591485.1 Bacteroidales bacterium | reverse complement strand
TGTAGCTGCTTGGGGTGGGGTGGTTTCGCGAGGGCGGGGCGGGGTGGAGGGTTGCGGTTGCGGCCGTCGGCCGATGCGGTGCGGGGCATAATTTTGATGTTTTTCGTCCATGTTTGAAAAAATGTGTATCTTTGCACCGTGAACCGAAGGTGTTGTGCACCTTGGAAAAACAGTATTCTCAGTGATAAATGACAATTTGGACAGCCGCAGCATATCTGCGCAAGAGAAAGATATAGAACGCGCTTTGCGTCCGTCGGGGTTCGACAGCTTTGCGGGTCAGCAGCAGGTGGTGGAGAACCTCAAGGTCTTCGTCCGTGCCGCCAAGGACCGTGGCGAGCCTTTGGACCATGTGTTGCTCTACGGCCCTCCGGGTCTGGGCAAGACCACCCTCAGCAATATCATCGCCAACGAGCTTGGCGTCGGCATCAAGACCACCAGCGGCCCCGTGCTCGACAAGCCCGGCGACCTGGCGGGTTTGCTCACCTCGCTGCAACCCAACGACGTGCTCTTCATCGACGAGATACATCGCCTTTCTCCCGTGGTGGAGGAGTACCTGTACAGCGCCATGGAGGACTTCCGCATCGACATCATGATAGAGAGCGGTCCGGCGGCGCGCTCGGTGCAGCTGAACCTCAAGCCCTTCACCCTCATCGGCGCCACCACCCGCAGCGGCATGCTCACCGCCCCGCTGCGCGCCCGCTTCGGCATCAACTGCCGTCTGGAATACTACGATGCAGAGACCCTTACAAAGATTGTGAACCGCTCGGCCTCGCTCCTGCAGGTGAAGATAACCTCGGAAAGCGCCATCGAGATTGCCCGCCGCAGCCGCGGCACCCCCCGTATAGCCAACCGCCTGCTGCGCCGTGTGCGCGACTTTGCGCAGGTCAAGGGCGACGGCACCATCACACTCGACATTGCCCGCTATGCCCTGCAGGCCCTCAACGTGGACCGCAACGGACTGGACGACATGGATATCCGCATCCTCTCCACCATCATCGACAAGTTCAAGGGCGGCCCCGTGGGCCTCAACACAGTGGCCACCGCCGTGGGCGAGGACGCCGGCACCGTGGAGGAGGTCTACGAGCCCTACCTCATACAGGAGGGCTACCTGATGCGCACCCCGCGCGGCCGCGAAGCCACCATGCTCGCCTACCAACACCTGGGCAAACTGAAAACCAGCGGCAACCAGCAGGAACTGGAGTTGTGAGTTGGTTAGTGGTTAGTGAAAAGTGAAAAATGAAAAGTGAAACTGTAGAGACGCGGCGTGCCGCGTCTGCATTCTAAAGTTTAAGGTTTAAAGTTTAAGGTTTATGGTTTAAGGTTTAAGGTTTAAAGTTTAAGGTTTAGGGTTAAAGGTTTAGGGTTAAAGGTTTAGGGTTAAAGGTTTAGGGTTAAAGGTTTAGGGTTTAAAGTTTAAGGTTTAAAGTTTAAGGTTTAAGGTTTAAAGTTTAAGGTTTATGGTTTAAGGTTTAAAGTTTAAGGTTTATGGTTTAAGGTTTAAGGTTTAAAGTTTAAGGTTTATGGTTTAAGGTTTAATGAAACGTTGTCGGGTATACGTATGACCGAAAAATGAATATGAAAAAGGGTATTTTTATTATGATGGCTGCCTGCATGATGTTAGTTGTCGGCTGCCAGAAGGATGAAAACGGTGCTGCGGATACGCAGGCCACCCACTACTACACAATCTCCACCGACGACATGTCGTGGGGCAAGGCCGATATGACCTACATTGCCGATTTCTTCACCGACGATGTGAGGATTTTCACCGTCGACGGTACTACCGCCGATGCCGACCGTGAGGCTTTGGCCAAATACAACGGAATCCTGTCGCAGATAGACGACGAGGCCGTGTGCGCCCAGTTCCCGTGCGAGTATGACGAGAACCTTGAGGAGTACCTCTACTATCAGGTGCACCTGCTGCGCACAGAGGGTATGCCCGACACTCTGGCCGGCAAGCGCTGGAGCCACGACGGCACCAAGGTCAGATAGTCTGTGCTCGGACGAAGGCCTCTCCGGTGGGCGATAATCGTTGACCAAACATGTAAAAGAAACATACAATGAAAAATCCAGTCAGACAGCTTGCGGTCTTGGCCATTGTCGTTTTTTCGGCGGCAGAATGTGTGGCGCAGACCTCGGTAGAGGATGTAGTCAGGCTCTCGCGCGAGAAGTGCCAGTCTATCAAGGAAGGCCATTATGTTATGGACTTCAAGAAGAAGTATATGTCGGGCAACGACACGACCCATGCCCGCTACACATGCGACTTCAGGAAGATGCCCGAAGACACGTTGTACGGGAAAGTCTTTTCTCAGTTTGAGGAGTATCTGGATTACAACTACAGTGAACACTATCTTTATACCGGAGAAGAATTGGTGAACTACGACGACAGTGCGGGAACTATGCGGTTTTGTGCTCAATGGGCTGACCGGATCAAGGCTGCGAGCCACAACCGGCAGTTCTACACCCCTTTGACTGCACAGAGCTGCTATCCGTTGCCGAGCGACAAGACCTTTGCCGACAGCGAGTACACCTTCGCGCTCCAAGAGACAACGATGGATGGGAAGCCTTGCTATCTGGTCAATGCGTTCAAAACGCCTGAAAACGATGTTGATGCAAATTTCGGCATCAAAATGCTCCGCTACGAGATAAATGTCTGGATAGACAAGCGAGACTACCTGCCCGTGAAGTACTCCGAATTCTACATCATCCAGGAAAGTCGCGACACAATGACCCAGTACGAAGAGTGTCGTTTGCTGTCGTTTGTCCCGGCGGTCGACCCATCGAGGCTGACGCTGGAGTCGGTGCCTGCCAACGTGACGCTTGTAGACTATGTGCCACGCGAGGCTCCCGACCCCCTTGCCGCCGGAACGCCGGCACCCGACTGGTCGTTGCCGTCGCTTGCCGGCGACACCGTCAGACTTGCCGACCTGCGCGGCAAGGTGGTGCTGATAGACTTCTTCTACAAGGGGTGCGCCCCTTGTGTGGCTGCCATGCCTGCGCTGCAAAGCCTGCACGAGAAATACAAAGACCGGGGTTTTGTCATGGTCGGCATCGACCCCTACGACGACCCTGCAAAGGACGGGATGGCCGACTTCCTCGACAAGCGCGGCATCACATACACGGTGCTGTTCGCCAACCTCGAATTGCCGGCATCATACCATGTATCTCTCTATCCGACACTGTTTTTCGTAGACCGCGAAGGACGCATCGCCGAGGTCAGGAGAGGCTTTTCGAAAGACATGGAGAGCCTTGTCGAGGAGCAGCTGCTGAAGATGCTCTGACAGACCGGCCGAGAAACATTTTTTTGCCATGTGAAATATTTGTCGTATCTTTGCATCAAAATTGAGTAAAGATGATAGCTACAAGAAACAGTCTCAATCCAATACAGATTCATTTGTTGGAGATGTTCCGCAACTGCCCGACGGACAGTCTGATGGATGAATTAAAAAAAGTTTTGTCCGACTTCTATGCGCAGAAGGTACAGCGCGAGGCCGACCGTCTTTGGGATGAGGGCACTCTCGATGAATCCGCCATTGAGAGGATTCTCGACGAACATTGGCGTACCCCATATCCGGAATCAAGATGAGACGGATAGTCCTTGACACTAACTGTCTGGTCGCTATACTCCCTTCGCGTAGCCCATACCATGAAGTGTGGACAGATTTCCTTGATGGCAGGCTGGAATTGTGCGTGTCTAATGAGATATTGTCCGAGTATGTGGAGATTATCTCCGCGAAGACGGACTCTGCATTTGCAGAGGCTATTGTCAATACGTTGATTAACAAACCCAACTTGATAAGGGTAGTACCGACTTGGCGTTTCGGCTTGATTGAAGCCGACCCTGATGACAATAAATTTGTGGACTGCGCCATCTGCGGCGGGTCTGAGCTGATTGTGTCAAACGACAAGCATTTTGATGTCCTGAAAGCAATCGAATTCCCTTATGTGAAGGTGATGCGATTGCAGGATTTTTGTGGGAAATAAAAAAATTGATTATATGCAGACACTTGTCAAGAATATCAAAGAGCTGGTGCAGGTGGAGACCTGCCGGCAGAAGCTGCGCGCCCAAGGCAAGGAGATGGCGCAGATGGAGACAGTCAAGGACGCCTACCTCCTGGTGGAGAACGGCATGATAAAGGCCTTCGGACCGATGAGCGAGTGGAAAACTGAAAGCGGAAAGTGGAAAGTGGAGAAAGAAGTGGATGCCACTGGACGGCTGGTGTTTCCGACCTTCTGCGACTCGCACACACACCTCGTCTACGCCAACTCGCGCGAGCACGAGTTTGTGGACAAGATCCGCGGCCTCAGCTACGAAGAGATAGCCAAGAGGGGAGGTGGTATCCTCAACTCGGCCAAAGCCACCGCTGCCGCCTCGGAGCAGGAGCTCTACGACATGGGCCAGCAACGCCTCGAAGAGGCCATGCGCCTCGGCACCGGCGCCATCGAAATCAAGAGCGGCTACGGCCTCACCACCGAAAGCGAGCTGAAACTGCTCCGCGTCATACGCCGTCTGCGTGAGAACTCGCCCCTGACCATCAAGAGCAACTTCCTCGGCGCCCACGGCATACCGATGGAATACCGCGGCCACCAGGAAGACTATGTGGACCTTGTGATCAACGAGATGATACCGTGCGTGGCAGACGAAGGCCTGGCCGACTTCATAGACGTATTCTGCGACCAGGGCTTCTTCACCGTCGACGACACGGCCCGCATCCTCGAGGCGGGCATCAAGCGCGGCATGCGCCCCAAGATACATGCCAACGAGATGGCCATCTCGGGCGGCGTGCAGGTGGGTGTGAAATACGGAGCCATCTCCGTTGACCACCTGGAGCAGATGGGCGACGCCGAGATAGAGTGCCTCAAAGGCACCGACACCATGCCCACCATACTGCCGGGCTGCGCCTTCTTCCTCAACCTGCCGCTTTCGCCGGCGCGCCGCATGATAGAGGCAGGCCTGCCAGTGGCCATGGCGTCGGACTACAACCCCGGCACCTCGCCGTCGTGCAACATGCAGCTCATACTCTCGATGGCCTGCATCCGCTACCGCCTTACCCCCGAGGAGGCACTGAACGCCACAACCCTCAACACCGCCTATGCCATGGGCGTCAGCCACGAGCTGGGCACCATAGCCGTGGGCAAGAAGGCCAACTTCTACATCACCAAGCCCATCGCCAGCTACGAGTACATGCCCTACAGCTACGGCGAAAACAAGGTGGAGCGGGTGTTCCTGAACGGCGTGGAGATGTAAGGTTTAAGGTTTAAGGTTTAAGGTTTAAAGTTTACGGTTTACGGTTTAAAAAGGTTATAGGTTAGATATTGTAGAGACGCGGCGTGCCGCGTCTGCATTTAAGGGTTAGAGGTTTAAAGTTTTAAAGTTTACGGTTTACGGTTTACGGTTTAAAAAGGTTATAGGTTAGATATTGTAGAGACGCGGCGTGCCGCGTCTGCATTTAAGGGTTAGAGGTTTAAAGTTTAAAGTTTAAGGTTTAAAGTTGAAAGGTTTAAAGTTGAAAGGTTATAGGTTAGATATTGTAGAGACGCGGCGTGCCGCGTCTGCATTTAAGGGTTAGAGGTTTAAAGTTTAAGGTTTGAAGTTTAAAGTTTAGGGTTTAAAGTGATTACTGCTACCAAAATCAACAAGAGCTACGGTGCGCTGCAGGTGCTGCGCGATGTGAGCCTTGCCATAGACCAGGGCGAGGTGGTGAGCATTGTGGGAGCCAGCGGCGCCGGCAAGACGACCCTGCTGCAGATACTGGGCACCCTGGACCGGCCCGACAGCGGCTCGCTGCGCTACGGCGACACCGACGTGACGGCGCTGAAAGAGAAAGAGCTGGCCCGCTTCCGCAATGAGAAGATAGGCTTCGTGTTTCAGGCCCACCACCTGCTGCCCGAATTCACAGCCGAGGAGAACGTGATGATTCCGGCCCTGATACGCGGCGACAAACCAGACGCGGCACGCCGCCGCGCCGAGGAGCTGCTCGAACGGCTGCACCTGGGGCAGCGTGCGTTGCACAAACCGGCCGCCCTCAGCGGCGGCGAGGCACAGAGAGTGGCTGTGGCGCGCGCACTGATGAACAACCCCATGGTGGTGCTGGCCGACGAACCGAGCGGCAACCTGGACAGCCGTCATGCCCGCGAATTGCACAACCTCTTCTTCGAGCTGCGCAAAGAACTGGGGCAGACATTCGTCATAGTGACACACAACGAAGAATTGGCCGATATGGCCGACCGAAAAATAACAATCAAAGATGGAAAGAACCAGTAGACAACGAGACAACGAGACAACGAGACAAAGGGACAATAAGCAGATAGTCTACGGATTGCGTCCGGTGATAGAGGCCATAGAAAGCGGCCAGCAGATTGAGCGTGTGCTGATGCAGAACGGGTTGAACAGCTCGCTGCTGGGCGAACTGCGCGCCAAGATGGCCGAGCACAACCTGCCATTCCAATACGTCCCGGTGGAGAAGCTGAACAAGATGACCTCCGGCAACCATCAAGGGGTGGTGGCCACCATCGGCGCGGTGAAATACCACAACTTGGTGGACATACTGGAGTCGACGCAGACGCTCGGGCCAAAGGACCCATGGCCCGTACTTCTGCTGCTCGACCACGTGACCGACGTGCGCAACATGGGAGCCATAGCCCGCACGGCGGAGTGTACGGGCGTTGGAGCCCTCATAGTGCCCGACCGCGGCTCGGCGGCCATGAACGAAGACGCCATCAAGACCAGCAGTGGAGCCTTGCTGCGGTTGCCGGTCTGTAGGGAGCAGAACCTGAAGACTGTGGTCAACCTTGCCAAGCAATATGGCTATCAGGTGGTTGGGGCTACGGAAAAAGGTGCTGTGCACTATCGCGACGTGGACTTCTGCAAGCCCACCCTTCTCATTATGGGCAACGAGGAGACGGGCATTAGTCCCGAGCTGCAGAAGCTCTGCGACGTACGTGCCAAACTGCCTATAGTGGGCGAGGTGGCATCGCTCAATGTCAGCGTTGCCGCCGGGGTGTTCATGTACGAGGTGCTCGAACAGCGCCAACGCCAATAGAGCAAGTGCAAAAACAGACATGCGGAAAGACCGTCGGGCCTTGGACCGGCGGGCCTTCTGCGGGTGCCCGCCAAGTGCCAATTTTAAAATTTTTAAATAATTTTTATT
>JAZNSV010000212.1:0-7811 GCA_045591485.1 Bacteroidales bacterium | reverse complement strand
GACTTGGTTCTATCTATTTACTGAACCATAAACTTTCCACACACACCGTCGACACGGTAGATGTAGATGCCGGCAGGCAGACGGTCGACGCGGACCTCAACCTCGTCGTCGCCAGCCTCGAGGCGGCGCTGCTCGACAAGGCGGCCGTCCACCGTATAGATGAACATATCGGCAGCGTTGCTCAGACGGTAAGGAATGTTGACGCTGTAAGTGGCCGGATTGGGATAGGCTGCGCGAAGCTCAACGGCAGGGTTCTCGACATCGTCGATTCCCACAAAGTTGATGTCGGTAGAGTCGGCATACTGGGGCACCATGCCCACAATCACACCCTGACGGCGATTGAAGTTGCCCATGCCGCCGGAGATAGGCATATTGTTGGCGTCGAGGTTAAACCAGCCATCACCGTAGCCACCCCAACCCCAGTTGAAGTAGTACTTCTTGGAGAGATCGCCACCTCTGTGGCCGCACACTACAAAAGCGTGGCCTGCGGCATCGCGATCGCTACCGCCACCGGACGAAGACGCACTCATATAGACGGGACGGTTATGCTCAATTTCGGAAAGGATGGCACCAAGATAGGTAGCATCATCATAATTATTGCCATAATATCCAAGATAAGAATAAGTAGCACTTAGCAACTGGTCATAATACAAATAGGAGTTTGGCATAAGTTCGTGGGGGAACGATGATGTTCTATACATAAGGGTGCCTTTCTCATACTTGAAATTCTTATACATTGCATCGGGTACATCGTCCGAACTCGCGCCACTGCCTTCCGGGGTGTAATTCATTCTGACAGCGACACCGCACATATAGCCAAGTTTCGAAATCTCGCGACGCTTGTCCATGGAGGTTGTCGAGGAGATTGTGTTGGGCATCAGCGAATAGTCGAAAAAGACGGTGTCGAATTTAACAGCGATCTGAATCTGGTTGGTTTCTGTAGTATAAGACTTGCGGCCTTTAGGATTGACCGGAAACCTGTAGTAGTGAATAATCTGAGCCAATGCGGTAGCCACACAGCCGACATAGCAGCGCTGGCCGTTGACAACCGGGCAATAGAGGTTGTAGTCGTTGCCGTTGGGTGTGCCCTGATCCCATTTCTCGCTCATCAGGATAATGGGGTCGTCTTTGGGTGCCGGAATGTCCATGCCACTGAGCAGCATGCTCCATTCGTCGGTGTCTTCGAAGTTCTCGGTGAGGTCGGCCATCTGGACAGCTCTTACGGCGTTGATATAGCCGCCAACCCAGTCTTCCATGGCATCGGGTATTTTCTCCAGGTCAAGGTTGCCACATTCAGAGAAACCGAGGACAGCGTCGAAAGCGGTGCTGCCGCCCATGATGATGAAGCCCCAGTCGGAAACATTGAAGAAATAGCCGGCAGCCACGCCGAGCTTTTCGTTGTCGTCCTGACGAATTAGATTAAGATCGTCGACAGTGACATCGCCGAACGAAGTATTAGCGCGCAAATAAGCGGCAGCAGCAGACTTTGCCTCGTCAACCGAAACGTTGCGAGCCATGGCATTACTGCCAGCCAGCAAAGCCGTCAGCACTAATAATGAGGAGACTAACTTTTTCATTTTCTTTATTTGTTACTTTTTTACTTTTTTTTTCGCGGTGCAAAGATACACTTTTTTCTGCAATCAACAGGAAAAAAGTCATCATTTAACCATAATTAAGTATTAATCGCAACGGCTTTATTGCAATGTTCGAAAACAAAAAAAGCGCCGGCAGAATTCTGCACGGCGCCTTTGCCTTTAGTGTGTGGTTCGATCGTTTTTTTATTCGGCCACAACCTCGATATTCAGTTCGGCTTTGATGTCTTTGTAGACGTTGACCTTGGCGGTGTAGGTGCCGACGGTCTTGATGGCGTCGACAACAATCTGCTTGCGGTCGATATCATAGTTGTGCTGCTCTTTCAGAGCCTCGGCAACCATGATGTTGTTGATGCCGCCGAAGAGCTGGCCGTTCTCGCCGACCTTGGCGATGAGCTTGACGGTCTTGCCGTTGAGGGCAGCCTGCTGGGTCTCGGCGTTCTTGCGGAGAGCTTCCTCCTTGTGGGCGCGCTGACGCAGGTTCTCGGCGTGGATCTTCTTGTTGACGGGGGTGGCGACGATAGCCCAGCCCATCGGAAGAAGATAGTTGTTGGCATAGCCGTTCTTCACGTTGACGATTTCGTCCTTGTAGCCCAGATTGGCCACATCCTGTTTCAGTATGATTTCCATCTATTCTTCCTCCTTATTATTATTTGAGACAATCGGCCACGTAGGGCATCAGGGCAATGTGGCGGGCACGCTTGATAGCCTGGGAGACCTTTTTCTGATACTTGTTCGAGGTGCCGGTGATGCGGCGGGGCAGAATCTTGCCCTGCTCGTTGACGAACTTCAGCAGGAAGTCGGCATCCTTGTAGTCGATATACTTAATACCGAGCTTTTTGAAGCGGCAGTATTTTTTACGCTGGGTTTCAACAGCGATCGGGGTCAGGTATTTGATTTCGGTTTCGTTTGCCATTTTCTTAATCATTTAACTGGGTTGGACATTAAGCTTCGGCGGGAGCCTCTGTGGCGGGAGCCTCAGCGGCGGCCTTCTTGGCGTTGCGTTTCTTCTCGTTGTAGGCCACGGCGTGCTTGTCGAGGCTGACGGTCAGGAAGCGAAGCAGACGCTCGTCGCGCTTGTAGGCGATTTCGAGGTCGGCCACGACGCTACCCTCGGCGCGGAACTCGATGAGGTAGTAGAATCCGGTGGTCTTTTTGCGGATAGGATAGGCCAGCTTGCGCATGCCCCAGTTGTTCTCGTACACGATCTCGGCGCCCTTGGAAGCGAGCAGGTCGGTGTACTTCTTTACCGTTTCCTTCATCTGTTCTTCAGACAAAACGGGAGTTGCAATGAAAACGGTTTCGTACTGTTTTACCATTACTTTGTTTGTTTTTTTGTTTGTTACTAACTGTTATAAAACAAGAAAGACAGGCTCCATGTCCTGTCTTTCATTTTCTTTTCGATGAGCCACTTCGCGGACTCGAACCGCGGACCTACGCATTACGAATGCGTTGCTCTACCAACTGAGCTAAAGTGGCGTCGGGCGGTTGTGCGCTAAGCGACCTTCTTTTACTTGTCGGGGTGAGAAGACTCGAACTTCCGGCCTCCACGTCCCGAACGTGGCGCGCTAGCCAACTGCGCTACACCCCGCGATAGTGTCCTGGCAGGGATTCGAACCCTGGACCCATTGATTAAGAGTCAATTGCTCTACCAGCTGAGCTACCAAGACATTATTCTTTATCTTGCATACAGCAACCTATTTCGGCCTCCGCATCTGCGGCGGAGACATTGTGTTTGGACATGGACTATAGTGTTGCCGTCTATGATTTCAAAGTTCTCTTTCTTTGGAGCGGAAAACGAGACTCGAACTCGCGACCCCGACCTTGGCAAGGTCGTGCTCTACCAACTGAGCTATTTCCGCATTGCCATGATTTCTTTAGTACTCCGGGTGGGACTTGAACCCACACGCCCTTGCGGGCAAGGGATTTTAAGTCCCTCGTGTCTACCATTCCACCACCAGAGCCTTTTCTCTCTCTGATTTAGGAGCCTTTCTATGAGCGGAAAACGAGACTCGAACTCGCGACCCCGACCTTGGCAAGGTCGTGCTCTACCAACTGAGCTATTTCCGCATTGCGTTTTTCAGCATTTCAAAGTGACTCTTTTCGCCTCAAAAGCGGGTGCAAAAGTACAACCTTTTTTGAAACTGACAAAATTTTTTTTGTTTTTTTTGCAACTATTTTTTTGTCACCTCACCGTCAAAAGAGCCCAAAACACAACGCAAATACAATTATATCAGCACACTATAAAAACACAAACATTTCCATTCTCGACCGTATCACGCACAGTAGGGAAACGGTTCTCAGACCTGCTAAATCGACCTCGCAAGGGTTGGTTTTTGCATTTTTTTTCATCTTTTAGTTCCTCCGCTACGTGCTTTCAAAACCCTTTGTTCGATGGCAGACTGTCCAAAGGCATCCATCCGGGTTGCTTTTTTTTCTGAAACCTTGCCCAACTTCCGTGTCCACCCTATATGCCTACCTGGTTCCCTTCTCGTACCCTCTTCGGTCTCTTGTAGCTAGTCATACTTGCACCTGACGGAAATTTCTTGAGAAGACAAAAATTCGTTTAGTCATATCGGGGAAAAGTTGTATCTTTGCATCGATATTTAAAACGCCATGCAGAAGTTCTGCGAACATAACTTACTAATTTCCAATCAACCCGCCATAAATAGCAGCGAGGATAGAGATGACAACACCCCCCTATGCCGGCCATGTGCTTCGGCGTGCGACGGGCTTTTTGTTTGAATGTTAACCTTAAATTATTCTCAATATGAAGATGACAAGATTCATTATGATGTTCGTGGCTACGGCCGCGATGACGCTTGCCTCGTGCGGCAAAGACGACAATACACCCGCCGGTAACGAGAACCCGACGGACAACCTCTCCCAAACCGAACAGATGATTGTCGGCAGCTGGAACGAGACGGAGGCCATCTACATCCTCAGCCAGAACGGCATGTGCGACACCACTTCGATGCTTGAAGAGGACGAGTCTGTCGAGATGACCTTCAAGGCCGACAAGACCTACACAACCGTCTACCACACCGAGGATGGAGACTCTGAGGATGGCGGCACCTGGTCGGTGGACGGCGACAACAGTATCGTCATGTCGACTATGTTTGGCCCCATCGTCTACACTATCGACCATCTGGACGCCACGACATTCAACATCACCTACATCGAGGAGGGCGAGGATGAAGACGGCCCCTACACCAGCACCTTCAAAGTCCATATGACAAAAAAATAGCACACAAGGAAACGCCCCCTCATTCTTTTTACCTTCCTGCCGGCAATCGGCGTTGCATGTGCTCAAGACAAGATGATTGCAATCAAGGGCACGATGACCGATGCGGAGAGCAAGAAGCCTATGTGTCGGGCGTGACCGTCTACGTGCTGAACGGCCACCAATAAACCCGAAACCCAATCGCTGGTCACCCCTTGGTTACCAGCTTTTTTATCTCGTTCAGCTTCAACAGGGCCTCAAGCGGCGTAAGTGTGTCAATGTCTATATCTAATATCTTGTCCCTTATCTCAAGAAGTGTCGGGTCGTCGAGCTGGATAAAACTGAGCTGCAAACCGTCGACGACATTGTTTTTTTTACCCTTTGAAGGCTCTTTTTTCGATTTTTTGACTTCCTGCTGTGCACCGTTTTTTGCCTCGAGCGTCTGAAGCATGGCGTCGGCGCGGTTGAGCACCTGGGGCGGCATGCCGGCCAGGCGGGCCACATGTATGCCGAAGCTGTGCTCGCTTCCGCCGGGCACCAGCTTGCGCAGGAAGATGACTCGCCCGTCCATCTCCTTGACGCTCACATGATAATTATGTATGCGCGCGAAGTGCTCCTCCATCTCGATGAGCTCGTGGTAGTGGGTGGCGAACATCACCTTGGGTCGGGCTTTTTTGTTCTCGTGCAGGTATTCGGTGATAGCCCAGGCAATGGATATGCCGTCGTAGGTCGAGGTGCCGCGGCCGATTTCATCGAGGAGCACCAGCGAGCGGTCGGTGACGTTGTTCAGTATCGATGCCGTCTCGTTCATCTCGACCATGAAGGTGCTTTCGCCGCTGCTGATATTGTCGCTGGCGCCGACGCGAGTGAAGACCTTGTCGACCACGCCGACCCGCACCTTCCTGGCCGGGCAGTAGCATCCCATCTGGGCCATAAGCACGATGAGTGCCGTCTGACGCAGCAGGGCCGACTTGCCGCTCATGTTTGGTCCGGTGATGATGACTATCTGCTGATTGTCGCGGTCGAGGTGCACGTCGTTGCTGACGTATTGCTCGCCGGCCTGCATCTGGGTCTCGATCACAGGGTGGCGGCCTTCGACGATTTCGAGGCTTTCACTTTCGTCGAGCTCGGGGCGGCAATAGTTGCCCACCAGTGCCACCTCGGCGAAACTGCGCAGGCAGTCGAGGTTGGCCACCAGATGTGCGTCGTATTGTATGGGTTGCACATATTCGGCCACCGCCGACACCAGCTGAGCGTAGAGCTGTGCCTCGAGGGCCAGTATTTTCTCTTCGGCGCCAAGTATCTGGTCTTCGTATTCTTTAAGCTCAGGGGTGATGTATCGCTCGGCGTTGGTCAGTGTCTGGCGGCGCGTCCAATGGGCTGGCACCTTGTCACGATGGGTGTTGTAGACCTCGAAGTAGTAGCCGTAAACGTTGTTGAAGCCCACCTTGAGCGACGGTATTCCGGTGTTCTGTATCTCCTGCTGCTGCAGAGTGGAGAGGTATTCTTTGCCCGAACCAGCCATGGAGCGCAGGCGGTCGAGCTCGTCGTTCACACCGGCGGCCACCACCCCACCCTTCTCTATCTTGGCCGGCGGCTCGGGGTTGATTTCGCGGCCGATGCGTTCGGACAGGTTCTGGCAGGGGTTCAGTTGTTCGGCTGTGCGCTGCAAGGCCGGAGCCCCGCTGGCGGCACACACTCGCTGCACATCGGCCACCGCTTCGAGCGAGCGGCGCAGCTGCAGCATCTCGCGCGGCCCGATGCGGCCCACGGCGGCCTTGGTTATCAGTCGTTCCAGGTCGCCTATAGCCTTGACCGATGCGGCTATGTTCTGGCGCAGCTCCTCGTCGCGCACCAGCGTGTCGACCACCGAAAGGCGCTCTTCTATCGGAGCCACCTCTTTGAGCGGCATGAGCACCCATCGGCGCATCAAGCGCGACCCCATCGGCGTAAGCGTCTGGTCTACGACGTCGAGCAGTGTACGCGCACCTTCGTTGGCCGAGCCCACCATCTCAAGGTTACGCACCGTGAAGCGGTCGAGCCACACGTAGCGGTCGCGTTCCACGCGGCTCAGCCTCGTGATGTTGGCCGTGCGGTCGTGCTGCGTTTCCTGCAGGTAGTGCAGCACAGCTCCGGCGGCTATGATGCCCATATCCAGGTCGTCGACCCCGAAGCCCTTGAGCGACGCCGTGCCGAACTGGCGCAGCAGAAGCTCTTCGGCAAAGTCGTGGGCGAAGACCCAGTCGTCGAAGGTGTTGCAATAGTACCGCTCGGGGAAATGTTCCTGAAACTGACGCAGGCGCTTGCGCTGCAGCACTACCTCGGAGGGGTGGAAGTTGGTGAGCAGCTTGTCTACATAGGCCAGGTCGCCCTGCGCCACATAGAACTCGCCGGTCGACACATCGAGGAAGCTCACTCCGTGCACCTTGTCGGTCAAGTGCAGTCCGCAGAGGAAATTGTTCTCCTTCACTTCGAGCACCATGTCGTTGTAGGCCACTCCGGGGGTCACCAGCTCGGTGATGCCGCGTTTGACCAGACCCTTGGCGTTCTTCGGGTCTTCGAGTTGCTCGCAGATGGCCACCCTGCGGCCCGATTTCACCAGCCGCGGCAGGTACTGCTCTATGGCGTGGTAGGGTATGCCGGCCAGGTCGGTGAACTCGCCGCCGCCGGCCATCTTGCGCGTCAGCGTGAGGCCCAGCACCTGCGAGGCTATGCGGGCATCCTCGCCGAAGGTCTCGTAGAAGTCGCCTACCCGAAACAGCAGTATGGCGTCGGGAAACTTGCGTTTCAGCTCGGCGTGCTGCTTCATCAAGGGCGATTCGGTGTCGGTTTTCTTGGCCATCGTGCGTCGGTTTCTGTTTTTGGGCTGCAAAATTACTTCTTTTTTCAAAACCTCACAAATATTTTTATCAACCGCACGGTGGATTTCCCCTACGCGCGATTAATATTTAGATGCCACTCCATCCACTACCCGTACTCCATATCAACGATACTTC
>JAZNSV010000211.1:0-22729 GCA_045591485.1 Bacteroidales bacterium | reverse complement strand
GAAGGAGCACAAAGATACACATTTTTCCGCAATCAAGGGAGAAGCCGCATTTTTTTGCACTTCTCCTTTGAAAGTTTAAAGGCTTCCGCGCTCCTTTTTCTGTTTTTGACCAAAGTGTTGCATTTATGAGTTGAACTTAAGTAAAGTTAAAAAATGTTAAATATTTTGCCATGTCGACAAGGTGTATTACTTTTGCAGTGTCTTAGTGAACTAATACACGATAACAATTTAATATAAAACTTATGAAAATCAATAGATTGAAAAAAAGAGTGCTCTTGGCAATGGTGGCCATAATGAGTGTGGCGGGTGCCGCCGAGGCGCAAATGGTGAGGGTTGGGGGCCGGGTGGTCGACTCCGACGGCGAGCCGATGCCTTTCGTCAACGTGGCCCTCATGCGTGCGAGCGACACCATATTCATGCGTGGCGCCACCACGGGTATGGACGGGCGTTTCGCCATCGAGGCGGCCGACACGACAGCCTACCTGCTGCAGGCTTCGTTTGTCGGCTATCAGACCTATATGGAGAGCATGGGCAAGATTGCCGACAGGGGCAATGTCGAAATCCGCCTGATGCGTGGCACCGTGCTCGACGAGGTCGAGGTGGTCGACGAGAAGCCCCTCTATGCCATGGACGGCGAGAAGAATATGTACAACACCAGTGAGGACGCCAGCATACAGACCGGTACCGCCAGCGACGCCCTGCAGAACGCGCCGGGAGTCGAGGTCGATGCCGAGGGCAACATCACCCTCCGCGGCGTCAGCAGCGTCGAGATATGGATCAACGACCAGCCCTCGCACATGAACGAGGAGGCCCTGAAGCAGTACATCAAGACCCTGCCTGCCAACGCCATCGAGCGCATCGAGGTCATCACCAACCCCTCGGCCCGCTACTCGACCAATGGCGGCGTCATCAATATAGTGACCAACCAGACCGTGAAGCGCAACGAGCTGCTCTGCTTGGGCGTGAGGGCCAACACCATGCCCAGCGTCTCGCCCTGGGTTTCGTATGTCTACGCCAACGAGAAGTTCGACATGAATCTCTACCTCAACGGCAGCTACAGTCAGCACAACATGGAGGACGACGGCACGGCAACCCTCTTCGACGACAACGGCGACACCAGCCGCTACCAGGAGTATGCCGGCAAGACCCGCTCCAGCAACACCGGCGGCTACATGGGATTCAATATGAATTGGAAGATCGACAGCATGACCAACCTCTCGGCCTGGGTGGGTGCCTACCCCTACTGGAGCCGCAGCGGCTCTACGAGCCACTACATCTACCGCGAGTACCTGCCCGCGCTCGTCGACCTCGGCTATGCCGATAGCAGCGTCAGCCGCGGCTTCGGCGGTGGCGGCTACGGCGGCGCCTGGTTCTCGCACCGCTTCGACACCACCGGCCGCAAGCTCACCTTGCGCCTCAGCGGCAACCTCTGGGGCAGCACCTCCGGCGTGGGCGACACCATGTGGCGCAACTACTCCAACCCCGCACTCACCGACTTCCAGCGCCATAGCTCGTCGGCCTACTTCGGTCCCGGCTTCACCCTGGGCGCCGACTATGTGCATCCCTTCAAGCACGACATCGAGATGGAGCTCGGCGCCGAGGTGGACTACAGCTACAACACCCACGACCAGCTGCTCGACAGCCTCAACGCCGACGGCTCGACATGGGACGTCATGCATCTGCGCGGCTACAACTCCGTGGGCACAGGCTGGACACCGTCGGCCTACGTCACCCTGCAGAAGCGTTGGGGCTCCTTCACCGCCAAGCTCGGCCTGCGCGGCGAGAGCCGCTTCCAGCACGGCACTGTCCATCACACAGATATGAACGACCAGATACTCCTTGACACCGCCCTCTTCGGTCTGGTGCCCTCGATTCACCTCAGCTACCGCACCAAGACCTTTGCCAACTTCAGCCTCAGCTACACGCGTCGCTACTCAGACCCCACCGACCTGCTGAACCTCTATGACTTCCGCCTCTACGACGACTACAGCTTCCGCACCGGCAACCCCGCTCTGCTGCGCACCTACACCCACAATCTGGAGGCTGCCGCCAGCCAGTTTGTGCCGGGCTTCGGCATGGTGAGCCTCAATGCCTACTTCCGCGCCAACACCGACGAGCGCGGCACCATGACCGCCGCCACCACCGACCCCTATTTCGGTGCCTATCTGGTCAACTACACCTATCCCGTCAATATCGGCTCCAGCCACACCGAGGGCCTCGACGCCAACATCATGTACCGCCCCACGGGCTTCTTCAACGTGAGCCTCAACGCCTCGGTGTTCAACTATGCCTACAACTATCAAGGCTTCAACGATAACCACGTCAGCTGGTCGGCCCGCATGCGTTTGTGGGCCAAGCTGTGGAACAAGCTTGAGGTCTTCGCCAACGCCCACTACCGTTCGCCGCAGCTGGGCCTCTACAGCATGAGCGTGGCCAACAAGGGGGTCGACTTCGGTCTGAGCAGCGACTTCTTCGACCGCCAGTTGAGCGTCTACTTCAACGTCAACGACATCTTCGGCTGGACCGAGTGGGGCAGCAACACCACCGCACCGCAGTACCAGACCACCGGCAGCACCAAGTTCGACTCGCGCTTCGTCAGCCTCGGCCTCACCTGGCGCATCGGCAAGATGGAGCTCGAAAGCAAGGCCCGCCAAGGCGGCTCCGACGGCACCGGCACTGGCAGCGGCATGCCGCAGATGTAAAAAGAGAGAAAATAGGAAATCCCTAGGAAGCCCTAAAAAATCCTAGAAAAACCTGGAAAGTCCTAGAAAGTCCTAGAAAAAATAAAAATCAAAAAAAACACCAAAAATATGAAACTGACAACCATCGAAACCCTACCGGGAATGAACTACGAGGTGCTCGGCATCGTCGAAGGCAGCACCATCCAGAGCAAGAACATGTTCACCGACTTTGGCCAAGGACTGAAAGGCATTGTGGGCGGCGAGCTGAAGGGCTACACCAGCATGATAGAGAAAGCCCGCGCACAGGCCACCCAGCGCATGGTGGACCAGGCCGTGCGCCTCGGCGCCGACGCCATCATCGGCATGCGCTTCACCACCAGCGCCATCATGCAGCAGGCCGCCGAGGTGCTGGTATACGGCACGGCAGTGAAGTATAAATAAGTAGTCAAGTAGACAGTAGTCAAGTAGATAAGTAGTTAAGCCGATACTGCAGACTGGTACATTTGTCTTTAACTCCTAACGAGCGCAGCGAGCGATAACTCCTTAACTCCTTAACTCCTAAAAAAATCAAAGATATGATAGAGATCAAGAACCTGAACTTCAGCTACAAGAAGACTCCGGTCTTCAACAATATCAACCTGAGTTTCCCGCAGGGCGCCATCTACGGCCTGCTGGGTGAGAACGGCGTGGGCAAGACCACACTGCTCAAGATTATCTGCGGCCTGCAGCGCCCTGTGAACGGCACATGCACCGTCGACGGCCTCACCAGCCACGACCGCTTGCCCGAGATGCTGCAGCGCATCGTATTCCTGCCCGACGAGGTGACGCTGCCCGACAACGCCACGCCGCAGAAGTATGTCGACGAGCTCAGTCCCTTCTATCCCACCTTCTCGCAGGGCGCCTTCCTGCATCTGATGCAGGAGCTGGAGGTGGACCCGCAGCGCAAGTTCAAGGAGATGAGCTTCGGCCAGCAGAAGAAGAGCCTCATCGCCGCCAGCCTGTCGCTGGGCACCGACTATGTGCTGCTCGACGAGCCCACCAACGGCCTCGACATACCCAGCAAGGCACAGTTCCGCTCCATCCTGAGCAAGATAGCCGACGAGGGCAAGACCATCATCATCTCCACCCACCAGGTGAAGGATGTGGAGAACCTCATCGACCCCATCGTCATCCTGAGCCACAACGCCGTGCTGCTCGACGCCTCGGTGCAGCGCATCACCGAGAAGCTCTTCTTCGAGTATGGCGGTGCGGAGCGCCCGGATGCCCTCTACAGCGAGCTGCTGCCGGGCGGCTACATGAATGTGGTGCCCAATCAGAACGGCGAGGAGAGCCAGCTCAACATTGAGGCCCTCTTCAACGCCGTGCTGCGCAACAAAGAACGTATCAAAGAGTTGTTCGCATGAGTCAGACTTTCGACATTAAACGCTTCGGCAAGGTGCTGGCTTACGATATCCGGAGGCTCAGCCCACGCAATTTCCGCAGCGGCGAGCGCACAGGCAATATGGGGATTAACATCATCTCGTTTGCCTTCATGCCCGTGGTCATCAGTCTTGTCAACATACTGATGGGTGAACAAGCTGCTGGTGTACCGGTATGGGTGCGGTGGTTCATGCTGCTCTTTACGGCTGTCATTATGGCCTGTCTGGTGCCAGAGGTGCACTATAACGCGGTCAACCAGAAGAAGGGTGGCTCATACTACGCCATGCTGCCGGCCTCGAAGCTGGAGAAATACCTCTCCATGCTGCTGATGACCCTTGTTATATGCCCGCTGCTGACATTCTGTGGTGCCTTTGTGGTCGACACGCTGATTACATTTCTGCCGCTGCACGTCAACGAGGGTTACCTGTGGCAGATCGACAGCCTGCTGGGCCACTTTGGTATCAACCCTTACGAGGGACTGCCGGCGATATACAGTGTGCGTGCCTATATGGTTGCCATCTTCGGCTACATCCTCTTCGCCATGGCCTTTGTCTTCGGCAACACGCTCTTCCGCAAGAGCAAGACCGCGCTGACCATGCTCTGCCTCTTCGGCATCGGCTTCGTGGTGAGCGTCGTCTCGGTTCTCGTTACTGCGTGGCTTGTCGCTGACTTGGGCATAGAGATTGACCTTGCCGACCGTGTAATGAATGTTGCTACTGGCTCCATCTATGGCTGGGTGAACAACATCGGCCTTGGTATGCAGGTTCTCTTCATCACGCTGCTCGTCTATTACAGTTGGAGAAGAATAAAAAGAATGGGTTACTGACCCTTAAACAGTAAACTTTAAACCTTAAACCTTATGGAATGGAATCGTTTCTGTAAAGTCGTAGCGAAAGACTTTCGCAATATGTGGCCGATGTTCGGCACCACAATGATTATCCTGGCCGCCCTGCCGTTTGCCGTGTGGCTGATGATGTATGTCTTCGGCGGCGGCGACGCCTACATGCCGGCCGACCTGCGCCTCCTCATGATAGAAGGCGTGGCCTACGTGGCCGCCATCATGGCCCCCTCGCGCATGTACCGCACCTGGAACCTGCGCAACGAGGGCATCTACTACGCCATGCTTCCCGCCTCGAAGGCGGAGAAGTTCTGCTCGGCGCTGCTTTTCTCGCTCATCGTGTGCCCGCTGGCTGTCTACTTGGGCAGCATGGTGCTCGATGTGTTCCTCACCGCCGTGCCCTTCGGCCCATGGCAGGAGTGGATCTGGCAGGGCGAGATGGGCTTCCCCTTCACCTTCGACATGTCGACCCTGAGCGACTATGCCGCCGCTGAGGAGGGTGCCGAGGCATTCCTGCACCTCGGCTGGATGTGGCAGCTGTGCTGCTGGGTCGGCTATATCAGCACTGTGCTGATGTTCCTCTTCACCAGCACCATCTTCAAGAAGCACAAAGTGCTGCAGACCATCCTCTGGCTCTACGTCATCAACTTCGTGCTCAGCATCGTGCTGGTGCCAGTGATGGTGGCTGTCTTCTCCGACAGCAGCTTCATGGACTGGTTCATGCAGCTGCCCGACCGCATGAGCGGCGAGCAGATGGCCAACTGGATCTTTGGACTGGCCCTGGGCTTCGACGTGCTGATGACGGCCCTCTTCGGCTGGCTCAGCTGGCGCCGCCTGAACCGCATGGCGTATTAGTAGTCAGTAGACAGTAGTTAAGTAGTTAAGCCAATACTAAAATTATGAAGACACGTAGAATAATATTCGCCCTGATGGCCACGGTGTTGATGGTGGCCTGCGGCGAGAATACAAAGATCGACATTAAGTACGACCACCCCGAGCGCTACAGCGTGGGCGACGCTACGTTGCAGCAGCCGATTAGCGGCATCAGCGTCGACTGGCTCTTCGGCAACATGGAAATACTCTACACCGACGACTCTGCGGTATGCATCCATGAGGAGATTCAGGAGGGCTTCCTCCCGCTGACCGACTCGCTGCGTATGCGCTACTATGTAGATGAGGAGGGCGAGCTTGAGATACAATACTGCGGTCATGGCAAGTACCGCTATGGTGATTTGAAGAATATTCGCAAGCACCTTGTTGTCAAGGTGCCGCGCAGCACAGTGCTCGACGATATCGACATCGACGGTGTAGAGACCGGCGTGATTATCGAGAATGTGGCGAGCCGCAAGTTGACGGTGGATGGCGTGAAGGTCAACGTCAATGCCAACTACCCCAACACCCTGCCTGACGAGATTGACATTGACGGCGTCCAAAGCCTGCTTGCGCTCCATGTGGTGCCCGAAACGGCGGGCCTGACCATCGAGATGTCGGGCATAAAGCCATTCCTCTCGTGCGACCTGCCTTCGCGCAAGGAAGGCGAGAAGACCATTGTGGGCGACGCCCGCTGCAAGGTCGAAGCCGACGGCGTCGACGTCCACCTGAGCATCCGCGAACTGAAATATGGAGGAAACGACTATGGACTTTAGAAAACAGAAACCGATATACCTGCAGATAGCCGACTGGCTGATGGAGCAGGTGCTGCAAGGGCAGCTCGTGGCCGACGACCGCATGCCCAGCGTGCGCGACGTGGCTGCACAGATGGGCGTGAACCCCAACACGGTGGTGCGCTCGTTCGACTACCTGCAGCAGGAAGAAATCATCTATCAGCGCCGCGGCGTGGGCTACTTCGTTGGAACCGACGCCCGCGAGCGCATCCTCGCCCACCAGCGGCGCGAGTTCCTCGAGGAGGACTTGCCGCTTATCCGTCAAAAGATGAAGCTGCTGGGCATCAGTATAGACGAATTAACTTTAGACGATGTGATATGAAAACAAGACTCTTTATCATTGTTGCGGTGGCAGCCCTGATGGCTACGGGGTGCCGCCACCGCGAGGCGCCGACGCTGGAGGCATTTCCGGGCGGCGTGACGGCCGGCGAGGTGGAGAGCACCCGCGAGGCCGAGGGCTACGACTTCGCCCTCATGGCAACCACCACGGAGCGGCAGCTGGTCACCTACGGCTGGCGCGACAGCCTGCACTTCTTCACCCGCGTCTACGACGGCAGCGACGACACGCTCCACATCGACCACGCCTCCTCCCAGTCGCTCGCCGACGACGGCGTCAGCCTGGCGGCGTTGAACGACAGCGTCTGGTGTCTCCGGATGCGTGGGGTGCCCAAGTGGGTGCTCAACATACGGCTGGGCTGGACGCGCGTGACCAGCGACGGCGTGGAGTTCGACGTCCGCTTCTGGGGCCGTCCGATGGCGCACTGCACCTTCGTCTGCGACGACCCGGCGCTCCTCTCCACCCGTCTGCTCGGCATGCCCGAGGTGCGCGAGCTGGTGCTGCATGTGGTCTTTGTGCAGCTGCTGAACGCCGACAAGGCCGACATGGAGGACGAGTGGAACGACGTCATGGAGGAGCTTGGCGACGCCCAAGAGGAGGCTGAAGAGACCCGGCAGACGGCGAGCACGACGTTGATAGACACCGTCTTCGTCTCGCACGGCTGCTCGGCCGACCGCGCCTTCGACCGTCTGGAACAGCGCGCCAAGGAACTGGGCTTCGGCAGCTTCGAGCTGCACCACCAGGAGGGTCACAAGGGGTGCTACATGCAGTGCACCCACGGCCTGGGCGGCGTCAATAAATGCATTCGCCGCATGGAGGAGATGTCCAAGGTGGCCTCTGACGCAGATATGGCCTTCAGCGTCAAGCACAACGGCAACCCGCACTTCGCCTGCACCTTCCGTGCCTGGAAGGCCGACTGATGAAACCGTCAAAAAAAAAGAATCGCCCCCGGAACTGCTTCCGAGGGGCGATTTGTTTTTTGCTGTCGGCAGTTGGATTACTGCTGCGAGAATGTCAGCGAGAGCTTGTTGGTGCCGAAAATGGCGGCAACTTCTTCGTCGTCGATTGTCTGCTCCACGGTGATGGTCTCGGCTTTCTTGTCGTAGGTGAAAGTCTGGTCGCCGTCGAACACACCCTTTTCACCGTCGAAGGTGTAGGTGCCGGTGGTGGTCTCGGAGTCCATGTTCTGTGTCATGCCCATGGCCGACATGGTGCCGGAGGTGGTCATGGAGTACTGGGTGGCATTGGTGAAATTAAGGAGGAAGTTCATGTTGACGCTAGCGTCCACACCTTGATAGGAAAGGGTTTTGCTGTAGTTGGCTTTCCATTTGGTGCCGGGCAGTTCGATGTCCTTGCTGCAGCTTGTGAAGAGCATCACCACGACGGCAGCCATTGCGATAAAGATGTTTTTTTTCATGATGTTGGTTGTTTAAGTTTGTAATTGTCTTTCTTTTAAAATCGAGTGCAAAAATAGCAATTTTTTCTTACACTGGCAGTGGGCGTCGCCTTTTTTAATGTTATTTAACTTTTGTGGGAATGAGGTATAACAGAGATGGCAGACGCGGCGCGCCGCGTCTCTACAGTGAAACCACTTCTGCCAAAAAAGCCCCAAAAAATGATTGCAATCTGTTGTAGTTCTGTTGGTTAGCACGCCATAGGACGTTGAAATGCACATAACTCGCATTAAATCAATATCATAGTATGCTCCTCTTCACCCGTTGTACGATACATGTACGATATATGTACGATCCTTTTACGTTTGGCAATCGTACAAGTATCGTACATATAACGTACATGTATCGGACAACGGGTGAGGAGGACCCCTCGCAAAGCGGTGCCAAAGCGGCCTTTGGGGGGTGCGTCAAAAGTTGGGTTAAAAAAGAGGCATCCTTTGGATTTTTTATTAGTTGCAGATGCGGCGCGACGCGTCTCTACATACGCGATTTTCAGTCATGAAACAGCAGATGCGGCACGCCGCGTCTCTACAGGCGAGATAAAACTTTCAATTTTAAAAATCGGAAATTAGAAATTATTTTGTATCTTTGCACTTTCGCTTGCAAGGGTGCGGATGCGGCATCCTGTTGTGGGTCAATTTAATAAATAGGAAACAGAATAAAAAACAATGGATAAAAAAACAATCATCGGATTCGTGCTCATCTTCGCCATCTTCATCGGCTACACCGCGTGGGTGGCTCCGAGCAAGGAAGAACGTGCCGAGCAGCAGCGTGTCTACGACAGCATGATGGCAGCCAACCTTGAGGCGCAGCGCATCGAGGATTCTATCATTGCCGCCAAGGCCGTGCAGGACAGCCTCTTGGCTGCCGGCGACAGCGCCGCCGCCGCACAGGGCTTGCGCCGCGTGCAGGATATGGGCTCATTCAACACAGCCGCCCAGGGCACTCCGCAAATTGTCGGTATGCACAACGACCTGATGCAGATGGAGGTGAATACCCTCGGTGCACAGGTGAGCCGTGTGGTGCTGAGCGACTATCGCACCTACGACAGCAACGAGTTGGTGCTCATAACTCCGGCCGACGACAATATGAACCTCGTCTTCTCGACCACAGAGAACCGTGTGGTCAACACTCGCGATTTGGTGTTCGAGCCGGTGGCGGTATGCGACACCATGGTGCGTCTGCGCGCGATGGTCGACGGCTCGATGAGCCGCTACCTCGAGTTCCGCTACACGATGCATCAGGGCAGCTACGAGGTGGGCTTCGATGTTGAGTTTGTGGGTCTTGAGGCGCTGGTGCGCGATGTGCCGTACATGGACTTCCAGTGGCACAACCGCATGCTGCGCCAGGAGAAGGTGAACAGCGGCAGCCGTGGCCGCAACAACCGCAACAGCGACCGCGAGCGCTACTACACCAGCATCTACTACAAGACTCCGAGCGACAAGAATCCCGACAACCTGAGCCTTGGCCAGGACAAGAAAGAACACGTCAAGGTGAAGCTCGACTGGGTGGCCTTCAAACAGCAGTACTTCGCTGCCATCATGACGGCTGAGGGCGGTGTGCCCTTCGAAAACGCCGACGTAGAGGTGAGCACCGACAGCCGCGACACGGCCAAGAACTACCTGACCGATATGAACGCCGTCATCGGCCTCGCCTACGACCACCAGCATCCGCAGATGCACATGGGCTTCTACTACGGCCCCACCAAGCTGCGCGACCTGCGTGCCATGGACCGCGGCTACGACCGCATGCTGCCCCTCGGATGGACCATCATATCGAAGAGCGTGAGCCGCTACCTCATAGTGCCGGTGTTCAACTTCCTTGAGCAGTTCAACTGGAACTATGGCATCATCATCATCGTCTTCACGCTCCTCATACGCCTCATACTGCTGCCGATAGTGTACAAGAGCTACCAGGGCGGCGCCATCATGCGTGTGCTGAAGCCCGAGATGGATGCCCTCAACAAGAAATACCCCAAGCAGGAGCAGGCCATGCAGAAGCAGCAGGAGATGATGGCCCTGCAGCGCAAGGCGGGCTACAGTCCGATGGCGGGCTGCTTGCCGGTGCTCATCCAGATGCCCTTCCTGACGGCCATGTTCATGTTCTTCCCCATAGCCATCGAGCTGCGCCAGAAGCCTTTCCTCTGGTGCAACGACCTCTCCAACTACGACTCCATACTCGACTTCGGCTTCAACATACCGCTCTACGGCGACCACATCTCGCTCTTCTGCCTGCTGATGTTCGGCATGCAGTTCTTCTACACATGGTACACCATGCGTCAGCAGGCTGGTACGCAGAGCATGCCCGGCATGAAGTTCATGATGTACTTCATGCCCTTCATGATGCTCTTCATCTTCAACAGCCAGTCGGCGGGTCTCAACCTCTACTACCTTATCTCGCTCACCTTCACCATGACGGTGATGATGCTCATCCGCCGCTTCACGAGCGAGAAGAAGGTGCGCGCCCGCATGGCCGCCTACGACAAGAAGCACGCTTCGGGCAAAGGCCAGCCCAAGAAAAAGAGCAACTTCCAGAAGCGCCTGGAAGAGATGCAGAAGATGGCCGAGCAGATGCAGAAAGAACGTAAATAGCTGTAAGCTGTAAGTGTTAAGCTGTAAGTGTTAAACTGTAAGTGTTAAACTGTAAGTGTTAAGCTGTGAGTGTTAAACTGTAAGTGTTGGGTAGCTATGCAAGTTGTTAAAACATGAAGGAACGAGGCCCCATATATCATAAGAGCAAGGAGTTCGCTTTAATGGCAATCAAGCTCTGCCGATGGCTGCAATCGCAGGGAGAGTATATTATTTCAAAACAGCTCTTCCGTTCTGCCACCTCGGTTGGTGCCAACTATCGCGAAGGATTAGGTTCTGAAAGCGAGAGTGATTTTATACATAAAATATCCGTATCCATAAAAGAGACACACGAATCACAATATTGGCTTGAATTGCTCATCGATGGCGGTTACATTAGCCGTGAGCAGTTTGAGGAACTATTCTCAATCTCCGACGAACTTATCAGGATGATGACATCATCCATTCTTACACTCAAGAAGAGACAGAGTGGTGCATCAGTCACTTAAAACTCAAAACTCAAAACTCAAAGCTTAAAACTCAAAGCTTAAAACTCAAAACTCAAAGCTTAAAACTTAAAACTCAAAACTTAAAATTATATATTATGGTAGTCGCACTTGTCACGATATTCATTTTGGGCTATGCCTGCATAGCTCTGGAGCACCCGCTCAAAATCAACAAGACGGCCTCGGCACTGCTGCTCGGCGTGCTGGTATGGGCTGTCTACAACATGTTCAACATCAACAATCCCGAGGTGATGATGCAGTTTGGCGGCCTTGAAGGCTACCGCCACTTCGTCAGCGAGAGCCTGGTGGAAAACCTCGGCGAAACGGCCGAAATCGTCTTCTTCCTGCTCGGCGCAATGACCATCGTTACCCTGATTGAGGACTATCAGGGCTTCACCATCATCACCGACAAGATTACCACCACCGACAAGAAGAAACTTCTCTGGGTGGTCAGCATCCTGACCTTCTTCCTTTCGGCCCTGCTCGACAACATGACCACCGCCATTGTCATGGTGGCCCTGCTGCGCAAGCTCATCGCCGACAAGAAAGAACGCTGGCTCTATGTCGGCATGGTGATTCTTGCCGCCAACGCCGGCGGCGCATGGAGCCCCATCGGCGACGTGACCACCATCATGCTGTGGATCGGCGGCCAGGTGACCACCGTCAACATCATGGTCAAGACCATCGTGGCCTCGCTGGTGTGCATGGTGGTGCCGGTGCTCATTGTCGAAGCCACGCTCAAAGGCAACATCGAGCGTCCCGAAGCCGACCATAGCGGTGTCGAGGTGCCGATGCACCTGCGCCGTTTGGTGCTCTTCATGGGTGTCGGCGCCTTGGTGCTTGTGCCCATACTGAAGAGCATCAGCCACCTGCCTCCCTACCTCTTCATGCTGGGCGGCTTGGCCGTGCTGTGGGTGACCACCGAGATTATCAGCCGCAAATATGAGAAAGAGGGCCACAAGCTGCCCACCGCCGTCAGCACGCTCGAACACGTCGACGTGCCCACCATTCTCTTCTTCCTCGGCATCCTGATGGCTGTGAGCTGCCTGAAGGTCAGCGGAGTTCTCGGAATGCTCGCCGGTGGCCTCAACAGCGCTTTCGGCACCGAAGCACCCGGCTTCTTCTTCATCGACCTCATCATCGGCGTCCTTTCGTCGGTGGTCGACAATGTGCCGCTGGTGGCTGCAGCCATGGGTATGTATCCTATCACCGGCGCTGAAGTCGACTTTGCCACCAACCATCCCTTCTGGGAGTTCCTGGCCTACTGCGCCGGTACCGGCGGATCGCTCCTCATCATCGGCTCTGCCGCCGGTGTGGCCGTCATGGGCATGGAGAAGATAGACTTCATCTGGTACCTCAAGAAAATCACCCTTTTGGCCTTGGCTGGCTACATTGCCGGTGCCTTGGTCTTCATCGCCATGGATGTCACCCTCTTCGAGAGCATCCCCTGGCTGGCTAATCTGAAATGAGACAATTTTGGATTGAATTCAAGTCGCGCCCGCTGTGGCGCAAGGTATGCGACATCCTGCTGGTGCTCTTTGCACTGGCAGGTGCCGCCATTATAGGGGCCTGGGGGCTCTATCAGCTGGGCGTCACAAACAACGGCGGCGCCGTCGACAAGAACTACCGTTCGCTGATGTCGGTCAGCGAGCTAAAAGACTTGAAACACACGCAGCTCGCAAAGGAGCAGGTCGACGAACTCTGGGCCATGCAGTATGCTCGCCTGGCGGCATTGGCACGCTTCTACCCCGAGAATGCACGCCTGATGCTCAGCGCTGCCCAACACAGCGACGACCCGGTGGTGGTGGATCGCATGATTGCGGCCGCCAGGATATATATGGACCAGAACGACAGCGTCGACAAGATGGCCGACCAGCTCGCGGCCCAGCTCGGCACCGTGCCGCAGCAGCAGCGTGGCAACATCATTCCGTGGATGCAGGGGGCCGAATGGGCTGCGCTGAAAGAGGCCATAATGCGCGACACTGCCCTCATCAACGAGGCTGGCCGCCTGACGGGTGTGGAGCCGCGCCTCATCGTAGGCTGTCTTATAGGTGAGCAGATCCGCCTCTTCAACTCCAAACGCGAGATGTACAAGAAGTATCTCGGCCCGGTCAAGGTGCTCAGCGTGCAGAGCCAGTTCAGCTACGGCGTCAACGGAATAAAAGATTTCACCGCCGAGGCCGTGGAACAGCATCTGCAAGACCCCACAAGCGAGTTCTATATGGGCAAGGCTTACGAGCACCTGCTCGATTTCGAGACTGACGACCACGCTACCGAACGCTACAACAGGCTGGTGGACTACCGCAACCACTTGTATTCTTATATATACACTGGCTGTATACTGCATCAGACTATGTTGCAATGGCGCCGCGCGGGTTACGACATCAGCGATCGTCCCGACATACTCTTCACGCTCTTCAACGTCGGCTTCGGCCAGTCGGTGCCCAAACCCGACCCCGTGCCCGGCGGCAGCCACATCACTGTGGCCGACCGAGTGTATACATTCGGCGGCATTGGATTCGACTTCTATTACAGCGGCGAGTTGGCGGCGGCGTTCCCGTACCACCGTCAGAGGTTCGTCAGCAGCGACCGCCCACTTACACAGGAGGACATTCTGCGAATACAGCAGAATATGAGCGATTGCTCGCGTCCGGAATATGGCCACGAGTATCGTCGCGACAGTACGGACAACGCCTCTCAGACACCTACGGAACCGCCTGATCCATACGGCATCGACCACAGTACAGTTCGTCCGGCTGAGCACACGGCACAATAAAAAAAACAATTTTACGTTAGTTGGGGCATGAAGATATTGAAAAAATTGATTGCTATGCTGGTGCTGCTCTTTGCCGCGGCACCGGTATGGGCTTACGATTTTTCTGCTATTGCTCCGAGTGGCCAAACCCTTTATTTCAAGATAGAAAACGGCGCGGCTGTTGTGGTGTTTCCTGCCGATGTGACTACACCAGTCACAGGTTGGGATGGGTATCAGAAACCTACAGGCGATCTGACAATACCAGCAACCGTCAGCAACGGGACAACGACATATAATGTTGTTGCCATCGGCACCCATGCCTTTTATAATTGTACCGGATTGACGTCGCTGACAGTCTCGGAAGGCGTTACGAAGATAAGAACCAATGCTTTCAATGAATGCGCCGGATTGACATCGATTGTTGTGCCGTCTACGGTCGACAGTATCGGTGGCTCGTTCAAGCGCTGCACTTCACTGGAGCAATTCACAATTGGATGCGATGAGCCTCCGCTTATCAATGCTACGGCATTCACGGGCATCGACCTTTCGGCCTGCACGCTCAATGTGCCTTGCCAGAGCGTTGCCAACTATTCTGCCGTGGAGCCGTGGAGCCAGTTTGGCACCATCACCGATGTGGGCTGCGCTGTGACATTGACGTTGGGTGTCAACGTTGCCGGCCGAGGCAGTGTTGTAGGTGCAGGCTCCTACGATGTGGGTACGGCTGTGGTGGCTTATGCCACACCTGCGACGGGCTTCTTCTTTGGATGCTGGAACGATGGCGACACCGTCAATCCGCGAGTGGTCGTGATGCATGCCGACAGCCAGCTGACGGCGTTTTTCTTTCCGATGCTTCACGACACGGTGAACACCGTTACCATACAGCACGACACGGTTACCGTGGCTCTGCCTCAACACGATACGGTCTATGTGACCTACACTGTTCACGACACAGTGCGTGAGGCTTATCAGGTGACGGATACGGTATATGTCATAAACACAGTCCACGACACTGTTCGCGTGGCTTATCCGGTGCATGATACCGTCGTGGTGGTCAATACCATACACGATACTGTCACCATTTTAGCCCCGCAACACGACACAATCTTTGTCAGCTATCCGATTCACGATACGGTGTTGATGCCATACGCCGTACACGATACTGTCTATGTTCCGTTTATGCAGTACGATACAGTCGTTGTCACGTTGACAGATACGGTCGAGGTGCACGACACTGTTATGCCCACGTTCTACCGCCTGCAGGTGGTCAGCGGCGACGCCACCCGAGGCCTTGCCGCCGGCAGCTGCATCGTACCGGCCGGCACCGAGATAGAGATGGCTGCCATACCGATAGAGGGCTATCGTTTCGCCGGATGGCTCGACGGGCCGCAGGATAATCCTCGTCGTGTGCAGGTGGCTGCAGACCAAGGCTATACAGCACTCTTTGTCGAGGCGCCGCAGTCGTCGGTGACGTCGGCATCGGAAGCATGGACGATGAATGTGGATGGACGTGCACTCACAATATCCTGTCCGTCGGCCGCACGTATCCGTATCGTCGACATGCAGGGCCGCATAGTGCACCAGATGATTGCTTCGGGCGACCGCACTACATTTGTGATGTCGCAAACGGGTGTCTTCTTGGTGCAGGTCGGCGACGCTCCGGCCCGCAGGTTTGTTGTGGCGGAGTGAAAAACCAAGGTGGTCCATCTGATTGGGAAACGTTAATTTGTTGAATAAAAAAAACATACAGATATGAAGCTACAATTTATGGGAGCCACCCGCGAGGTGACGGGCAGCAAGCATCTTATCACAACCAAGAGCGGATTGAAAATATTGCTCGATTGTGGCATGTACCAAGGCAAAGGTCTCGAAACCGACGCCATGAACCGAGACCTCGGTTTCGATCCCGAAGAGATTGACTATCTGGTGCTCAGCCACGCCCATATCGACCACAGCGGCCTGATTCCGTATATCTACAAAAATGGATTTCGTGGCACAGTGCTCTGCACCCCGGCCACGCGCGACCTCTGCGCCATAATGCTGGCCGATGCCGGACGCATACAGGAACAGGATATCCATACTTTCAACAAGAAGCGCAAGGCTGCAGGCGAAGAGCCTTTGGAGCCCATCTACGACGAGCAGGACGCACAGGCTTGCATGAGTTGCTTCATCAGTGTGCCATATCACAAAAAGTTCAACATCGAGGGAGAGGTGACTGTCGAGTTTTTTGATGCTGGACATATCCTCGGCTCGGCTTTCGTGTACCTCGAAATCAAAGATGGCCGCCGCAAGATACGTCTCGGCTTCACCGGCGACATTGGCCGTTACGACAAACAAATACTCAAGGATCCGGAACCGTTCCCGCAGGTGGACTACCTCATCATGGAATCGACATACGGCGACCGCCTGCATGAGAGCATGACCGATGCCGAACAAGAACTGCTGATGGCTGTGCTCGACACCTGCACAAAGAAGAAGGGCAAACTGATTATCCCAAGCTTCGCCATCGGACGTGCGCAGGAGATTATCTACGCCCTCGACCGGCTGGAGAACGCCAAGCTGCTGCCGGATATTGACGTCTTCGTAGACAGCCCGCTGAGTATCAGCGCCACCAACATCATGCGCCTGCATACAGAGTGCTTCAACGACGATATTGCAAAATACTGCCAGACTGACCCCGACCCCTTCGGCTTCAACCGCCTGCACTATATACAGAGCGTCATGGAGAGCAAACAGCTCAATGTGCGCCACAAGCCCTGCGTTATCATAGCAGCCAG
The DNA here is from genome assembly GCA_045591485.1 of Bacteroidales bacterium. Taxonomy (GTDB): domain Bacteria; phylum Bacteroidota; class Bacteroidia; order Bacteroidales; family P3; genus Colimorpha. Next base: position 5,734 of record JAZNSV010000211.1, on the reverse strand, counting down.
CGGCATGATGGAGGCCGGTCGCGTCAAACACCACCTGGCCAACCACATCGACAACCCCGCCACGACGGTGCTCTGTGTGGGCTACTGCGAACCCAGTACCTTGGGCGCCAAGATTATGCGCGGAGACGAGGAGGTCAGTATCTTCGGTCAGCGCCACAAGGTGCGCGCCGAGTTGCGCCGCATCGAGTCGCTCTCCGGTCACGGCGACTACGAAGAGATGATGCGTTACATTGGCTGTCAGGATAAGAAGAAGGTGAAGCACCTCTTCCTTGTCCACGGAGAAGAGGCCACGCAACAGCACTTTGCAGAAACCCTCGGCAAGGCTGGTTGGAAGCATGTGAGCATACCTGCCTTCCGGGAGGAAGTAGAACTCTGAACGATGGTTTGTTCCGTATCACAAAATAACACTATTGTACCATGATATCATTCATCGTTGCTATCATACTGCTGGTACTGGGCTACTGGCTCTATTCCAAGGTCATTGAGCGCATCATCGGCGTCGACCCGGCACGCACCACGCCCGCCGTGGCGCACCCCGACGGTGTGGACTATGTGCCCATGAAGCCGTGGCGCGTGTTCCTCATCCAGTTCCTCAACATCGCCGGCGTGGGCCCCATCTGCGGCGCCATCATGGGTGCCCAGTTCGGCACCGCCTCGTTCCTGTGGATTGTGTTCGGCTGCATCTTCGCCGGCGCGGTGCACGACTTCATCAGCGGATTCATCAGCCTGCGGCAGGACGGCGCCTCGCTGCCCGAGATACACGGCAAGTACCTGGGCAACGGCATGAAGCAGTTCATGCGTGGCTTCACGGTGCTGCTGATGATTCTGGTGGGCGCCGTCTTCGTGAACACGCCCGCCGTGCTGCTCAACCAGAACTTCACCCCCGGATGGAACATCTACATCTGGGTGGGCATCATCTTCGCCTACTATCTGCTGGCCACCCTGCTGCCTATCGACAAGGTGATTGGCAAGATATATCCCATCTTCGGCATCCTGCTGCTGGCCATGGCTGTGGCCATCGTGGTGGCCTTTGTGGTCTACCGGGTGCCTGTGCCCGAGGTGTGGGACGGCCTGGAGAACCGCCACCCCAAGGCCGAGAGCAACCCCATCTTTCCCATGATGTTCATCAGCATCGCCTGCGGCGCCATCAGCGGCTTCCACGCCACGCAGAGCCCCCTCATGGCGCGCTGCATGGTCAACGAGAAGCAGGCCCGCCCCATCTTCTACGGCGCCATGATCACCGAAGGCGTCGTGGCCCTCATCTGGGCTGCCGCCGCCACCTACTTCTTCCACGACAAGCCTGAGCTCTGCATCGGCAAGAGCGGCAACGACATGGTGGGTGTAATCGCCAACGAGTGGTTCCCCAAGGTCATCGCCGTCATCTGCATCCTCGGCGTCATCAGCGCCGCCGTCACCAGCGGCGACACCGCCCTGCGGTCGGCACGCCTCATCGTGGCCGACTTCATGCATGTGGACCAGAAGCCCATACCCAAACGCCTGCTCGTAGCCCTGCCGGTCTTCGTGCTGGCCGCCGCACTGCTCATCTTCTCGCTGGCCGACGCCGAGGGCTTCCAGGTCATCTGGCGCTACTTTTCGTGGGCCAACCAGTTCCTGTCGATGGTCACGCTGTGGGCCATCACGGTCTTCCTTTCAAGGCACCTGCCTGGCAAGGCATGGTACTGGATTACCCTTATCCCCGCCCTATTCATGAGCATGGTGACCATCAGCTTCCTGCTGGTGGCCGAGAAGGAGGGCCTCGGCAGCGTTCTGCCCCGCACCGCCGGCTACTGCATCGCCGCCGTCATCACCGCAGCCCTCGGCGTGCTGTTCTTTGTCAAAAAACAGCGCTCGAAGCAATAAAACGACCTTTCCGCCGTTATAATAGAATATGACTAAAGGGGGAAAAATAGAGCGGATAAAAAACACGGCAAGACGTGTTTTGCCCGAAGGTGGCGAGGCATGGCTCTTCGGCTCGCAAGCCCGAGGCAATGCCCATCGCGATTCGGATTGGGACATACTCATTTTGCTTGATAAGGAAATGATTTCCAACGAGGACCACGACAATATTGCCTATCCGTTCCGAGAAGTAGGTTGGGATTTCGATGCTTGCATCAATCCTCTTATTTTCACAAAGAAGGAATGGTCAAGAAATTGGTTCTCCCCCTTTTTCAAGAATGTCATGAATGAAAGAATAAGACTATGAGCCTGAGCGAAGAAGGGAAATACGCATTGGTTGGTTTCTTAGACAGAAGAGTATATCTACGTTAAGAGAAAATGCACAGCGATAAACATATCTGCCCCGTGTGTGGATTCGACGGGTTAATGGAGGAGCCTCACGACAGTTACGGATGCACCAGTTTCGAAATATGTCCCTGCTGTGGATTTGAATTTGGATACGATGATGAAGACGGAGGATGGAGCTATGAAGAGTGGCGCAAGGCATGGATTGCCGCAGGTTTTCCCTGGATGTACCATGACAATGATAAACCCGCCACATGGAACCGCGACACAATGATGAAGCAGACAGAAAATATACGGCTCACCACCGATAAACCACGCTACGTAGCGGATTCAAAAAAGCCCCGTTCGTTTGTACCGAAACAATAAAAAAGAAAAAAGTCCGTTGTACTTTTAGAAAAAGTTGTATCTTTGCATTTTGAAAACAATGATAAAAATGAAGAAAAATATCGCACTCATCCTCGCCCTGCTCGTTGTGGGCACGGCATTTGCAGGCCCCAAACCCCGCAAGAACTCGCGTATGGAAATGGGTATCCATGGTAACGCGTTGTATGTGATTGAGTACACCTACAACCTGCGCGGAGGCCGCGACGGGGGTCGTCAGCTCATCTGCATCGACAGCATCACCTTCGACAAGCGCGGCAACTTCGCCGACAAGTTCCGCACCAAGGCCGACGACTACACGTGGTACTCGTATTTCTTCGACGTCAACGGCTACAGCCTCGGCTGGAACGAATACAATCGCGAGAAGATGCTCACCGGTCGTACCGCCTACCTCAACGACAAAGACGGCAACCGCATCGAACGCACCGTCTACCTCGGCAACCAAATGACCAAAAAGGAAAGCTCCAAATTCGCCAATGGCCAGAAGGTGGAGGAGCAGAGCTTCGATGAGGCCGGCGAGATGACCGAGAAGCGCACCTACAAGTATGACTCCAAAGGCAACTGTATAGAGATGGAATTCTATAACCGCGACGGCGAGCTGATGCAGCATTACCTGTATAAATATGATGCCCGCGGCAACCGCATCGAGTGGCGCTTCTACGATGCCGACGAGTTCCTCTCGGCCCTCACCACTTACTACTATGACGACCACGACAACCTGATTGAGGTCAGCTCGTTCAACTACGACGAGCACCTGAACTGGAAGCACAGCTACGTCTACGAGTACGACGAGGACGACAACTGGGTGCGCCAGACCATCTACCGCAACAACGTGCCCTACCAGGTCATCGAGCGCGAGATCGCCTTCCCGGCAAACTGATAAGCCATGCCCACCCTCTTCAAAATATTCAACTTCCGGTTCATGTTCTACTCAGGAGACCATGAACCGGTTCACATTCATGTTGTGCGCGGAGGCTGTGAAGCAAAGTTCAACGTGCAGCCTCTGGAGATGGTGTACAATCATGGCTTCAAGCAACATGAGATAACGCTCATCCGCTCGCTGGTGGAAGAGAACGCCGATGTGATTGCGGAGCGGTGGCAGGAATTCTTCGGGAACAAAAACAATGGATAGGAAATACATAGCACGCGTTTGGGTGGACGACCACGCCGTCTATGCCGAGACCACCGACGGTCTGCGGGCAAGCTATGAGTTTGCCCAATGGCCCCGCCTACGCAATGCCACCGCCACCCAGCGGCAGGCTTTCGAACTCTCCTATGGCGGCATCCATTGGTCCACCATTGATGAAGACCTGAGTTTCGAGGGTATGTTCCATGATGCAGGCCTCTGCGACATCACACCCACCGAGGATGCCGTCTGTTACCTGGCCCCATACGATACCGAAGATGATACTCCTCTCCCCACTGCCGCTGAAGAACCGGCTGAGTATGGGAAGTGATTAATAAACTATAGTGTAACCAAACCCACTGCCAATGAAGCACTGCGCATAGATTAAAATGCACATCATAGAATAGGAAAGAAGCGAAACGAGCTTATCTGGTCATTCTGAAAACTTCGACACTTTTCAAATACCACCAGAGATTAGCAACGGTGCTCCCGCCTTTGGGCGTGGGCTTTGTACGTTGAAATTTGGTGGTATAGGTAGTCGAAGACCTCAGAATGACCAATGGAGACCAAAAAGTACCCACGCTCTTTTTATGTGCATATCCTTGGTACATCATCTTTTTAACTCACAAATCAATCAAAATGAAAACAAGAACCAAAACAATCTTTATGCTGCTTTTCACGGCAGCCCTGACTTTCTCTGCCTGCAACAAGGACGATGGCACAACAGATTCACCAAACAATCCCGGCACGCCGGATGTTCCGGTTTCACCGACAATCACTAATGCCACATTCACCTTCGACGGCCAAACCATCCCATTGGGCAGCCTTACTACTAACGTGAAGCGGTTTACAACCAGCTACGGGACTAACGGACGTCGTCTGATAATCGATGCCGCCTCCACCGAGAAGCCGGCAGGATGCACAATGAACATGCCGACATTCCATATCGTCATCGAGCGTGTCGGCGGCGATGCCACCTGGCGTATTATCGGCGACAGCACCTACGCCTACACCGCTGATATGCTGGCCGACGAGACACAGAGAAATTACTTCACAGAACAGGTGGACGCACAGACAGTCCGTCCAGTCAAGCCGAACTATATCCATTGGTCTTCCTCTCAGTATACCGACAATCCTGTAAACGATGAAAACAACACTGTGAGCATCAATTGCCAGATTACGTTCCAAGGTGTCTATGAGAAAGAAACCACGTGGACATATAATCCGCAAGATCTAAAAGGGCTGAGCCTCTCCATTCTGGAAAACCCTTACACGGAATAGTGACGACTTCACAACAGCGAAAGGAGCCTCTCTGCGAGGCTCTTTTTTGTTTTCAGAAGAGGGCCAGCTGGCGGATGCCCTGCTGGCAGTGGTGCTGGTAGGGGCAGGCGTAGGGGGTGAGGCAGTGCTGGCCCGTGGGGGTGTCGGGCTCAGCGGTGGCGCGGACGATGGTCTTCATCTCGGCGATGTTGGCGGCAATGCGGTCGCCCTCGGCGGCGAGCTCCTCGGTGAGGTCGACGATGGCGAAGGCCCCATCCTGCCCATTAACCCCATTCTCCCCATCCACCCCATTATAGACGATGCTGAAGCTATGCACTGGGCGGCAATGCGAGATGACGTAGTGCTGCAGGGCGGCGTCGCGGCGGTAGGTCTCGCTGAGGGTGGTGCCGGACTTGACCTCGTAGATGTCGAGGGTGCCGTCTTCGCGCTGCTGCACCACGTCGGCCAGCACCAGCACGTCGTCGTACTGGAAGCCGGCCTCGAAAAGGGCCACACCGTCGCCCTTGTCCAGCAGCTCGGCGGTGCGTGCGGGGTAGAGGTCGACGTTGCGCTTGAGTTCGGCGCTGAGGTCGATGCCGTCGGGGAAGGTGGCTTTGAAGGCGTACTCGAAGTCGCGGCCGCGGTCGAAGCGGCGCATCTGCTCGGCGGTGTAGCGCGCCAGGCGCGGCTCGTGGACGTCGAGCCACAGCGCCCGCTCGCACTGCA
>JAZNSV010000210.1:0-14768 GCA_045591485.1 Bacteroidales bacterium | reverse complement strand
GTTGATATGCACTACCGGTAATATACATAAACAGGCCGAAATGTTAAAATAATGTTAAATTTTAGGGGCAAAGTATAGATTCATATCCAAAGGTGGTTATTTGTGAAAAAAGGGGGGGGGAAATTGCAAAAAAAGGTGTATCTTTGCAATTTGAACAAAGAACTGTTTGAAATGAAAAAGACGCTCAAATTGACAATGGCCATGCTGCTGGCCGTTGCTGTAGCCCAGGCCCAGCAGCGCGACCGGCTGGCGGAGCTCGAGGTGCTTTGCCGCAACGAGGCCGTCACCTATACCTCCGTTGCGCCCGACGGGACGTTGTGGATGGCCACCCACTGCTGGGAGATATTCCGCGCCGACAACATACACTCGCCGTGGCGCACTCTGCAAAAAGGAGATTTTTTCAGAAGTTCCATTGATTCCTATGAAGATATCATTGCCTTCGATAGCAACACGGCCGTCATCGTGGGCAACGGCGTCTTCATCAAACGCACCACCGACGGCGGACGCACATGGAAAAACATTCGCTACACCACCCGGCGATATCACAATGAGTGGTTCCATCACGCTTGGCGCGGAGCGGGCGGACGGATGTGGGCGGGGTCGCAGGACGGCTATCTGGCCTTCAGCGCCGACAGCGGACGCACCTTCTCCGCCCTGCGCGACACCGCCTTCGACGTGAAAGCCGGCATCGACGACATCTACATGCTTAGCGCCGACAGCGGATGGATAGCCTGCGGCAACGGCATATACAGCACCAGCGACAACTGGCGGAGCTGGCACCGCTGGCCCACACCGATGGGGAAGAAGGTGGACCGGGTGCGTCCCTGGCGGGGTGGGCTGGTGGCCATGGGCGACGGAAGCTACTATGCTCCGCTGGGCGACAGCCTTCGCTGGCAGCGCATGCCAGTGAGAATAAGAGGCTTCGAGGTGGATACCGCCACGGGCATGATGTGGGCGATAGACGACAGCCGGCAGGTGATATTGATGGAAAGCCTGGACCGTTGGCGCCCGATGGGGGTCCGCGCGCTGTTCACCATCGGCCTGCATGATGGACACCTATACTGCCGGACCGAGGCTGGCGTGATACGCGTGGGTGCCGACGGGACGGTGGACCGCTGTCCGCTCCTCACCGACGAGCAACCCATAGCCGAACCCGAGCATACCCTCCGGCACGGGGGCCGGCTGTGGGGCTACGACGAGAAGAGCGTCTACATCAAGGACAAGCAGGGCTGGTACCGCGTGGCACGGCCGGTCGACATAGCAGGCCTCACGCCCGACCCCGACCGCAAGGACCGTGTCATCGTCGTAAAGCAAGAAGATGAATTCGGATGGAGAGAGGCGGGAACCTTCAGCATCGACCTGGCCGGACGCATGGAACCCTACACCTATCGCCAGCCGCTGGCAGCCTTCGCGAAGCTGGGGCTGGCAAGCATGGAGCTAACGACCTACATCACTTTCGGCACCCATGTCCGGAGCGAAACAATCTGCTATGCCCGCAACGGCAAATCGCTGACGCAAACCACGCACACGAAGACCTACAAAAACTATGACCCACATCTGGACAACGGTCCCACGACAAAGACCGAGACCTTGACGGACACCGCTATGCTCCAGCTGCCGGCGGAAATGGTCGAGAAGGCCCTGCGGCGACTCGGCGAACGCTATAACGACTACCCCTCCCCTCAGGACTTCGGCCTGGAGGACACCGCGCTCGACCTGCACAAGGTCTACACAAAAAGAAACATCAGCAGCAGCAACCGTTACGGTTACACCATCACCCTCGTCAACCGTGCAGGCGACACCCTCACAGCCAGCGGCAACACCTCGGCCTATTGTGACCTCGGGGGCCGCACACGCTTCCCATGGCTTCTGCCGATGACGGTGCAGTGGCGCGGAGCCATGTTCACCACCCACCAGCCCACACTGTGGCAGACCCTGCGCGAGGCCATGCCCGACAGCATGCAGCTGCGCTCATACCTCGACAACAGCACCCTGCGCCCCGAAGACACACTGCAGAGCGGCGACTTGCTGTTTATCAGCGACCCTTGGAAGACCGAAAGGGGAGGAGCCCTCGCTGCCATCGGATGGAAGTATACACACGTGGCTGTGGTAGAATGCGACGGCAAAGCGATATGGATTATCGAATCCACGCCCGACAAAGGGGTGCAGCGCATACCATACGGTGATTTCAATTGGAGATTATTCCTGACGGGGTTCGACGTCTACCGGCTCACCACAGCGTTCGACACCGCAGCGGTCATTGCCAAAGCCAAAAGTCTTGTCGGCAAGCCCTACGACGACGCTTTCTTGCCCGACAACGATGCCTACTACAATTCAGAGCTCCTTCAGGTGGCCTTCGGCGACCTCTTCCCTTCGGCACCCATGCGATGGCGCGATAAAGAGGGCCGCGTGCCGCAGTACTGGCAAGAGCATTTCGAGAAACTCGGCATGCCGGTGCCCGAAGGTGTCATGGGCACCACCACCACAAGTCTCTCGCAGTCGAAACTTCTAAGGATAATTAACGATTATTAAATATGAAAAAGACCATCCTGATCATCGCCCTTCTGCTGGCCGCCGTCGCTCAGGGGCAGCAGCGCGACCGGCGCGTGGATCTTGAAGTGCAATGCGGACGCAGCGCCTCGGTGGCGCCCGACGGTTCGATTTGGATCTGCACCATGTGCGGCGAAGTCTACAAGGCCGACGGCATCGGCGCCTCGTGGCGCACGCTGTTGAAGAAGAAAGACATCTGGAGCGACATCCATCTGGAATGCGTGGTGCCCTTCGACCGCAACACCGCCGTGACGATGGGCTTCGAGGAGTACCTGCTGCGCACCTCGACGGGCGACACCGTATGGGAACGCATACCCTACAAGAGCCTGAAGGGGCAGGAGTGGTTCCACCCCGGATGGCGCGGAGAGGGGGGTAGGATGTGGGCAGGCTCGCAAGACGGCCTGCTGCTCTTCAGCGCCGACAGTGGCCGCACCTTCACCGCCCTGCGCGACACCGCCTTCGAACGCAAGCAGGGCATCGACGACATCTACATGCTCAGCGCCGACAGCGGATGGATTGCCGGTCACGGCAACCGCATCTATTCCACCACCGACAACTGGCGCACCGTGCGTCGCTGGGCCACGCCGCTGGACCAGAAACTCTACACCGTCACCGACCCGCACGACCAATACTGGGTGAACCGCGTGCGGACGTGGAACGCGACCGATATGGAGCGAACCAATACTTTCCGGCAAAACCACCTGCTGGTACACGAGGCCCACTGGAGCTTCATTACCCCCATGGGCGAAAAGCTGCACTGGCAGCGCACCCCCTTCAACCTGCAGGACGACTTCGAGGTGGACACCGCCACAGGGTGCCTCTGGGCACGCGACAGCGTGGACCACGTGGCGGTCTTCTTCAGCCCGCAACGGTGGAAGACCTTCGACCTGCAGGCCGAGCAGATTGCAGGCATCCACCAAGGGCGCGCCTACTGCCTGACGGCGTGGGGCATCGTGGCCATCGACACCGCAGGCCGCATGGACACCTGCGGTTTCTACACCGAAGAGAAGACCCTCCAGAAATATTTCGACGAGAAGGTGTCCCTCTATGGCGAGTACACAGCCAGGTATCTACCCACCTTCAGCCACGGCGGCCGCTTGTGGCGCACCGACGGCACGAGCATCTACCTGCAAGATGCCCTGGGGTGGTACCGCGTGGCCAAGCCCCTTGGCGTCCAGGAGATGCACCCCGACCCCGACCGCGAGGACCGCGTCGTCATCCTGCGCGGCGACGGCATGAACTACAGCGTCGACACCGCCGGCCGCCACGGACCCTACACCTACCGCCAGCCGCTGGCACGCTTCCTCGAGAGCGGCCTGCAGAGCGTGGAGATACAGACCTACGTGGGCGGATGCTTCCACTTCGACGAACACCGCATCACCTACACCCGCAACGGCGACCTCCTGCGTGAAACGGAGAACACCGTGGACAGTAACCGATGGATCCAGCGCCACTTCCTCGCCGACACGCTGGAGCGTGCCCTGCGGCGCCTGGGCGAGGTGTACGACCGCTTCCCCTCGGCCACCGACTTCGGCCTGCAGGAGGGCGACGTGGACCTGCACAAGGCATTTGCGCGCGTCGGCGGCTGCACCAGCTATAGCGGCTATCGTATCATCTTCACCAACCGCCAGGGCGATACCCTGCGGGTCGACGGCAACAGCGACGCCGACTGCGGCAAGTATTTCCCCTGGATGCTGCCCATGAAAGTCTCTGGCGGAAGCGAGAGCTTCGTCACCTACCAGCCCCTGCTGTGGCAGGCCCTGCGGCCCATGATGCCCGAAGGCATGAGGCTCCGCGGCTTCCTCAGCAACAGCAGCCTCGTCGACCTGCGGCCGGGCGACCTGCTCTTCTTCAGCGAGGAGGGCGCCATGGGCAACGCTATCAAAGCCAGCACGGGCGAGTACACCCACGTGGCGCTGGTGGAGAGCGTGGACGACACGGTGTGGATCATCGACGCCACGCAGCGCTACGGCGTCAGCCGCCGCCCGCTCACAATAAAGTATGGCAGCAGCGACTTTCCCGATGTCTACCGCTTCAAGTTCGGCTGCTTCTCCATCGACTCTGTCCTTGCCCGCGCCCGCTCGTTCATCGGACAACCCTACGACAACGCCTTCCTGCCCGACAACGGCGCCCTCTACTGCTCGGAGCTGGTCTACGAAGTCTTCCTCGACGACTGCAGCGACAAAGGCAAACACCTCATAGAGGCCAAGCCCATGAACTGGCGCGACAAGAACGGGAACCTGCCGAAATACTGGAAGAAACACTTCAAGAAACTCGGCATGCCGGTGCCCGAAGGGGTCCCCGGCACCAACCCCACCGACCTCAGCCGCTCGCCGCAGCTGCACAGACTATAGGCCACTTCTAAAAATCAACAGTCACCTTGCCATGCGGGGAGAAATCTATAAATCTTATAGATTTTGCGCTACGCGTAACCGCCGAAGGCGGAATAATTTATAAGATTTAAAAGATTTCGCGATGCCGAAGGTGAGCAGGAGAATTAAGGATTTATAGAACCCACCTATAGTTTTTTGGTCGAGTGTTTTACAGCTGCCGACCAGCCTTCTTTCAGTGGCGATATTCGTATTGCTGTTTGTTTGCGCCACGCTGCAGGAGAGAGTCCTGTTTCGCGCTTGAAGTAGCGGCTGAAGTTCGACTGTTCGGTGAAGCCCAGCCGGTAGGCCACCTGTTGCAGTGTGGCGTCGGCCTGTGTGCGCATAATCATCTTGGCCTGCGAGATGACGTATATGCTTATCCAGTGGCTGGCGCTGTGGCCGGTTTCGGTGCGTATCTGCGAACTGAAATATTTGGGAGAAAGGTTGAACAAACCGGCATAGAAGGCCACATCGTGATGCTGGCAGCAGTGCTTTATGATGGCGTCGTGGAATCGGCGGCTCAGACTGCGGATGCTCTGTGTCATGGTGTTGCCTACATTCTTGATTCGGAACACTCGCAGCATTTCGAGCAGCGACAGAAACATCCCTTTCATGATTTCGGGTTGCGTGGGCGAGTCGATTCGGCTCATAGCCCTCATGGCCTCGATAACCGCCATAACGTCCAGGTATTGGCTGTCGGTCAGCCGGAAGTCGGCTTTCTGCTCGTATTCAAATCGGTTGTTGAACGATACGTGGTTGCTGATTGATGCAAAAACCTCGGTAGACACAACTATAACGGTGGCATGATAGTCGGGCGATGTGTCGAGTGGAAATATGGTGTGGTTGGGGTATACCAAGGCCACGTCGAGTGGATGGAACATCACTCGGTTGTTGTCGTATTCAACATCTGCTGTGCCCTTGTGGTTGATGCAGATGACATAGTTGGGCGAGACGAAGGTCTCGTTGTATACTGGCATGGAAACTACATCCTCGATCAGGATGCCGTTGCATGCTATTCGCTCCGGGTCATTCATTACATGATTTCTGGATACCGATTCCATTGGTGTCTTTTTTTCGATGCAAAAATACGAATATTTTTTGAAATATCGTCAAATGTTCGAAAATTGATAAAAAATGAAATAAAAATGATATAAAAAAAGGCTGCAGTCAATGGACTGCAGCCTTTTTTATGGTTACAAATTTATTGGTTGGCATACTGCTGCACCTCGTCGTGGAAGAATTCGAGTTGCACTCCAGCCTGGCGGAATAGTTCTTCGCTTTCGGCGCCGGCATGGTATTTGCGCTCGCACACTACGCGTTTGATGCCGCAGTTGATGATGAGCATGGCGCAGGTGCGGCATGGTGTCATGCGGCAGTAGAGGGTGGCTCCGTCGAGGGCTATGCCACGGCGGGCGGCTTGGCAGATGGCGTTCTGCTCGGCATGCACGGTGCGCACGCAGTGGGTGGAGATGTGTCCGTCGGCATCGATGGTCTGGCGGAAGAGGTGCCCCACCTCGTCGCAGTGGGGCAAGCCGCTGGGCGAGCCCACATAGCCGGTGACCAGCAGCTGGCGGTCTTTGACGATGACGCAGCCGCTGCGGCCGCGGTCGCAGGTGGCGCGCTTGCTGGCGGTATTGGCCAGTTCCATGAAGTATTCGTCCCACGAGGGGCGGCGATAGGTAATCTTTGCCAGCACCTTCTCCACCTGGGCGTTGAGTTGCTCGATGGTGCCGCCGTTGTCGAAGCGGAAGTCGGCATTGTCGATGCAGTAGCGGAGGTTTTGCTTGTTGGGGTCGGCATTGTCCATTTCGCGCTGCTCATTGCTGAGGAAGGTCGCGTAGTCGATGTGGTCGGTCTCGGAGCCGCGCAGCACGGCGCGCTCGTAGCGCACACGCGGGTCGGCGTCGACGGCGAAGAGGTAGAAGCTTGGCTTGCCGCGCAAGGCCTGCACCTCTCCGGGGGTGCGCACGCTCTCGATGATGCAGTTGCAGCCCGAAGCCGAGGCTTGGTCATAAAGCTGCTCCACTATCCACGACGGTGTGTGTTTGGCTCGCAGGTCGTTGCCTACGAGGGTCATGCTGTCGCGGTTCACCTCCATGCCGCGGCGTTTTATCTCCTCTATGAGGAAAGCACGCACGCTGTAGTGCACAAAACCGCGGTTCTTCACCAGATAGTCCACTATGGTGCCTTTGCCGGCGCCGAGGGTCCCTGTTATGCCGATGGTAATCATTGTTTTTGTCGCTTTGGTGTAATCTGTGGTTGTTTGCTGTTGTCAGTCTTCGCCGCAGAAGGCGGTGATGCTTGGCACGGTGTTGTAGGCGCATTTGGTCCAGTTCACCTCGCCGTTCTCGTATTTCACCTTCGCCCATCCATAGTGGATGGTGTCGTTCATGTGGATGCGGAATCCCACATAGAATTTATTTGGCATATTGTTTGGCAGCATGGCGTCGCCCTGGCCTTCCCAGCGGCAGCCGGAGTATACCGATGCACCCTTCTCCATGGGTTCGATGAGGTCCCATTGCTCTTCGGCGTTGGCTATGTTGTTGCCGCCTTCGCTCCACACGTAGCTCACATACTGGCGGTCGATGCTTATGCGGAACTCCAGCGTGTCGTCTTTGTCGAAGTCGATGCCGTAGGCGCTGTCTATCGCCGTGCCGTCGGTGTCTATATAGATGCCGTTGCCGATGCGGCCTTTGGCCATGTCGTCCTCGTGGGTGGTGGCGCCGGTTGTGGCGTCGTGTGAGTCGTTGTCTGAGTGGTCGTCGTCTTTGTCGACGCAGCTTGCCATGGTGCACACAATAATGGCTGCAACCATGGTTCTCAGGATTTGTTTCATCTTAGCACTTGTATTTGTAATCAAGTTTTGCAAGCTCTTCGTTGGCTTTGACAATTTTCTTTTTCAATCCTGATTTGTAGGCTATGAGTTTTTGCATCAGTGTCTCGTCGGCCAAAGCAAGCATCTGCATGGCGAGGATGGCGGCGTTCTGGGCACCGTTGATGGCTACAGTGGCCACGGGTATTCCCGGAGGCATCTGCATGATGGCGAAGGTGGCATCGAGACCTTCGAGGCACGACCCTTTGATGGGCACACCGATGACTGGCAGCGGCGTCTCGGCGGCTATGACGCCCGGCAGGGCGGCGGCCATGCCTGCTCCGGCTATGATGACGCGTATGCCGCGTCCCTGCGCCTGGCGTGCAAAATCGGAGACTTCCTGCGGGGTGCGGTGGGCCGAGAGGGCGTTCACCTCGAACGGAATCTCCATCTCTTCGAAGAACTGGCAGGCCTTTTCCATGACCGGAAGGTCGCTGGTGCTGCCCATGATGATGCTGACGATAGGTTTCATTATATCTTTTTTCTTTTTTTTTACGATATAGACATAACGCACAACCACCCGATATATTGTATGCCTGACATAATATCGTGTCAAAACGTGCCGCGAAATAAATGCGGACGATTTGCGTTATATATCCGATGGTCGATATAAAGAAAACAGGAAGACTTTTGATGTTGGCGGCGATGGCCTGCTGCTCAGCGAAATTCTCTTTCAGCCTCGCAGCGGCGAGGCTGAGTATGTCGAATTGTACAATCCTACGGACTCTGTGGTGGACTTGGCCGGATACCATATCGTGCGAGTGCTCCACGACTCGCTCGGCACGCACTATCCGCTGCCGGCCTACGCTGTAGGTCCGCACGGGTACGTGGTGCTGAGCAAGGATGTGGCCTCGGTGGCATCATGCTACCGTGTGCGCTATATGTCGCACCTTGTCGAGTGCAATCTGCCGCCATATCCCAATGACGGTGGGTCGGTGGTGCTTGCCAGGGCCGACAGCTTGGTGGTGCAGCGTCTCGACTATCTTCCGTCGATGCACAGCCGTCTGCTGCGCGGCAAGGCCGGAGTGAGCCTGGAACGTCGCAGCTTCGAACGCGATGTGAACGATCCATCCAACTGGTTTTCGGCATCGTCTACGGCGGGCTATGGCACGCCGGGCTACGAGAACTCGCAAAGCGCAGAGCGCCTTGTCGAAGAGTCCTCGTTTGTTTTCTCTTCCGATATTTTGAGCCCCGACGCCGACGGCTACCAAGACGTGCTGACGATAGACTACGCCCTCGACGACGGCTCGCTGGCAGCCCGCTGCGAGGTCTACGACGGACGGGGCAGGGTGGTGCGCCGCTTGCTCGGCGGTGACCTTCTTGGTGCGCACGGTGCGGTTGTGTGGGATGGCCTTGGCACAGGCGGACAGCGTCTGCCGCAGGGGCAGTATATCGTTTCCATTACCGTCTACGACGCGTCTGGCACACAGCAGACGGTGCGCCGCACCATAGCTTTGATTTACAGATAAAAAAAAGAGAGCCATGCATCTGCATGGCTCTCAAAGTGTCAACCTAAACATTGCGTTGCCTTGTGGGCAGCGCTCACTCTGCGAGTAACGTGACGTTTAGCCTTCGACGATGGCGCCGGTGGGGCAAGCGCCAGCGCAGGTACCGCAGCTAACGCAAGCGTTCTCGTCAATCTTGTAGATGTCGCCTTCGCTGATAGCTCCGACGGGGCACTCATCGATGCAGGTGCCGCAAGCAACACAAATGTCAGTGATTTTGTAAGCCATTTTCTTTTTTTTTAGGATTAATATTGATCAATACTTTGGTTCGTAAACCGGATGCAAAAGTACTAACATTTTCCGACATGGCAAAATAATTTCACCATTTCTGGTGAGTGACCGTCGGTATATGCTTGAATGATATGTATTTGCCAACTTGATAAATTTGGGAGCCAAGAGGCTTGTCAGCCGTTACAAGGCTCCTTTTCTTGACCTTTTTTCACTTTTTTGCAGCTTCTGTGGCCGGGTCCTTCGGGAAACCATCCTTTGTCTACGCGCACGCGCTGGCGCAACAATTCATGTATTGACCACAAACAGCTGAAGCCCACCACGCCGAGCAGTATGGCCCACAGGCCGTTGGCGAAGAGAGAGCCCGCTATGCAGGCCGCTCCGGCCAGCAGAAAGAGCCACCAGCAGCCGGCGCCCCAGTGGTACTCGGCTTTGATGACAATGGGGTGGAACGCTCCGATGGTCAGGAACGTGGCACCCCCTATGATAATTCCGGTGAATGTCATTGTGTGTCAGAAGATCAGTGCCAGCAGCACCCAGAGCCAGTGGGCAGCTATGCCTGCGCAGAGGCCGCCGATGGTGTGTGCGCCGATGGCCTTGCCGATGAGCTTGCGGTAGCCGAGGCTGTCGAGCATGGCGGTGTGGGTGCTTAGGTAGCCGCTCCAGCACATGCCCATGGCGGTGAATACGGCTATGGCGTTGTTGGTGATGATGCCGTCGGCTATGAATTTGGGCACGAGGCCGATTGCAGCGCCCACAGCACCGAGGGCGGTGATGGGGAAGCTGACGAGGGCGCCGTTTTCGAAGCCGAAGAGCCAGTAGAAGATGAAGTTCACTTTGTCGGCCAGCCATGTGATGACGGGTACGCCTTCGTAGGCCACGCCTTGGTAGGTGCCGTCGGCGCCGGCAGGGCCGAAGGTGAGCATCATGACGATGGTGGAGATGCAGAGCACGCCGGGGATGATGGCCACGCCGATGCCGACGCCGCTCTTGCCGCCGTCGAGCATGGCGTTGAGGAAGCGCTGGAAGGCGTTGCCCTCGCTCTTGAAGGAGATATTCTGCTCGGTGCCTTCCTCCTCGGTGACGGGACAGTCGAGTTCGGGGTAGCTCTTCAGCGTGAAGCGCTGCATGAGGCGGGTGCTTACGATGCTGCCTATGACGGCTCCCATCAGTCCCACAAGGGCTCCCTTGCCGAAGCCGAGGCCTGTCATGAAGGCTATCACCACCAGGCCCATGCCGAAGGCGGTGCCGAAGTTGGTGAGACTCACCAGCTGGTATTTCTTGAAGTAGCGTGCGAAGTTGTTGTCCTTGGCCAGCGAGATGATGGCGGGGTTGTCGCTCAGGAAGGTCATCACGGCGCCGAGGGCTGCCACGCCCGGCAGGTTGTAGAGGGGCTTCATCAGCGGCCGCAGTATGTTCTCCATCAGGCGCACCACGCCAAACTCGGTGAGCAGCTTGCTGATGGCACCCATGAGCACGCAGATGGCCATGATGTAGAACACTGTTTCGAGCAGCAGGTGGTAGGCCGTCTGCATGAAGGTGTTGAGCATGTTGGGCAGGGACATGCGGTAAGCCAGAAAACCGAAGAAAGCAAAGAAGCACACCAGGAATATGAGCGCCTCGATGCTGCGCGAGGTGGTGAATTTCAGGCTGCGCTTGGCTTTTTTGGCGGGCAGGCTCTGGCCGTCGGTCGACTGCTGCATCATGTCTTTGTCCGACGGGGTCTTGGCTACGGTCTCGTGGTGGCGGAACACTTCGAATGGGTTCAGCACACTCAGCAGGCTGTGGCGTTTGTTGCTGTTTCCTTGTTCGTCCATAGTGTTGGGTGGCGTTTATTTCTTAAACATTTTGTGGAAATCCATGGTCCAGGTGGCGCCGATGTTGAAGTTCCAGCTGTCGTCCACCATGTTCTGTCCGGCTTGGGTGTAGGTCTCGGTCATGCGGCAGACGTAGGTGTGCAGACGGACACTCTTGTTGAAGCTCTTGGGGAAGAACTCGAAGCCGAGGCCGTAGCGGGCGTAGGTGTGGCCGGCGCGCAGCAGGTGGTCGAGGGCCACCGCCGAGTTGAGGTCGGTCTCCGACTTGTTCTGCTCGAACATGCCTTTGACAAAGATGTTGAACTCGGGGGTGAAATAGTAGTTGGCGCAGCTGACGACGCCGAAGTTCTTGCCCCAGTCGTCCCACGCCAGGGCGTGGTGCATAAGGTCTACATAGATGTCGAATTTGTCGAAAACCAGCTTGTTGCCAATCATGGTGAGGTTCATGAATTTGCCCCACACGCGCTCTATCATGCTGGTGCTCCAGATGGTCTGCCAATGGTCTACGTTGCCATACCAGCAGAGGTTGTACGACACGAGGCCGGCGTCGTAGTTGAGGCCCGTCGAGTTGATGTAGGGCGAGTTGGTGACCTGCGCCACGAGGGTGTGGTTGTTGTCGTCGCTGATGTAGGCGGCGCTGAGGCCGAGCTGGAAGCAGTAGATGTTGTTCCACAGGGTGGTGGGGAAGTAGACGTCGATCGGCGATGCATCGTATTCGAAGCCGCCCATGGCCATGGCGTCCTTGCCGAAGCGGAAGCGCCAGTTCTGCGTGGGCTTGTAGTCGAGGTAGAGGAAGTCGGTGTTGTCGAAGAACATGACCGACCCCGGGTTGGCTATGAGGCGCTGGCGGAAGTAGTAGCTGAAGCCGTGGCCGAGGTCGCCGCCGAGCATGAAGTTGAAGTATTTGCCGTGGAAACCGAACTGCGGGGTGCTGTCGGTGGTGAAGAGTTCGCCGTCGGCGCGGGCTTCGAGTTTGAATTTGCTGAATGCGTCTGCCCAAGTGGTCTGGGCGCTTGCCGTTGCGGACACTGCGAGCACGGCGACCATCATAATGGCCTTTACTATTCTTGTTTTCAGTTGCTTAGTCATATTTGATGTTTTATTATCGGACTGCAAAGGTACACAAAAAATCTGAATTGTAGCAATAAAAGAAACAAAAACGCCGCAGGGCAAGCCTTGCAGCGTCTGTTCTGGCGGAAAGAAGGGGATTCGAACCCCTGAAGCGCTGTTAACGCTTACTCGCTTTCCAGGCGGGCCTCTTCAACCACTCGAGCACCTTTCCAAAATCGGCTGCAAAAGTACTAACTTTTTTCGAATTAGCAAAAAAAATGTAAATTTGCAAAAGTTAATTCAACAGGGAAAACCTTAAAACATATTAATAATGAAAAAGTTACCGATTATCGCTATGGCTGTGACAATGTTTGCCGCCGTGGGTTGCCAGAACAAAAAAGCGGTCACCGACTGCCCTGCCGACCCCGAAATTCAACAAAAAGTTGACGAGTATGCCGAGTTCGAACTGAAGTCGGACCTCATCCAAAACCTCAGCGCCAAGGAGAAAGAGCTGGTCAAGGTCTTTATCGAGATTGGCAAAGTGATGGACGACATCTACTGGGATGAATACTTTGGCTACGCCAATCGCGACGCCATCGACACCCTGTGCGACCCCGCCATGCGCGCCTTTGCACGCATACAATATGGTGCATGGGATCGCTTGGACAGCGAGCGCCCCTTCCTGCCCGGCTACGGCGAGCGCCCCGCCGGCTGCAACTTCTACCCAGCCGACATGACCAAAGAGGAGTTTGAAGCCCTCGACGACACCCTGAAAAACAGCCAGTACAGCGTCATCCGCCGCGACGCCGAGGGCAAGCTCTATGTGCTGCCCTACCACGAGGCCTACAAGACCGAGCTGGCCAAGGTCGACGCCCTGATGGAGAAAGCCATCGGCCTGGCCGAGAACGAAGGCCTGAAGCGCTACCTCGAGGCACGTCGCGAGGCTTTCAAGACCGACGACTACTTCGAGAGCGACATGGTGTGGATGGACATGAAAGACAGCAAGCTCGATTTCGTTGTCGGCCCCATCGAGAACTACGACGACGGCGTCAACGGCCTCAAGTGCAGCCACGAAGCTTTCGTCTTGGTGAAAGACGAACAGTGGAGCAACGACCTCAGCAAGTTTGCCGCCATGCTGCCCGAGATGCAGAAGCTTCTGCCCTGCGACCCCAAGTATAAGAAAGAAGTGCCCGGCACCGACTGCGACATCAACGTCTACGACGTGGTCTATTACGCCGGCGACTGCAACGCGGGCTCCAAGACCATCGCCATCAACCTGCCCAACGACGAGCGCGTGCAGCTGGCCAAAGGCAGCCGCCGCCTGCAGCTCAAAAACGCCATGCGCGCCAAGTACGACAACATCATGGTGCCCATCGCCAACCTCATCCTCTGCCCCGAACAGGTCGACAGCGTGACCTTCAACGCCTTCTTCGGCAACACCTGCTACCACGAGGTGGCCCACGGTCTGGGCATCAAGAACACCGTCACCGGTCGCGGTGCCTGCCGCGAGGCCCTCGGCGCACAGTACAGCGCCTGGGAGGAAGCCAAGGCCGACGTCTGCGGTCTTTTCCTCACCGAGCAGCTCATCGAGCGCGGCGAAATCACCAACACCACCGTGGCCCAGAACTACATCACCTTCATCGCCGGTCTGCTCCGCTCGGTCCGCTTCGGCGCCACCGAGGCCCACGGCCGCGCCAACATCATGTGCTACAACTACTTCCTCGAGCATGGTGCCTTCAGCATCAACGCCGACGGCAAGTATGTGATCGACGTCGACAAGGCCCGTGAGGCCGCCCGCGGCTGGGCCGCCATCATCATCGCCATGGAAGGCGAGGGCGACGCTGCCGCCGCCAAGGCCTACAGCGACAAGAACGGCAACATCAGCGCCGACCTCCAGAAGGTCCTCGACCAGATCCGCGACGCCAACATACCGCGCGACATAGTCTACAAACAGGGTGCCGCCGTGCTTGGCCTCTGATAGATATGCAGTTGCAAGCTGCCAAGGGTGCCGACTCTCTATGGGTCGGCACCCTTTTTTCTGCTCCTCCGCAAGTGCTGCCGGTGACGAAGAGGGTGGTTCAATCGGGTGGCCGGTTCTGTAGATTGCTTCCTTGCGGTTTCGCTAACTTACGATTTGTTAAAAAATGTAAAAACAACCGTCAATTGGCTGTCGTTCTGGAAGTTAGTACTCTATGTTCGCCTAACTTGCATTAAATCAATGTTATAGTATGCTCCCCTATACCCGTTGTACGATACATGTACGATATATGTACGATACTTGTACGATTGCCAATCGTACAAGTATCGTACATATATCGTACATGTATCGTACAACGGCCGAAGAAAACCTCTGCCAAAGCAGTCCAAAATCGGC
>JAZNSV010000209.1:0-2071 GCA_045591485.1 Bacteroidales bacterium | reverse complement strand
CCAGACGCGGCACGCCGCGTCTCTACAGACGGGTTGGAATTCATTGGGACGCGGCACAGACGGGTGTCGGGTCCGCGGCGGGTCCGGCGGGGGTCCGGTTCGTCCGTTGTACGATCGTTGTACGTTACTTGTACGTTCGTTGTACGATTGCTGAACGTACAAATATCGTACAACGATCGTACATGTATCGTACAACGGGTGAAGGGGTGCAGTCTGAAAGCTGAAAATCAGCCGTTTGCATTTATCGTTTTTGCTGGCGGAAAATGTGCTGTTTTTTATCAATAATTCTTATTTTATATAGGCCACTTCTAAAAAACAACAGTCGCCTTGCCCTGCGGGCAGAAATCTATAAATCCTATAGATTTTGCGCTACGCGTAACCGCCGAAGGCGGAATAATTTATGGGGACCTCTATTATAAATACACATTCGAGAGTGCGTCTCTTATTCACTGTATTTGATTTATTTCAGCGGTGCTCATCGCCTTTTCTGGGGTCGAGACGCTGAGTTGTATTTGCTTGATATACCCCACACTTGCAGTGTGGGGTATATCGCTGGATTGTTTTAATTCAGCGGTGCTCGAAGCCTGCAGGCAGGTAGATTGAGATTATGCCTCTACGAGGCAATTTATAGATATCCATTTATATCGATGGCTGTTTGTCGCGGGGTGTATTTGTGTTGTGCCGCCTCTGCGGCGGGATGAAGATTTCCGCTTCATGTTGAAATATTTTCGTATCTTTGCACCGCGATTTTGACAATATAAACGACTATATGAAACGAGGATTCGGAAGCGACAACCACTCGGGTTTCAGTCCCGAGGTGCTGCAGGCCCTCGAGGCCGCCAACAGCGAACATGCACTGGCCTACGGCGACGACGAGGTGACCGCACGGCTTGAGAAACTGATACAGAAGACCTTCGGTTCGCAGGCCAGGATATACCTTGTGTTCAACGGCACCGGTGCCAACGTGCTGAGCATCGACGCCATGTGCCGCTCGCACGAGGCCGTGGTGTGTGCCGAGACGGCGCATATCAATGTTGACGAGTGCGGTGCGCCGCAGCGTGTGGTGGGCTGCCGCCTGCTGACGGTCGACACGCCCGACGGCAAGCTGACGCCCGCCCTGGTGCGCACGCGTCTGCACGGCTTCGGCTTCGAACACCACAGCCAGCCCAAGGCCATAAGCATCAGCCAGCCCACCGAGCTGGGCACCCTCTACAGCCTCGACGAGATTCGGGCCCTGGCCGACCTGGCGCACAGCCACGGCATGTACCTGCACGTGGACGGCGCCCGCCTGGCCAATGCCGCCGTGGCGCTGGGGTGCTCGTTCGGCGAGATGACCGTGGGCTGCGGCGTCGACGCGCTGAGCTTCGGCGGCACCAAGAACGGCCTCATCATGGGCGAGAGCTGCGTGCTGCTGAATCCGGCACTGGACGTGGAGATGAAGTACCGCCGCAAGCAGATGACCCAGCTGGGGAGCAAGATGCGCTTCGTGGCGGCGCAGATGGAAGCTTATCTGGTGGGGAGCGGGCCGAGGGGAGCGGATGGCTCCCGTGTTCAGGTGCCACCCGATGCACACAACCCGCAGTCCACGCTGTGGTATCGCAATGCCGAGCACAGCAACCGGATGGCGCAGCTGCTGAAGGCCGAGGTGGAGAAGGTCGAGGGGGTGAAGATCATGTATCCGGTGCAGGTCAACAGCGTCTTCGCGCAGTTGCCGCGCGAGGTGTGGCACCGTCTGCAGCAGCGCTATTTCTTCTACGACTGGGACGAGGAGCAGGACGTGGTGCGGTGGATGTGCTCGTTCGACACGACGGAAGAGGATATACATGAATTTGTCGTTGCCTTGCAAGAAGAGATGGCGTCGCGATAGCGCCTGTAGAGACGCGGCGTGCCGCGTCTCTACGGTGGGAAAGATAGGGTCGCCTGTAGAGACGCGGCGTGCCGCGTCTGGTAACATAAAAAAAAACGACAACGCATGCAACGAGAAAGAATGCAGACGCGGCACGCCGCGTCTCTACAGAAGGGGTGCAAGTCGGAGGCCAAGCGGTCTTAGGAAGACAAATAAGGCAGTCAA
>JAZNSV010000208.1:0-5237 GCA_045591485.1 Bacteroidales bacterium | reverse complement strand
TTCTGACATGCAAAAATCGTGCCAAACCGCCCCGTTGTCATCGCCAACCGACAGCAAAAAGAAGGGCCGGCGCGCCATATCAGGTGCGCCGGCCCTCTTTCTGTTGGCCTTCGGCCGCCGAGACTATCTCACAATGAGTTTGCGGATAGCGTTCAGCTGCTCGCCGCTGAAGCGGACGAAGTAGGCGCCGCGGGCCATGTCGCCGAGGTCGACAACAATCTGGCTCTCCACGCTGGCGCTGTAGACCTCGCGACCGCTAATGTCGACGATGCTCACCGTGGCGGGCTCGCTGACGCTGATGGTCACCTGGCTGCTGGCGGGGTTCGGGAAGAGGCTGATGCCGCTCTCGTCGACGCCGTCGATGCCAACGCCGCTTTCTTCGGTCGTGAAGGTCAGCTCGGCGCTCCAGCCGCTCTGGTTGGTCTCGCTGCAGTAGGCACGCACGCGGACGCGATACTGGGTGGCGGGAGTCAGGTCGCTCATCACATAGGTGCTCGTGCTGGCCATGATGAGGTTTTCGCCGTCGTCGTTCACCTTGATCTGCCACTGGGTCTCGCTGCCGCCGGCGGTCCAGGCTATGGTGGCGCGGTTGCTATCGACGCTCACAGTGTGCAGGTCGGTCGGGGTGTTGCACTCTTCGGGTTCATCTTCGAGGGTGGTCACCTCTTCAAACACCCAGTCGGAGGTGCCGTCTTCGCACACGGAGCGCACGCCGACGGTGTAGTAGGTCGAGGGGCTGAGCTCGGAGAAGGTGTAGGTGGTGGCAGTGGTGGTTTCGCCGCTGGCGGGACCGTCCCAGGTGCCTTCCACGATGTGGACCTCATAGCTCGAAGCCGAGCCGGTGTAGTTCAGCGTGACGCTGTTGGCGGTCGGGGTGACCGAGGTGATCACAGGTGCGTTGCAAGGCGTGGGTGTCGGAGGCAGCACACCGCCGCTGACGATGCTCAGGTTGTCGAGAGCCACGGGGGCGCTACCGGATGAGTGATCGTTGTACCACATCACGATGAGCTGCCAGGTGCCTGCGTCGGGCACGCTGAAGATCTTGCTGTGGACCTGCCAGTCGCTCTGGCCGTTGAGGTAGTTGTCGGTCAGTGCTATCCAACCGGTGGGCAGACCCGAGGTGGCCGTGCCCATGCCAGCGGGAGCCTGGGTGCCGCCGACCAGTTCGACGGGCTGGGCCAGGAAGATGCGCACGAAGTCGTAGCTGCTCTCGCCAACGACCTTCCAGTCGACGCTGATGGTGTAGGTGCCGGCGCTGTCGAAGTTGATGTAGCGGCTGGCATACGAATATGTGGTAGCTGTGTTGGTATAGCCACAGGTGACGCCGCCGTCGCTGCTGATGTAGAGTCCGTTCGAGCTGTTGTGGCTCTCGGCGGTGCCGATATACCAGCCGTTGGCGCCGTTGCTGATAACCCAGTTGGAGGCGCTGGTCTCAAAGTCTTCGCTGAAGGGCATGGCTGCCGGGGCAAAGTCGTAGATGTTGATCACGGTCACAGCGGTGTCGGCGCCGTGGGCGTTGGAGGCAATGACGGTGACGGTGTCGGTGCCGGTGGTGGTGTAGGTGAACACAGCCGAGTCGGCGGCAGCGGTAGGCACCACGCCGAGGGTCGAACTCCAAGTGTAGGTCACGGGCGAAGCACCCTCATGCAGTATGGCACGCATGGTGACGGGGGCGTTGATGTCGGTCATGCCGGGACCCTCGACCGAGATGACGGGCACCAGGGCCGAACGCACCTGCACGTTGCGCACCTGCACGCCGTTGTCGTTGTAGCTGTCGTGCACAAAGGCGATGTGGATGGTCTGTCCGGCGAGCGAGTCGATCGGAGCCGAGTAGTTGGCCCAGTTGCCGAGCTCGCTGCTGTAGATTTCGCTGAAGCTGGCGGTGTCCATGCCGGAAGTGGATACCAACACGCGCATGTGGGAGTTGTAGGTCGAGTAGGCACTGCCGTAGCCTTCCCACGACACCACGAGGCCTTCCATGTCGGCGGGCAGCACTATGGCCGGCGAAATGAGCCAGTCGTTGGCATTGGTCGAGCCATTGTAGCCCGAACGCATGTAGCCGCTGCTGTAGCTCCAGTTGGTGGAGCTGCTGCCGTCATAGTCGAGGGTGGTCCAGCAGGTGACATTCTCGTTGGTGGCGAAGGTCTCGGTCCACGGCACCTCGGTCACCGGGGCGCAGGTGGTGCGGAAGGTGCCGTTGATGGCGAAGCTCGTGTCGCCCTCGGCGCAGTAGGCGCGCACGCTCACCTGGTATTCGGTGTTGCTCTCCAGGTTCTCAATGGTGTAGGGGTTCTCGCTGGCCACGATGGCGCTGTCGCCAACGGTGACAATCCATTCGCTCTCCTCGCCCAGCACGGTCCAGCCAACGGTGATGTCGGTCTCGCCGGCATCAGTCAGCACGAGGTTCATCGGCGTGGGGCAGGTGTTGACCTCGATGCTCAGGTTGTCGACGGCCGTCGGCGGGTTCTGGTTGCCGGTGCCGTACCAGTAGAGGATAATTGTGTGCTGGCCTTCAAGCATGGTGAAGGGGGCCGAGAACTGGGTCCAGTCGCCGGCGCTGACGCAGTCGGTGCCGATCTGTGTCCAGTCGCTGCCGGGGTAGCTGCCCTCTGTGGGGTGTATCACCGAGTCGGCGATGTAGGCGCGCATGTAGCGGCTGCCGCTGGTGCCGTTGCCCTTCCACATGAAGCTCAGGGTGTATTCGCCCGAAGCAGGCACCTCGAAGTGGCGGTAGGCGTAGGAGTGGCAGGTGATGCCGTCGGCCATCACGTTGGTGGCGCCGTTGTCGCGGCTGATGTAGAGGCCGTTCTCGCCTTCGTAGGCGGCGGCGCTGCCGATATACCAGCCGTTGAGGTTGTTGGCGGTGTACCAGCTGCGGTCTTCGCCGACCTCAAAGCCGGTGCTGTAGGGGAAGCTGCTGACGAGCGAGTTGTCGATGACGCTCACCATGACGCTCTTCGTGGCCTCGCCGTTGGCGTTGCTGGCCGTAACGGTGACCACGTCGCTGCCGGCGGCACTGTAGACGATGCGCACGTTGGTGGTGTCCTGACTGACGATGGTGGCGTCGCCGCTCTCGATCATCGGCGATGTCCAGGTGTAGGTCTCCACCTCGCCGGTCATAAGGTTGGCATTGAGGCTCAGGGTGTCGCCCATGTTGACGGTGTAGCTGTTGTGCTCGAAGGGTCCGAGCACGGGCACGCCGACACGGATCACGTTGAAGTCGTCGATCATCAGGGTGTACATGGCCGAGCCGGTGGGCGAAACCTTGATGGCCAGGCGGGCGCCGTCGCCCTCATAGGTGTCGAAGAACACATTATATATATTGTAGCCGCCGCTGAAACTGCCAGAGGCGATGATGGTAATCGTGTCGACCGGGACAAAGGTGTGTTCACCCTCGTCGTCGGTCTCGATAACGCCGGCCTCAAAGAGGAAGCCGTTGGTACTGTTGGTGGTGACGGCGTAGAAGCTCAGCTGCAGGGTGCTGACGTCTTCCATGCGCGGCAGGGCCAGGATTTCGGTCTCCTGGGCGTCGCTCTCGAACTCGAAGTACACGCTGCTGTTATGGGCGTTGGGGGCCCAGCGGTAGGCCGAGGGGAAGGTGGCACCAAGGTTGTGGTTCATACCGGTGGCAACCTGCAGCCAGCAGTCGGGCATCTCGCCAGTCTCCAGCTCCTCGAAGCCCGAGAAGAAGGGCACCTGGGCATAGACGCTCTCGTCGCAGGGAGCGGCGAAGCTCAGGGTGCGCCAGGCCGAAGTGTCGTCGCCTTCGCAGAGGCGGGCCACACGCACGTTGTAGTGGGTCAAGGGGTAGGTGGTCAGGTCGTAGGCCGTGTCGCCGCTGACGGTGTACTGTATGCCGTCCACCTCGACTATGTACTCGTTCGAAGCGTCGAAGTTTTCGTCGTGCCAGCTGATGACGGTCGAGAAGGCGTCGTTGGGCGTCTGCTGCACAGTCTGCGGCGGTATGCAGCTCGGGCAGCCATTGGCCAGAGCCACAACGGTGTCGCCGTTGTTGGCCGTACCGTTGAAGAGATCGGTGCCGCCGGCATCAACGATGCGCAGGTTCGGGCTGTAGCTGTATTGCGGTGCGCCGTAGAGAACCACAAGGCTGTCGCCGTTGCAGATGCTCACGTTGGTGCTACTGCTGACGTCGGCCAGCAGGCTGCCGTTCTGATAGATGAGAGCATGGGGCATGTAGCTGGATGAGGAGTAACTGGCAGAAGGAATTACTTGCACCTCGCAGTTGCCCAGTTCGCAGAGGGTGTGAAAAGTGCCGTTGAGGAAGCCGGAGCTGTCGCCCGTGCCGCAAACGTTTTTCACCTGCACCAGATGGTCGCTGTTGGCCGCGAGGCCGCTGGCGGTGTAGAAGGTGTCGCTGACGCTGGTCACGTAGGCGCCGTCGATGAAGACGGCATACTCCGACGCACCGTCGACAGGGGCCGTCCAGCTGACGTCGGCACCGTTGTTGGTGATATTGCTGAAGACCATCGACTTCGGCTTGCGGCAGATGGTGCCGCCGCCGGGCGTATACTCAAACTTGGTCTTCGGCAGGAAGTTCTGGGCGCTGTTGGTGGAGTTGTAGCTGTAGCGCGAGGCGTTGCCGAGCGTGACACCGTAGAAGTAGGCGGCGTTGTAGGTGCCGCTGGTGACGGTCTGGATGTCAAGAAGCAGGTTGTCGCCGTCGTAGACAAACTCTTCGTCGAACTCGAAGCTCATCTCGCCCGTCTGGCCGTTCACTGTGCCATGCCACACCTGTGTGAGCGAGGTGCTAGCGTCGAGCCCCGACGAGAGGTCGCCGACCGCAGTGGTGCCCAGGCTGATGGTCACCGTGATGTTCCATGCAGTGCTGTTGGGCGACGACATGTAGAACGTCATGCCGCTGATGGTGCCTCCCAGCATATCTTCAATCGAATCGGCCGGGTAGATCACCTGGTTGTGCTGGTTGGCATCAGCCCAGGTGCCATAGATGGGAATGTACTGGCTGGTCGTCGTCCCATCGGCCACTATGAGCTCATCCTGCGCACTTGCCATCGCGGGCAGCGCCACCAGCGCCGCCAACGCGAACAATCGTTGTAGTTTTTTGATCATAATGTGTTGTTTTATAATTAATAATTGGTTTTGTGCATTTATCTTACCAATTGCAAACATATATGTTTTTTTTTAATCCTGCAACATTTTTTTCTTTTTTAACTTTTCAAAATCCCACCCCTCTTTCACGACCCCCCGCATATAACATA
>JAZNSV010000207.1:0-9247 GCA_045591485.1 Bacteroidales bacterium | reverse complement strand
TCCTAAGACCCGCTTGGCCTCCGACTTCGTTGTACGATACTTCAACGATATATGTACGATATTTGTACGTTTGGCAATCGTACAACGAACGTACAAGTATCGTACATGTATCGTACAACGAGCGAAGGGATGCCCTCGGTGAGCGGGGTATGACTCGGGGATGATTTTTCGGCGCCGGGCGCCGGAGAAGGGGCGCCTGCCAGGCCGTATCGGAGCCGCGGCGGCAAGAGTAAGTGCATGATATTGGGCGATGTAGATGTTTTTTTGTGCCGATGGTTGCCGAAATGAGAAAAAAAATGCGTAAATTTGCATCATGAAAAAAGCGATTTTATCCTGGTTGTGCCTGATGCTGTGCTTGACGGGTGCGGCGCAGGTGGTTGTGGACTCGGCGTGGGTGCCGGAGCTGAAGACGGTGGAGTTCTACCGCGAGGGTGCGCCGATGGAGCCGCCGGTGCTGACGATGGCGACCGACGGCATGGGTGTAGGCAAGACGAGCGGGCGCCTGGTGCTGACGTTCGACCTGCTGGAGGGCGAGGCCCGCAGCCTGCGGTGGAACATCGGACATTGCGACGCAGACTGGCAGCGCGACGTGCTGGAGCCCGTGGAGTTTATGACGGGCCTGTGGGAAGGCTCAATCGCAGACTATGATTTTTCGTTCACCACCCGCACCGACTATGTGCACTACCGGCTGACGCTGCTGGACGGCTTTACGCAGCTGACGCACTCGGGAAATTACGCACTGACGGTGACCGACGAGGCCGACGGGGACACTCTGCTCACACGGCGGTTCTGGGTGAGCGAGGGAAGCGTGGGTGTGGAGTCGGAAGTGGGGCGCCCGTACGACGGCGTGGGTGTGATGCAGCGGCAGGAGGTGGATGTGGTGGTGAGCAGACTGCCGTCGGCTGGTGGCGGATGGCTGCGGCCTGAGTACGTGAGGGTGATGGTGCAGCAGAACGGACGGTTGGACAATGCACGATGGCTCGAGTTTAGCGGCTACGACGGCGAGGGGCTGGCCTACCGCTTCCGCCAGCCGAATATCTTCGACGGGGGCAATACGTTCCGCTTTTTCGACATGAGCAATCTGCGCACGCCGATGTACAATGTGCTGGGTGTGGAGGAATACGGCGGCGAGCTGCTGGCAATGGTGAAGCCGTGCGAAGACCGGTCGGGAAAGCATTATCTGAGCGAGACAACCCTGAACGGAGGAATGAAGGTGAATGCCTGGGACCGGCAGAATGTGGCCACAGAGGCTGAATATGTGTGGGTGATGCTGAGCCTGCCTGTAGACGGGCCTACGCTTGACGGGAGCGTCTATGTGGTGGGTGCGCTTACAGACTGGCGGATGGACGAGGGAAGCCGGATGGACTACAGCCCGGAGCGGCGGGCGTATACGAAAAGGCTGCTGCTGAAGCAAGGGTATTATGCATACCAGCTGTTGGTGGGCGGCCCGCGCGCGGCATCGGCAACGAGCCGCTACGAGGGCGACCACCGCGAGACGCCGAACAGGTATACGGTTTATGTGTATATGCGCACCCCGTCCGATATGGCCGACCGGCTGGTGGCGGTGGGAAGAGCGGGAAAAATGAGAGATTTCTAAATTCTAATTTCTAAATTCTAATTTCTAAGAGGTCTGTGTGCCGCCTCCAAAGGGGCTCCATGTATGCGGGATTGTCGTGGCACCGTGGGCTTGCGCCCACGGCTATATATGTGTCGCCCCCAAAGGGGGCTCCAACGAGCCGCGTTAGCGGCGGCACCTATCGCTAATAAAAAATCCAGACGCGGCACGCCGCGTCTCTACAGGCTCAGTAATTGCTAATCACTGACAGTTTTAAAATATTTTTTGTATCGGGACCGCCGCAAGTACACCGCCGGCCTGTGCGAGGACATTCGCAAGCGGCTGGTGGCCGTTATAGACATTACCGAGACCGTGATTACGGATGACCTACGCTTTTGCGTATGGTGAAAACAAAGCGAACTCCACCGTCCTTGTTTTGAAATGCTGCTATCATTCCACCATGCAGTTGAACGGCGTTTTTCACAATAGCGAGGCCGAGACCTGTGCCTCCGAGTTTGCGGCTTCTGCCTTTATCGACACGGTAGAATCGCTCAAAAATACGCGACAGATGTTCCGAAGCAATCCCTACGCCATTGTCGGAGAATGTGAACTGCCAATGGGTGTCTGCATCGGAATGCGTAAGGGTTATTGTGGCCCCATCGCCTGCATAGGAAATGGCGTTGTCAGTGAGGTTGCTGAAGATGCTATGGATAAGCGACACGTCGCCGTAGGCCATAAGCGAAGATGGCAATTGGTTGTCGAAATGCATACGATGCTCTTTCAGATGCAAAGCGGAGGTTTCAACTATCTGCCCAACAATCTGTGAAATATTGACCTCTTCAAATTTGTAGGCCACCGACGCCTCGTCAATTTTGTTCAGGGTGGAAATGTCCTGCAAGATGGCTGTCAGCCGCTGGGACTGGCCGAAACATTGCTCAAGGAATTGTTGCCGCATTTCGTCGGAGATGTCGGGGTGCGTCAAAATGGTTTCCAGATAGCCCTGTATGCTTGCCACGGGTGTTTTCAACTCATGGGCGGCATTCTGTGTCAGCTCGCGTTTCAGTCGGTTCTGCTCTTCTTTCGTAACCTGCAGTTTCTTGTATATCTTGACGATTCGTTCGGCTATTTCGCCAAGTTCATCGTTTGAGAATTCGGCCAACTCTTCAATTTCAAGACTTTCGCCAAGGGCAATTCGTTTTGCGAATATCCGTAGCTTGTCAATGCTGTTCCCCAATTTTCTGGTAAAGCGTGACAATATAAACGTCAGGACAATGAACACCGCCAAAGCAAGCCAGATGTATTCCTTTTCCGCTTGCAACGAATCTTTCAAGTCGTGGTTATAGGGCAATGCCGAACGAATGAAGAGGCCGAGTTGAGGTATATAAGTGGCGGAATAGAAGTAGTCTTCACCCATTGTGGCACTGGTTCTTTCTATGTCCGATCCTTGCCCTTTACCTATTGCTTCGCGAATTTCTTTTCGGTGAAGATGATTGTCCATCGTGCTGTAGTCCTCGATACGGTTGTCGTATAGCACCCGGCCGAGGCTGTCGATGATGGTTACACGTAAATTATCCATCTCGTGCCGGAAAACATAACTCTCTACAAGACTGTCTGTGATTCTGTCGCCGCTGCTGAGAGATTCACTTATACGCAGGTTGCAGTCCTGAAGCTGTATGTTCAGGCACTCTATCTTGAACTCTTTCTCCCGATAGTGCTGAAAAGCCATAAAAGAGAAAGCAAACAGACCAAATATCACCGTTATGCTGACCGACAGCTTCTTCCCAATAGACATATATTTAATGCGTTAGTGCGTTATTGCGTTAGTGCGTTAATGCGTTAGTGCGTTAGTGTGTTATTGCGTTAGTGGTCAGTCCTTGAAATAATATCCGTAACCCATCTTTGTCCCGATACAGGAAGAGTATGGCTCAATCTTCTTTCGTATTCTCAGAATGTTCACATCAACAGTCCTGTCCATCACCGTGGCATCGTTGGGCCAGATGCGGTCAATCAACTCCTGCCGGGAGAGCACACGTCCACGAACCGACAGCAGCAAGGCCAGCAGTTCGAATTCTGTCCTTGTGAAAGGAACGTCCTTCCCATCGACATATACTTTCTTCTGGCTGGTGTTTAGCACAATGCCTTCATATTGCAGGGTGTCCTTCGCCGGTTTTTCTTTGCGTTCCGACCTGGTTAAAACAACCTTGACCCTGGCCAACAGTTCCAGTATCCTGAACGGTTTTGAAATATAATCGTCGGCACCAAGTCCGAAACCGTGCAAGACGTCCTGTTCCGAATCCTTTGCCGTCAGGAAGATAATAGGGATGTCCGATGTTTTCTCGTTGTTTTTCAACGCACTTGCCAGTTCGAAGCCCGACATTCCGTCCATCATCACATCGAGTAGCAAGAGGTTGAAATCGTGAATGTTGTTTTGCAGGGCTTCTTCCGCGGATGTTGCCACCGCAACGGAATAGCCTTCTTTCTCAAGATTATATTGCAGTATCTGACAAATGTCGATTTCGTCGTCAACAACAAGAATGTTGTATGTGCGGTCTTTAGTCATAGGGCAAATATTATTGGGCAAAACGGAAGATGCTGTTTTTTATTGTGTTTGGCTAAAAATGCTTGTTCTCTGCGAGGAGTTTGCGTGCGGCTTTCAGTTGGTGGCGCATTATGCTGAGCAGTTCCTGGCTCTCCTGAAGGATGTTCAGGTAGATGAGCGATGTCTTGTAGTCGGCTGTGCCCGTCCGCCTCTGCATACGGTCGATGTGTGTCTTGCGCAGGGCCGAGAGCTCTTTTTTGCAGAGTTCGGCCTCCTCGAGCACTCTTTTTTCGTGGTCGAAGCTGCAAGTGGTGAGCATCTCGCAAGTCTCGTCCATCAGATTGCCGATGCGGTTGCGGATGGGCCGGAACTCCTCCATAAAGGCCGCTGGTACGGGGTTGAAGTTGTTGTCGATATGCTCCTTTATCGGCTCGAGCAGCCGCTTCAGGCAGTAGATGAACTGCTGGTTGCTGTTGGCGCCAAGATGGAACCAGGTGTTGTGTTCCAGTGCGATGTCCTCGGGAATGCGGTGCAAGGCGACAAACTCACGGTGGCGCACCTTTTTCAGCTCCTCCTGTTTGTCTTTCAGCAGCAGTTGCGTGGCGCGCAACCCTTTAAGGTTCTCCGTCGTCAGACCGTCGAGGATGCGGTTGTATTGTTCGGCGGTGAAACGGCAGGTGTCGCTCTGCGTATGGCTGATATGTTTTCTCAGCAGATCCCACACAATCTCTGCGTCGTGGCTGTGCATAATGGAAGCGAGAAGCGCGTCCTTGTCCTCCAGTTTTTTCTTGCGGTAGGTGATGTTGCCCTTCACCACGATGAATGCCGCCAAAATCATCAAGGCAAACATAGCGATGAAGCCGCCAAAATAGAACAGCAGGCAGACCAGGGCGCACGAGACAAAGGCAATGCCGGCCGTGAGGAACCAGCCGCCGATGACGCTGAGGACTCCCGTGACGCGGAACACAGCGCTGTTGCGTCCCCAAGCGCCGTCGGCAAGACTTGTTCCCATAGCCACCATAAAGGTTACGTAGGTGGTGGAGAGCGGCAGTTTGTAGTTGGTGCCGATGACTATCAATACCGATGCCAGCACCAGGTTGACCGATGCCCGCACCATATCGAACGATGCGCCGCCCGGCATTTCGGCATTCTCGGTGTCGAAACGCTGCCGTATGGCCCGGCGAAGCCAACGTGGGGTGATGCTCGAAACGGCCGTCTTGGCCGCTTGCGCCGAACGCACTATGGTGCGCGCTGCCTGGCTGGAGCCGAACATCTCGTCGCTCTCGTCCTGTCGGCTTAAATCGACCGATGTTTTCACCACATTCTGGGCTTTCTTCGAGGTGGCCAGTGCCACAATCATTATCACCCCGGCGACGGCCAGATAGCCAAACGGCGATTTCTCCGACTCCATCAGCGAGGTCATCATAAAGCCGTCGGGGTCGGGCGCACCGTGTTGCATCCAGTCTTGGAAGGCGGACAGCCCGGCGAGGGGCACGCCGACGAAATTCACCAGGTCGTTGCTTGCGAAAGCCATCGCCAAGGCGAAAGTGCCAAACAGAACGACCAGGCGGAATATGTTCACCCGCGCAATGACGAGGAAGAACGAAACGAATGTCGTCACGCAGAATATGCAGAACAACAGCATCCCCGTGTTCTGCACAATCCACGCCTTCGTCTCCTCGCCGATAAACGGAGTGCCTGAAAGCCCCTTGATGAAAATGAAATAGGCGAGCACCGTGAAGGCGATGCCGCCGAAGAACGCCTCGGCATAAGGATGCCTGTGGATGCGGAAGGTGAAGATCAGACGCGAAATCCACTGCACCACGGCACCCGTGACGAAAGCGAGCGCCACGCTGACAAAGATGGCGATGATGACCGACAACGCCTTGCTGGAATTGAGCAGGTCGGACATCGCCAGGCTGCCGTCGGCCGACATCTTGAGCAGCGCCAGAACGAAAGTGCCGCCCAAGAGTTCGAACACCAGCGACACGGTCGTGGAGGTGGGCATACCGTGCGAGTTGAACACGTCAAGCACAATCACATCCGTCACCATCACGGCCAGAAACAGCATCATCACCTCGCGAAACGAGAAGTACGACGGCTGCATAATGCCGTGCCGCGCCACATCCATCATCCCCGCCGACAGCATAGCTCCGGCAACGATTCCAACCGAGGCAACGATGATCACGGTGCGGAACCGCGCCACCTTTGCCCCGATGGCCGAATTCATAAAATTGACGGCGTCGTTGCTGACCCCGACAAACAAATCCACCACTGCCAGCACCAGCAGAAATACAATAATAATCAGATAACAAGTTGTTTCCATTTTCCTTAATGTTTATTTTTCATCCGCAAAAATAGCGGGCTCATATTACAAAGCTGTTAAGATGAAATGAAAAGATTGTTACGAGGCAAATTTTTCATTAAAAATGTCATACCGTTCCATTTCATGAGTCGTGTTCTCGCCTCAGCATAGTGCAAACACTTCGTGATTTGCCCTCTGCGTTCGGCTTAACGAAAACGTTGTAATATCGCCTGCCTATTTTTGCAGCGTGATTACAAGATACGACATTATGGATTTTATTAGGATTGGCCACAGCCATAAGTAGCGTGGCTCTTGGTAGTTGAGTCTATTCGGATTTTTTCTGCAACAGAATACAATAATCAGATTATTGCTGCGTTATAAAATCGGATATCATAAATCGAATTACTATGGCAACAATAACACTTGAATACGACGGACGCAACAGCGCCATCAAGCAACTGATTGGTGTGTTGCTCACTCTTGGCGCAAAGGTGACGCCCTCAGACAATCCAAAGGAGGAGCAGACGAAGATGGTCAGAGAAAGTCTTACGACGGCGTTCAGCGAGATGCGGGCCGGCAAGGCTATGAAAGACGCACGAAACCTCTTCGCATGATAATATTTTTCTCAATCCGATAATTCTTCGTAATTTTGCAAATCGAAAACAATACAATCTGATATGGAATCTGTAGCAACAATAGAAGGACCAAAGGCCGTGCGTACCGCGCATTCGGCACGCGGCCGAAAACCCATCGACACAACACAAAGTGTCGACAAAACGCCCGAAAGCGAGCTAATGACGGTGGAAGAGTATTTTGACGAGGTTTGGCAACGATACCTTGAGAAATATGAAAAGCTACAGGCTTAGAATTTCCCGCAGGGCGAGGCTCGACATCGAGGACTTGACCGACTTCCTGCTTACGGTGATGAGTATCGAGGGCGCACGTAGGTATCTCGATATGATGATTGCCGAAGTGCAGTCGCTTTCGGTGTATGCCGACCTGTACCGGCCGAGCACGATGGCCGACATTCGGCAGTACCATCCCAAAGCCCGCCGCATGGTGAGCCACTGGTGTGCCCCGCGACCGAAGTGGAGCGAACCGCCGCTGGTGTTTCATATTCCACGTAGAGGATGATATGGTCATTGTCGACCGTATCCGCCCGTCCAAGATGATAGCCCGATGAAAACAAATATCCATAATTCGCTGATTTTTACCCCCCCCCCACGAATTGTACAAGTAATCGTCGGGAGGATTTCCTTTTTGTTTTTAATTCAATTGTCTACGCCTGCCGCAATGCTGCGGCGGGGCGGGATTAGTTTGTAATTTTTAAAATAAATTGAATATGAAGAAACTCTTTTTGCTCGGCGCGATGGTGTGCGCCCTCGGAATGATGACCGCCTGCGGTACTAGAAACGATGGAGGACACCTCATAAAGTTTAAACTTGACGAATACGATTTTATCGACAAAACGCTAAAGGAGAACCTCGAAACCGTAATTGCCGAGCAGTTCAAGGAAGAACCCGATGTGCCACTCGACCTTGACTTTTTAGAGCCTTGCGGTCTTTTGGCAACAAGTTCAACATTGGATTTTATGCTAGATTCCGTTATCGGCACGTATGATATTGAGGTCAAAACTCGCCATTATAGCTATTATGGTCATTATGCAGATAGCCTACAATACTATGTGGAGGGCTGTTGCATGTTGGCTGGCCATCTTTGCTATATCTTCCCGGATAGCCAGTATTTCAAGAAAACAGGCAAAAAGCAGAAAGTGTCATTTGTTACATACGAAGAAGTATGTCCATGTTCAGAGAATAAGATATATTTGAAGTTTGTCAATAAAAACGAAATACAGTTGATACCATTCGATGAGCTCCTTCAACAGTTGGGGAGTCTTGGCGCTGTTACTGACTGGTGCGAGTCGTATGATTCATTATACAATGACTATATGTCGAAACAATAATAATATCGCCAGCCCCGGCCGCTTTTGACACCGCCTGTCATAATGCGCGAAAGGGCGAAACGGTTTTGAAAACGGCTGTCGCGGGTTGCGAAAGGGCGTTTGAAAATTGAAAGAGGGTTTTGCGGGGGTGCAAAAGGGTGTTTTGAAAATAAAACAAGGTTTCGCAGGTTGCGAAAGGGCCTTTCGGAATGAAAACAGGGTTTTGCAGGGTTACAACGGGGTGTTTTGAAACGAATACATAGTTTTGCAGGGCTGCAACGCGGCCTCTCGGAATGAAATATTAACAACGTAATACCACAAAGATATGGAAGCAATCAAATTTGACGAAAAATCATTGTCGCGGTTCCCCGTGGCATTTTATTTCAGCGCCGTGGAGGCGTTTGACAAAAGAATTTTGGTGGCGGAGTGCGCGTTGGACCGTTTCCGCGAGATGCGCGACGAGTACGACCGGCTGTTTAAGGCGTTCGACGAGGCCTACAAGCGGACGCAGAAGAGCGAGCTGACGGCGAAGATTGCCGCCCTGGACAAGGAGCGCGACGGCTACGCCTACGTGATGCAGAAGGTGGCCGAGGCGTGGGCCGCGAAACTCGAGGACGAGGCGCTGGCGGTGCACGGCCGCAGGGTGGCGCAGGTGTTCCGCGACTACGGCTTCCGCACCAGCGAGGCGCTGGTGGCGGAGAACGCGAAAATCCACAATATGGAGCAGAAGCTCTCGGACCGCGAGCTGACGGCCGACCTGCAGGCGATGGGCCTCACGGAGCTGAACCGCCGCCTGCTCAGCCGCACGGAGCAGATAGAGCAGACGATGGGCAAGCGCGTAGCTGCGTAAGTTGAGCGCAATAGCAAGCTAGCTTGCTTGTTGCCGAAATGAAGCAGCGTAAACGA
>JAZNSV010000206.1:0-37339 GCA_045591485.1 Bacteroidales bacterium | reverse complement strand
TCGAAGCCGCCGTATTGGTTGTAGAATTCGAGGTTGCTCCACACGCGGAAGTCTTTCTTGGGCTTGATCACAGGGTATTCGGCCTTGTCCTGGTAGTGCATGTTGGCTTCTTCGAGGCGTGCAATCTGCTCGTCGATGCGCAGGCCCGAAGCGGTGTCGAACGAGAGGTGGGCCACGGTGCGCAGCAGGGTGCGCTCGGCGTCGCTGATGTCGTTGCCGTTGAGTATGTAGACGTGGCCCACGTCGGTGTGCTGCACCCAGAGGTGTTCGGTGTCGGCCATGCTGCGTATGAAGGCCGTCAGCGCGTCGCGTTCGGCTTCGGGGGCGTCGTTGATGATGACGAGGTCGAGCATCAGACCGTGTACCTTATAATATTCGAAAGCGCGGAGCAGCTCTTTGGCATAGCCGGAGCGGCCCATGCTGTCCACCTCGAGCAGCAGTATTGCCAGGTCGCCGCTGATGCCGAAACGCCAGAGGCCGCTCTGCGGGAGGGTGTTCTGTGCGAGCAGTGCCTCGCGGTCGTTGCCGAGGGTGGCGGTCTGGGCCATGTATTTGGCTATGTTGCAGTAGAGGCGCATCTGGCTGCCGCGCAGCAGCGAGTGCTGCAGGCGCATGTTGTTGAACACCGATGAGGTCTGGAAGGCGTGCTCGACGTCGGCGGGTGTCTGGTATTGGTCGCAGAGCTGCAGCAGTTGTTCGCGTGCTTTGCCGAAGGCGGTCACTATGTAGGCTTCGGTGCTCGAGCCCGCCGGCACGTGTATGCGGCGGCGCATGCTCATGATGGGGTCGAGGGTGGTGCCTACGGTCGAGGTCAGGGTGCGGCGGCCGTCGATGATGTCGGCATGGCGCAGGCTGTTGCCGCGACCGAGGAATTTCAGACGCGAGGTCTCGTATTCCACGTATTCGGCCCCTTCGGCCCAGAGGCGGTGCATCATGTAGTGGTGGGTGCCTGCCGAGCCTGGGCGGCTGAAGAGAAGGGCCTGGTGTTCGGCGTCGTAGTCCGACTCGATTTTCATGGCGTTGAAGACGCGGTGGTTCTCGTCTTCCTCGGCGGTGCCGAGCACCACTTCGCCGTAGGTGGTCAGTTCGAGTTCCACATCGCGCGGACCGTTGTTGGTGAATGTGAAGCGGCGCAGTTCGGCGCTGCGGTCTTTGAGCACAGTCACCTCGGTCTTGGTGACCATGTCGCCGTCGGTGCGGCTGTAGCATATCTTGTCGCTGGCGAAGCTCACGCGGTAGCCGTCGGGCAGCACATCGAGCGGCGCGTATGTGGCGCTCCAGAGGCGGTCGCTTTGCAGGTCCCGGATATATAGATAGGTGCCGTAGTGGTCGGCCGAGATTTTGCGGTAGCGGCCGAGCAGTATGTTGCGGTAGCGCGAGAAGCCGCTTCCGCGGTCGTTCATCATCACGGTGTATTGGCCGTTGCTCACCACGCCAATCTCCGGCACTCCGGCAATGCCGTCGTATTCGCGGGCGTCGCTTTCGGTCTGCACCTTGCTGTATTGGTAGCGTTTGTATTTGGTCACCTTCAGGTCTATGTATGGCTTCACCTGGGCTTTCTCTTTCAGCAGGGTGGCCATCGACTGCATTGCAGGCTCGCTCATGAAACAGCGTTGTATGCAGTTACCGTGCAGGTAGTTGGCCAGCGAGGCCAGTATCATGCCCTGGTGGTGTGCGTAGTGGGCACGCACCGGCACGTGGTCTTCTTCGTCGTAGCTTTCGAAGAAGCCGTATTCGTCATACATGTCCATGTGTTTCAGGGCCTGCATGTTGTCGTACACGGCGCGGTCGTCGATGCCTATGGCCAGCAGCGAGCTGTAGGGCGACACGACGATGCGGTCGGGCGTGGTGTTCTGGAACTTGAGGTAGGGCACACCGAAGGCGTGGTATTTGTAGTTCTTGGCGTCGTCCAGTTCGTTGTAGGCGGTCTCGCTGATGCCCCATGGCTTGTAGAAGGCGCGTTGGGCGCGGATGGCGAAGCTGTAGGTCTCGTCCATCAGCGTGTGCTTGTAGGTGGGCAGGAATATGAGCGGCATGAAGTATTCGAACATCGTGCCGTACCACGATGCCACGCCTTTGTAGCCCTTGTATTGCACGAGGGTCTTGTCGAGGCAGAACCAGTGCTTGTAAGGGGCGTCTCCTTGCGAGATGGTGAGGAACGAGGTCAGTCGCGCTTCGGAAGCGAAGTTGTTGTAGTGGTAGGGTAGCAGTGTGTGTGCGCCGTCGTCGTAGCCGATGCTGAACACGTCGAGCTCGTGGTTGTAGAGTTTGCCGAAGTCGGTCTGGCCGATGAGGCGTTGCACCTTGGCGAGCAGGGCGTCGGTGTCTTCGCCGCGCTCGTTGCCGTCGATGGTTTCCAACCAGCCTTTTACGACATACAGACATGCCACGAAGTTGCCGCTGTCGGCGGTGCTGACAAAGTAGTTGGGCAGCTTGGCCAGGGAGTGTATGTCGTACCAGTTGTACAGGTGGCCGTTCCATTTCTCCAGTTGCTCCACGGTGCCTATTATGCGTTCCAGGCGGCGGAGGGCCTCTTCTTTCGATATGAAGCCCAACTCGGCGGCGCTGACCACTGAGGTGAGCGAGTAGCCGATGTTGGTGGGCGAGGTCTTGTAGTCGGTCAGCGGTTCGCGCCCAAGCTGGTAGTTGTCGGGGATGAGCCAGTGGGTCTCCTCGGTGAGGAGGGTGTCGAAGAAGTGCCAGGTGTCCTTGGCCAGCTGGCGGACCTCCGTGGTTTCCTGTTCGGAGAGGGTCTTGCGTTCCTGGGGGAATTTCTTCCCAAGGCGGTACATGACGAAGGGCGCAGCTACCCACACGGCACAGGCGATGGCGGCGAAGACGGCGGCAACGATGTCGCCCGTGGGGATGTAGTCGGAGGTGTTGTCAAGCATTCGGCAGGTGATAAGGATAAGGACAACGGCGGCGACGTAGTTGAACCAGAATTTCTTCACGTAGTCGCCCAGGGTGCCTTTGGTGCTTTTGGCGGCCTCGTCGCTGGTAATCCAGGCCAGCAGGTCGTGCTTGCTGACCCACATGCGCCAGCAGGCACGCACGGCGGCGTCGGTGTACATCCAGGCCTCCTTGGGCAGCAGTGCGAACTGCACCGCCGAGCGGTAGACGATGACGCGGAAGCCCCGCATGAGGGTCATGTAGTATTTGTAGCGTCGCCCGAAGCGCGGCAGCTTGGTCACCTGTCCCACGATGAAGAAGACGATGGGACTGGCCACCACGATGGCTGCCACGAGCAGGAACCACGCCGGGCTGGGGCGCGTGTCGTGCGCTATGGCGAGGGCGTAGCCGGCAAAGACCATGAGCATCACGCTCAGGCTGAGCATCGACCGGCGCAGGTTGTCGAATATCTTCCAGCGGCCTATGGTGTTCACCTGGTTTTTCACATGCTCGCCACGCTCGTTGCGCACGCGGCGTCCGAGCCACGAGATGATTTGCCAGTCGCCTCGGGTCCAGCGGTGGTGGCGCTTTGCGTCGTCGATATAGTTGGAGGGGTTGTCGTCGAAGACCTCCACGTCGTTGATGAGGCCGCAGCGTATGTGGCAGCCCTCGAGCAGGTCGTGGCTGAGGATGAGGTTCTCGGGGAAGGTCCCCTTCAGCACCTGCTGGAACACGCGCAGGTCGTAGATGCCCTTGCCGCAGAAGGTGCCCTCGTTGAAGATGTCTTG
This sequence comes from Bacteroidales bacterium, assembly GCA_045591485.1. Lineage (GTDB taxonomy): Bacteria > Bacteroidota > Bacteroidia > Bacteroidales > P3 > Colimorpha. The sequence goes on along the minus strand of JAZNSV010000206.1, from coordinate 33,662 downwards.
GTAGAGTTCGAAGCTGGCGGTGGTGTAGACGTCCAGTCCGCCCAGACCGGCCATCAGCTGTGCGTAGCGGCTCTTGTTGGTCACCTCGACGTCGACGTTGACGCGCGGCTGCATGATGCCGTAGCCGCGGTCCACGCGCTTGCCGTCCTTCGACAGCTGCGCCACGTTGAGCGGGTGCGCCATCGCCCCGATGAGCTTTTGTGCCGAGTAGAGCACCAGCTCGGTGTCGGTGTCGAGGGTGATGACGAAGCGGATGGGAGCGGAGAACTGAGAACTGAGAACTGAGAACTGAGAACTGTCCGGGTGCGGCTGCAAGTTCTCCGTTCTTCGTTCTTCGTTCTCCGTTCTCCGTTCTCCGTTCTCCGCTCTTCGTTCTTCGTTCTTCGTTCTCCGTTCTCCGTTCTGCCACTCAGTGATGGTCTCGGCGCGGAATCGCTTGGCTTTGTCTTCTTCCGATGTCTGGCCGAGCAGCAGGTCGTTGAAGTGGAGTATGGCGCCGCGTTTGCGCTCGTGGCCCAGCCAGGTCTGCTCGCCCTCGCTCCAGGCGCGGCGTCGGTAGACGAAGTTGAATATCGGGGCACCGTATTTCTCGTTCAGCTCGCGCACCTTGCGCAGGCCCGCTTCGGCCACCTCGTTGTCCCACGGGGCGTCGGCTTCCTTGTACGAGGCGGCGTCGCCCACGAGGGTGTAGTAGATGTTGTTGAACTGAGAACTGAGAATTGAGGGCTGAGAACTGTCTGGGTGCGGCTGCAAGTTCTCCGCTTTCCGTTCTCCGTTCTCCGTTCTCCGTTCTCCGCTCTCCACTATCTTCCCTTCGCCGCGGTTGATGTTGCTGAGGTAGTACACCTCCAGCACGCCCATCAGCTCCTCCACCTTCTCCTTGCTCTTGAGGATGGTGGGCATGATGACCATGGTGGCGTATTGCTCGGGTATGATGCCGTCTTTGAACTTGAGTTTGAAGGTGCCGCGTGGTTTGTGCAGCTTGGCCAGCAGCCAGTTGAAGAGGTCTATGGCCACCTGGCTCATGGGTACCCAGAGCAGCACGGTGAGCAACAATGTGGCCCAGGTGGGTCCGCTGCTCCATGTGGCGGTGGCTGCAAATGCGGCTGCAAGTGCCAGCGCGGCGAGCACGACGACCCAGATGTAGAGGTGTGCGCGGGTGTTCCAACGCTTGGGCGGGAAGAGTTTCCAGCCGACGTGGAGAGCGGAGAGCGGAGAACTGAGATCTGAGGACTGGGAGCTGAGAAGTTCTCCGTTCTCCGTTCTCCGTTCTCCACTTTCATCTTCCAAGAGGCTTTTCACCAGGTCGTATTCTTTCACCTTGCGCTTGCGGCAGAGGCGCACTATCTGGGCGCGGTAGTCCTCTTTGGTCTTGTCCTGCATCTGGTCGTACATGCCCGCCTTCTCGGCCTTGAGCATGCGCTCCGAGTGGCTCACGGCGTCTATCAGCTCGGCCATGGGCAGCTTGGTCAGCTTGCGCAGCGAGTTGAAGATGTTCATCATCGTTAGGTTCTCGGCTGCCGCAGCCTCGATGCGTTCGGTCTCGGGCTTGTCGGTTACGTCGTATTGGTAGGCCTTGCCGGCTTCGAGCTGGCGGCAGAGGGCGGCGAGCTCGCTGATGAGTATGGTCTTGGTCAGCGGCAGCAGGGCCGTCACCTCGGGGTAGGAGAGGTAGTCTTTCTGTCGCGCCTGCACCGAGCTGAGGTAGCGGAACATCAGCTCCTTGTCCACGGCATGGTGGCAGCGCCGCAGGTAGGCTTCCATGAGGCGCCAGAGTGTCTCCACACGTCCTTTCTCCACGCGCCATTCGCCGTGCTCCACGCCGTGCAGCTCGCCGCGCAGCACCTTCTCCTGCTCGCTGATCATGTAGTAGTTGTCGAGCACCCACTCGTTGGTGCTGCCCACCATGCGCTGGCGGCTCGTCTCGTCCACGAGCAGTGTGTAGTATCGGGTGATGTCCTTGACGCTCTGTTTGAAGATCTTGTATACCATAAGGGTCGTTTTTTTGCCGACAACACACGGGGTGTACCCCGTGCATTTTGTGTTTAAAATGATTTTGCAAATTTACGAAAAAATTCCGTTCCGGCAAAAAAAAATTTTACTTGCAGGCATGCGTGGGGTGTGCCCTTGTTTTCTCTTGTGGGCATACACAGCGTGTGCCCGGCATGTTTTTTCCTTTGGGCATACATGTGATGTGCCTCTGCTTGGTCGGTCCAAAGTCTGTTTTGCACCTCTACCGGTAGTTCATATCAAAGGTAAATCAACGATATATCAACGATATTTCAACGATCGTAATCGTTGAAATATCGTTGAAATATCGTTGATGTATCGTTGATATGCACTACCGGTGGTTAGGAAGAGCTGAATGTGAGTATATTGTGTTTCGTGTACAATAAAAGCCGTTTTTTTGCGTTAGAGGGGGGCAGGAATTTTGAATTGAGAGTTGAGAATTGAGGATAAAACGAAGACTGTAGAGACGCGGCGTGCCGCGTCTGCATTCATCAACACAACAGAGAGTTGAGAATTTAGAATTGAAAATTTAGAAAATCATAATGTTATGGCTAATGGAACAGAAAAGGTGAGCCGCGGCTATCTGTACAGCATCGTGCTTGTGGCGGTGCTGGGCGGACTGCTTTTTGGCTACGACACGGCGGTGATCAGCGGTGCTGAGAAGGGGCTTCAGGCTTTCTTCCTCGGGGCCGCCGACTTCCAGTACACTGACATGATGCACGGCTTCACGAGTAGCAGTGCGCTGATTGGCTGCGTGATAGGTGCGATGCTGAGCGGCGTTTTGGCTTCGCGTCTGGGTCGCAAGAGGTCGCTGGTTGTGGCTGGCGTGCTGTTTTTTGTGTCGGCGCTGGGGTCGATGAACCCTGAGTTTTTGTTTTTCCAGCGCGGTGTGCCGACGCTTGGGTTGCTGTGGATGTTCAACGTCTACCGTGTCATCGGCGGCATGGGCGTGGGCTTGGCGTCGGCCATCTGTCCGATGTATATTGGCGAGGTGGCGCCGGCGGAGCGGCGCGGCCAGCTGGTGAGCTGGAACCAGTTTGCCATCATCTTCGGCCAGCTGGTGGTCTATTTTGTCAACTTCATGATTCTCGGGTCGCACACGAATCCGGTGATCGAGCAGATAGGGCAGGGGGTGAACCGCGTGGCGGCCGGCAGCGATGCTTGGACTATCGAGACCGGCTGGCGCTATATGTTCGGGAGCGAGGCTGTGCCGGCGGCGCTGTTCACGGTGCTGATATGCCTGGTGCCGGAGTCGCCGCGGTGGCTGGTGATGAACGGCCGCGAGGAGCGCGCGCTGGGTGTGCTGAGCCGCATCAACGGCGAGTCGGCGGCGCGCGAGATTGTGGCAGACATACGCTCGACGGCCCACGAACGCCGCGAGCGCCTCTTCGCCTACGGCTGGCTGGTGGTGTTCATCGGCGTGATGCTGAGTGTGTTCCAGCAGGTGGTGGGCATCAACGCAGTGCTCTACTATGCGCCGCGCATCTTCGGCGACATGGGCATGACAGACCCGATGTTCAACACGGTGATGATGGGCGTGGTGAATATCCTCTTCACGCTGGTGGCCATCTTCACGGTTGAACGGTGGGGCCGCAAGCCGCTGCTTGTCACGGGTTCCCTCGGCATGGCTGCGGGTGCCTTCGGCGTGGCGCTGACCTTCGGCCATGCCGGTTTCGAACTGGTTACGATGCTGAGCATCATGCTCTACAGCGCCTCGTTCATGTTCTCGTGGGGTCCGATATGCTGGGTGCTGATAGCCGAGATTTTCCCGAACACCATCCGCGGTGCGGCGGTGGCCATCGCCGTGGCGGCGCAGTGGGTGTTCAACTTCATCGTCAGCAGCACCTTTGTGCCTATGTTCAACATGCAGACTTCGACCGACCCCGATTTCGGCCATTGGTTCACCTACGGCCTCTACGGCGTGATGTGTGTGGTGGCGGCGGTGTTTGTGTGGCGGCTGGTGCCGGAGACAAAAGGCAAGACCCTGGAAGAGATGACGAGAATGTGGAAGAGGAAGGTTTAAGGTTTACGGTTTACGGTTTACGGTTTACGGTTATAGGTGAGAGGTTATAGGTTATGGGTTATAGACTGTAGGGGCATACCTCGTGTATGCCCGATGATTTAGAGTTATTGCGTCTGCTGTTTATAGGTGAAGAATGGTTAAGCGAGGTTAGTGTTCAAAAATTAGAAATCAGAATGAAATATCTCTTGGGAATAGATCTGGGCAGCAGCAGCGTGAAGGTGTCGCTGGTCGACGCGGAGAGCGGCCGCTGCGTGGGCAGCGCTTCGGCGCCTGGGAGCGAGGCTCCCATCAAGGCCCTGCGGCCCGGCTGGGCCGAGCAGAGTCCGGACGACTGGTGGCGGTACCTGAAGGAGGCACTGGCCAAGGTGTCGTCTTCGGGTGCTCGGCTTTCGGCAGTCCAGGCCGTTGGCATCAGCTATCAGATGCACGGGCTGGTGTGTCTGGACGACGGTATGCGTGTGCTGCGCGACGCGATTATCTGGTGCGATTCGCGCGGTGTGCCCTATGGCGAGCATGCCCCGCTGCCGGGCAACTTCACGGCCGCCAAGCTGGCCTGGGTCAAGGAGCACGAACCGGCCCTCTTCGGCCGCATCAGGCACATCCTGCTTCCGGGCGACTGGCTGGCCCTGCGCCTCACTGGCACTGCCGCCACCACGGCCTGCGGTCTGAGTGAGATGATGCTGTGGGACTTCGAGAGGGAGCGCGTCAGCGAAGCGATGATGAACTATTTTGGTTTCAGTGAGAACATCATACCCCCGTTGGTGTCCACCTTTGGCGAACAGGGCTGTGTGTCGGCGAGCGCTGCCGCCGAACTCGGCATCCCGGCGGGCATTCCCGTCGCCTACCGCGCTGGCGACCAGCCGAACAACGCCCTCTCGCTCGCTGTGCTCAATCCGGGCGAGGTGGCGGCCACCGCAGGCACCAGCGGCGTGGTCTATGGGGTGGTGGGTAGTGGAAAGCGGAAAGTGGAAAGTGTGGATTGCGTTAATGCGTTAATGCGTGAATGCGTGAGTGCTGACGCGCCAGCCACTAACGCACTAACACAATCACACAATAACGCAATCAACATCTTCCTGCATGTCAACCACTATCTGGGCGTGATGCACTGCGTGAACGGATGCGGCATCATGAATGCGTGGATGAAGCGCCAGGTGGCCCCGACGGCGACCTACGACGAGATCAACAGTCTCGCTGCCCAAGCGCCCGAGGGCTGCGACGGGCTCACGGTGATACCTTTCGGCAACGGAGCCGAGCGCGTATTGCTCAACCGCAATGTCGGCGCCTCGGTCCACGGCATCGACCTGAACCGCCACGGGCGGGCCCACTTGCTGCGTGCTGCACAGGAAGGCGTGGCCTTCGCAATGATGTACGGCATGGAGAAGATGGGCGCCGCTCATGTGATACGTGCCGGCAGGGCCAATATGTTCCTCTCGCCGCTGTTCCGGCAGACCCTTGCCGACGTCAGCGGTGCCACGATAGAGCTCTACGACACCGATGGTAGCATCGGAGCCGCGCGCGGCGCGGGTCTGGGCGCCGGCATCTATGCCTCGCCCAAGGAGGCTTTCGCCTCGCTGCAGATGCTCGGCACCACCGAGCCGCGGCCCTCGCAGGCCGTCGGCGACGCCTGGCAGCGCTGGAAATCAATACTGGACAAACAATAAATAAACATCAGAGAATATGAGCAAAGAGTATTTTCCACAAATCGGAAAGATACCCTTCGAGGGTACCGACAGCAAGAATGTGATGGCCTTCCACTACTATGAGCCCGAGCGGCTTGTGATGGGCAGGAAGATGAAAGACTGGCTGCGCTTCGCTATGGCGTGGTGGCACACGCTGGGACAGGCCAGCGCCGACCCCTTCGGCGGGCAGACACGCAGCTATGAGTGGGACCGCGCCGCCGACCCCCTGCAGCGGGCCAAAGACAAGATGGACGCCGGTTTCGAGCTGATGGACAAGCTGGGCATTCACTACTTCTGCTTCCACGATGTTGACCTCGTGGAAGAGGGTGCCACGGTGCAGGAATACGAGCAGCGCATGGCCGTCATCACAGACTACGCGCTCGAGAAAATGCGCCAGTACCCCGACATACACTGCCTATGGGGCACGGCCAACGTCTTCGGCCACAAGCGCTATATGAACGGCGCCGCCACCAACCCCGACTTCGACGTGGTGGCCCGGGCCGTGGTGCAGATCAAGAACAGCATCGACGCCACCATCAAGCTCGGCGGCGAGAACTACGTCTTCTGGGGTGGCCGCGAGGGCTACACGAGCCTGCTGAACACCGACCAGCGGCGCGAGAAGGAGCACCTGGCCACGATGCTGGCCAAGGCCCGCGACTATGGCCGCGCCCACGGCTTCAAGGGCACTTTCCTCATCGAACCCAAGCCGATGGAGCCCACAAAGCACCAGTACGACACCGACACCGAGACCGTCATCGGTTTCCTCCGCGCCCACGGACTTGACAAGGACTTCAAGGTGAATAGCGAGGTGAACCACGCCGCCCTGGCGGGCCACACCTTCGAGCACGAGCTGGCCTGCGCCGTCGACGCCGGCATGCTGGGCAGCATCGACGCCAACCGCGGCGATGCGCAGAACGGCTGGGACACCGACCAGTTCCCCATCGACAACTACGAGCTCACACAGGCCTGGATGGAAATCATACGCGGCGGCGGATTCGCCACCGGCGGCACCAACTTCGACGCCAAGCTGCGCCGCAACAGCACCGACCCCGACGACATCTTCATTGCCCACATCAGCGGCATGGACGCTATGGCCCGCGCCCTGCTCTGCGCCGCCGACTTGCTGGAACATAGCGAGCTGCCCGAGATGAAACGCCAGCGCTATGCCTCGTTCGACAGCGGCATTGGAAAAGACTTCGAAGAGGGGCGTCTCTCGTTCGACGAGATCTACGCCTACGGCAAGCAGCTGGGCGAGCCCGCAACGACCAGCGGCAAGCAGGAGAAATACGAAGCCATTGTTGCACTTTATGCCCGCTGAGCCATGAAAAGAAGCTTTGTTATGCTGCTGCTCCTCGTGGCAGCCACCGTCGCCTGCGCAGGCCAGTCGCCCGAACTGCTGAAAAGCCCCGACGGACGCATGGAGATGCGCTTCGAGCTGCGCGACGGAAAACCCTATTACATCCTCTACCGCGGCGGCAAGCCCGTCGTGCAGCCATCTCGCATGGGCTTCACCCTCGAATGGCGCAAGAGCGACCTGGCCAGCGGCTTCAGCGTGAGCCATGTGCAGCGCAGCTCCTTCGACCAGGTGTGGCAGCCCGTCTGGGGCGAAGAGGCCAACATCCGCAACCACTACAACGAGCTGGCAGTGATGCTGGTGCAGGACCATTACCTCGACCACGAGGGCAAGCGCGTCGACAAACCCACGGTGATGGTCATCCGCTTCCGCCTCTACGACGACGGCCTCGGCTTCCGCTACGAATTCCCGTCGGAAGTGGCAGAGTGGCAGAGTGACAAAGTTGCTGAGTCGCAGAGCGGCAAAGCGGCTAAATCCACTCAGTCACTCAGCCGCTCAGTCACTCAGCCACTTTATAACTCCCTCGTCACCTTCTGGCTCACCGACGAGCTGACGGAGTTCCGTATGACGGGCGACCATACAGCGTGGTGGATTCCCGGCGACTACGACACGCAGGAGTTCAACTACACCCAGAGCCGCCTCTCCGAGGTGCGCCGTCTGCACAACAATCCCCACCTCACCGGCGGCTGGCCCTGGAAGAGCTTCTCCGACACCGGCCTCCAGACCGCCCTGCAGCTCAAGACCGACGACGGCCTCTATATCAACATCCACGAGGCCGCCGTGCTCGACTTCCCCACCATGAACCTCGACCTTGACGAGAATACCTTTTCGCTCAAAGTACACTTGACGCCCGACGCTACGGGATATGTCGGTCGTCTTACTTCTCCTTGCTATTCTCCTTGGAGGACAATCCAGGTCTGCGAGAGCGCCACCGATGTGCTGCGCTCGCGTCTCATTCTCAACCTCAACGAGCCGTGCGCCTTGGAGGATATCAGTTGGATACATCCGGTGAAGTACATGGGCGTGTGGTGGGAGATGATCAGCGACCACAGCACGTGGGGCTACACCAACGACTTCCCCGCCGTGCACCTGCCCGGTGACCCGAGCCTGCCGCCCTCGCTGCAAGGCTCCGTCACCGACTACACGAAGGCCAAGCCCCACGGTCGCCACGGCGCCAACAACGCCAATGTGCGCCGATACATCGACTTCGCTGCCGAGCACGGTTTCGACGCCCTCCTTATCGAGGGGTGGAACATCGGCTGGGAAGACTGGTACGGCAAGGACAAGGACTACGTCTTTGACTTCCAGACGCCCTATCCCGACTTCGACCTGCCGGCGCTGAACGAGTACGCCCACCGCAAGGGCATCCGCCTCATTATGCACCACGAGAGCAGCTCGTCGGTATCGAACTACGAGCGCTTCATGGAGCCCGCCTACAACCTGATGAATAAGTATGGCTACGACGCTGTGAAGAGTGGCTACGTGGGCCGCATCGTGCCCCACGGCGAGCACCACTACAGCCAGCCCATCATCAACCACTACCACCGCGCCATCGTCGAAGCCGCGAAGCACAAGATTATGGTCAACGCCCACGAGGCCGTCCGTCCCACGGGCCTCTGCCGCACGTGGCCCAATATGATAGGCAACGAGAGCGCTATGGGCACCGAGTTCCGCGGGAGGGTTAATCCTGGCCACACCACCATCCTGCCCTTCACGCGTCTGCAGGGCGGCCCGATGGACTACACCCCCGGCATCTTCGAGACCGACATGGAGAAGAACGCCCATTGGAACCGCGACCTGATGCGCCACACCATCTGCAACCAGCTGGGCCTATACGTCACCTTCTACTCACCCCTGCAGATGGCCGCCGACTTCCCCGAACACTACGAGCCCCACATGGACGCCTTCCAGTTCATCAAGGATGTGGCCGTCGACTGGGACACCAGCATTTATATAGCCGCCGAAATCGGCGACTATATCGTCACTGCGCGCCACCCGAAGACCTCTACCCTCAACCTCGCCGCCGACGGCGTGGGCACCCTCGCCGACGGCAAGAAGGGCGTCATCAGCAATGCCGCGCGCTTTGTCTATGGCATCCCCGACTCACTTTCCACTTTCCACTTTCCACTTTCCACTCCATTGGACGTCTGGTACATCGGCGGCGTCACCGACGAGAACGCCCGCGAGGTGGAAGTGAAGCTCGACTTCCTGAAGCCCGGCGTCAAGTACGAGGCCACCATCTACGCCGACGCCAAGGACGCCAGCGGCTACGTGTCGGATGTGCATATCGGCTGGGAAGCCGCCCAGAAGGAAGGCTACAACCCCAAGGCCTACACCATCACCCAAAAGAAAGTGACCAGCAAGAGCAAACTGAAACTCCGTATGGCCCCCTGCGGCGGCTTTGCTGTATCCATCCGAGAGATAAAATAACCCCTGCCTGACCGCAGGGAATGGCTTTGAGTACCGCTGAAATAAATCAAATCTACGAAAAACCATTAGACCTATGAAACCCATAAAGCCCATCCTCCTGAGTTTCCTGCTTCTGCTGTCGCTCTCCGCCGCAGCCAAACCGAAATTCTACAGACTTGCCTCGCCCGACGGGCGGCTGACGCTGAGTGTGCAGGCAGAACAAGAGGGATTGTCCTATGACATACTGTACGACGGCCACGACCTGACGCCCATGACCATCATCGGCCTCAGATACGAGCAGGGAGGCAAAATGTATGACAAGATGACCGTGCGCAAGGTATCGCGACGCACTATCGACGAAACCATCGCCTCGCCTTTCAGCCGACAGGCCACGATGAGGAACCACTGCAACGAGATGACCTTGCACCTGAAGGAAGGCCTCTCGGTGGTGTTCCGCGCCTACAACGAGGGAATGGCCTACCGCTACGTGTGGGAGGGTGAACCGGGAAAGGTCTTCAACGAGGTGGCGAGCTACTACCTGCAGGCCGATTCGGCGACTGTGCCCTATGTGTCTCAGTTCGACTCCACGGCCTTCGGCAGCGAGCCCTTTGTCCTCACCAATGCATGGACTCCCCAGTCGGAGAAATGGAAATGGTTCTACCCGCAGTACAGTTCCTCGTTCGAGAACCAATACACTACTTTGCCGCTGCGCAAACTGGACTCGCGCCGCCTGTGCTTCTTGCCGCTACTCATACACGGCGAACGCGGCATCAAGATGTGCATCACCGAGTCCGCACTGCTCGACTACCCCGGCATGTACCTGCGCCATTTCACCGATGGTGTTCTCGATTGCCAACATGCCCCGCTGCCCCGCCGAGTGGAGCAGGGCGGCCACAACAACCTGCAGCTACTGGTCCGTGAGCGCGAGGACTACATCGCCGAGATGGACCGCAGCAAGGTCTTCCCCTGGCGCATCATGATGGTGGGCACCGACACTGAGATAGCGATGAACAATATGAGTTACCTGCTGGCGGAGCCCTCGCGGGTGGACGACATCAGCTGGATCAAGCCTGGCAAGGTGGCTTGGGAATGGTGGAACTGTTTTAATATCAGTGGCGTCGACTTCCCCGCCGGAGTGAACAACGACACCTACAAGCACTATATCGACTTCGCCTCCAAGTATGGCATAGAATACGTCATCCTCGACGAGGGCTGGGCTGTCAACGGCGAGGCCGACCTCTTCCGAGTGGTGCCGGAGATTGACCTGCCCATGCTGGTGCAGTATGCCAAAGAAAGGAATGTCGGCATCATCCTCTGGGCTGGTTACTATGCCTTTGAAAGGGACATGGAACGCGTCTGCGAGCACTATAGCCAGATGGGTATCAAGGGGTTCAAAATAGATTTCATGGATCGCGACGACCAGCTGGCCGTCGACTTCTACCGCCGCGCGGCGGAGACCTGCGCCAAGCACCACCTGCTAGTCGACTTCCACGGTGCCTTCAAGCCCGCAGGCTTCACGCGTACCTATCCCAATGTGCTCAACTTCGAGGGCGTCTTCGGATTGGAGCAGATGAAGTGGGCCCCCGCGACGGTGGACCAGATGCGCTACGACTGCGAGATCCCCTTCATCCGCCAGGCCGCCGGCCCGATGGACTACACGCAGGGCGCCATGCTCAACGGCGGCAAGTGGAACTACCACCCCTGCTGGATGGAGCCCATGAGCCAAGGTACACGCTGCCACCAACTGGCGCTCTACATCGTGCTGGAATCGCCGCTCAACATGCTCTGCGACTCCCCCACGCACTACGAGCGCGAGCCCGACTACACCCGCTTTGTGGCCTCCATTCCCACCGTGTGGGACGAGACGCGCGTGCTGCAGGGCGAGGTGGGCGAGTACATCGTCACCGCCCGCCGCAAGGGCAAGACCTGGTACGTCGGCGGCATCACCAACTGGACAGAACGTGACGTCGAAATCGACCTCTCCGTACTACACAATGCCGATGCCGACGAACCTCAGATGCCTGTTTGTGGAATGGCAGCCGCGGATAACTTGACGATCTTCTTTGACGGTATCAACGCCCACCGCAAAGGCAGCGACTATGATGTTATCTCTTTCCTCGCGGACTCTCCCGCTCTGAAAATCCACCTCGCCCCCGGCGGCGGTTTCGTTATAAAAATCAACTAATGTAAATATCTAACACTATGAACTACTTTAAACAACTGCTCAAGAAATACACCTCCGTCAGCCTCATGCTACGCATCTTCATCGGCCTAGTGATAGGTGCCACGCTGGGTCTGCTGCTACCGCAGTGGACAGGCATTGCCATCCTCGGCCGCATGTTCGTCTCCGCCCTCAAGGGCATAGCCCCGGTGCTGGTGGCGGTGCTCGTTATGAGCAGCATAGCCAAAGCCGGCAGCGGCATGGGGCGCCGCTTCAGCCTGCTCGTCGGCGTCTATATGCTCTCCACCTTCATCGCTGCCGTATGTGCCGTGGTGGGCAGCTTCCTCTTCCCCGTGACCCTCGAACTGTCCGAGGTGGCCGATGTCGACGTGTCGGCTGGCTCGCTCTCAGACGTATTCACCAATCTGCTGACCAACATGGTGGCCAACCCCGTGGCAGCCATTGCCAACGCCAACTACATAGCCATCCTCTTCTGGAGCATCATCCTCGGCGTGGCGCTGAAGACCATGGCCTCCAAAGCCACCGTCAACGTGGTGCACGACCTCAGTTCGGTGGTCACACGCGTGGTCAAGTGGGTTATCCAGTTCGCCCCCTTTGGTATCCTTGGTCTGGTGTTCAGCACCGTCAGCGAGAGTGGACTCTCCGTCTTCACCACCTACGGCCACCTGCTGCTCCTGCTGGTGGGCTGCATGCTGGTCAACGCCTTCGTCTTCAATCCGATGATTTCTTTCGGCTTGCTGCGCAAGAACCCTTATCCGCTGCTCTTCACCTGCCTCAAGGAGAGCGGTCTGCAGGCTTTCTTCACACGTTCGTCGGCGGCCAACATACCCATAAATATGGCCCTGTGCAAGAAACTGGGCCTCGACGAGAAGTTCTACTCCGTAAGCATACCGTTGGGCGCCACCATCAACATGGACGGTGCGGCGGTGACGATCACCGTCTTTTCGCTGGCGGTGGCCCATACGCTGGGCATCGACGTGAGTTTCGGGTCGGCGCTCTTCCTGGGCGTCATAGCCACCCTCGGCGCCTGCGGCGCCTCGGGCGTGGCCGGCGGCTCCCTGCTGCTCATCCCCATGGCCTGCTCCTTCTTCGGCATCGGCAACGACGTGGCCATGCAGGCTGTGGCCGTAGGCTTCATCGTCGGCGTGGTGCAAGACTCGGTCGAGACGGCCCTCAACTCCAGCGGCGACGCCTTCTTCACCGCCACCGCCGAACTCTACGACCGCAAGAAACGGAATAAGGGTTAAGGTTTAAGGTTTAAGGTTTAAAGTTTAAGGTTTAAGGTTTAAAGTTTAAGGTTTAAAGTTTTATGAGACGCACGCTTATATTGTTGCTTTTGCTGCTTTCGGCAGCGCTCCACGCCCAGCAGTTCATAGGCTGCCGCACCGGCGGCGGCTGGGCCGAGACGTCTATGCTGCGCACCACGTTCGAGGTGGAACGCGCCGACTTGGCACCTGTCGCGGGCCATAGCATCTCGTTCAGCCTCCGCGTCGTCTCGCTCGGCTACCACGAGGTGTACCTAAATGGTACCAAGGTGGGGGACTGGGTGTTGCAACCTGCCGTCAGCCAGCTCGACCGGCGAGCGCTGGAGGTGACCTACGACATCACCGACTTGGTGCGCGAGGGCGACAACGAGCTGATGCTCTGGATAGGGCAGGGGTGGGGGCGCATCTACGGCACTCCGGCGGTGGCCCGCGCCGAGGTGGAGCGGACGGCGAGCGACGGCGAATGCGGTCTTATCTACATCCTTGCCAGCACCGATAGTACATGGGAGGCCTCGCCGTCGCCCTACAGCTACACCGGCAGCTGGCAGCCCCTGCAGTTCGGCGGCGAGCGCTACGACGCGCGGGTCAAGGAAAGCTGGCGTCCGGCTGCGGTCTATGAGGCTGAGAATATAAGTGTCTCGCGGCAGGAGTTCGAGGGCAACCGCATTGTCGATGTGCTTCTACATCAATCAGTCGATACTCTGCCCGACAGTACACTCCTCTTCGATTTCGGCCGCGTGGTGACAGGCTGGTTCCAACTCGACTGCTTGCCTATCCCCGAAGGCGACTCGATAACCATGGAATACCTTGACCACCCTGACGCCAAGCCTCCTCATACCGAGACCGACATTTACGTCAGCGACGGAACCGGCGACGACGACATCCACTTCACCAACCGCTTCCACATGCACGCCTTCCGTTATGTCAAGGTCTCCGGTCTTGGACATTACGTCGCCTATGGTTTGGACACTCCCATCGCTACGGCCCGTGCTGTGCATATTTCTGCCGTCGACCCCGCGGGCGGCGCCACCTTCGAGTGCAGCGACCCGCGGCTCAACGCCATCCACGATATGGTGAAATATACACTCAGCTGCCTCACATTCAGCGGCTACATGGTTGACTGTCCGCACATAGAGCGCATGGGCTACGGAGGCGACGGCAACTCGTCAACCAACACCCTGCAGACCCTCTGGGATGTGCGCGACGTCTATGCCAACTGGATGCAGGCCTGGCACGATGCGCTGGACAGCACCGGCGACCTGCCCTACGTGGCCCCCGCCTTCCGCACCGGCGGCGGCCCCTACTGGCAGGGCTTCATCGTCAAGGCACCGTGGCGCACCTACCTCAACTATGGCGACCCCATGCTCATCTACCGCCACTATGACGATATGAAGCGCTGGATGGAATACATCGAGCAGCACAGCGTGGACGGCATTCTGCAGCCGTGGGGTGATACGGAGCGGCACGGGTGGTTTTTGGCCGACTGGGCCGTCACCGACGGTGTCGACAAGGGCGGCGAGAGCGTGCTGCATGCCAGCAGTTGCTTCATCGCCGAGTGTCTCGACGACATGGAGCAAATGGCCCGCATGACCGGCCATCAGGCTGACGCCGAACGCTTCGCCGCACGGCGGGAGATTGTTGTCGACGCTATCCATCGCCACTTTTACCACCCCGAGACCAACACCTACGCCAACGGTACGCCGCTGGACCAAGCCTACGCCCTGCTGATGGGCGTGCCGCCCGACAGTGCCACTGCCGCCGCCGTAAAGGCGCAGTTAATCAAAGATATCCACAGCCGCTACCGCGACCACGTAGCCTTCGGCCTCATGGGCACCCCTGTCTTCACCGAATGGTGCATCCGCGAAAAGGAGACCGACCTGATGGCCACCCTGCTGCGCCAGCCCGACTATCCCGGCTACCTGAATATGATGGATACTGAATGCGTTAGTGCGTTAATGCGTCAATGCGTAAGTGCTGACGCGGCAATCACTAACGCAATAACGCACTCACACAATAACGCATTCACAACCTGGGAGTCATGGGACTGCGGCCGCCCGGGCAAGGAAGACCGTAGCCGCGTGCATAACTGCTACAACGGCATCGGCATCTGGTTCTACCAGGCCCTCGCCGGCATCCGCCCCGACCCAGCGCAGCCCGGCTACAAGCACTTCTTTGTCGACCCGCAACCATGCGAGGGTGTAGACTGGGTTCGCTGCACCAAGCCTACACCATACGGAGACATCAAGGTGGAAGTTAAAAGTGAAAAGTTAAAAGTGAAAAGCGTTAAACTCGTAATTCCCACTGGTACCACCGCCACGGTGTACCCCGGTAGCCGCTACGAGCGCACTGTCGGTCCTGGAGAGTACATAATTCCTTTATACCAATAGCCCTATGAAACGCCTCATACCCATCTTCCTTACCCTTTTGTTCGCCGCCTGCGGCAGCAAGGTGGAGATTACCAACCTCTCCGTCGAGATGCAAGACGGCAGTATGCCTTTGGCCACCGCCACGCCTCGCTTCAGTTGGAATTACGAGGCCCGTGTGGACAACGTCATGCAGACCAGCTACCGCGTTATCGTGGCTAGCAGCGAGGAGAAGGCGCGCCGCGGCGAGGGCGACCTGTGGGACTCGCAGACCGTCGACACCTCGCAGATGCTCTACATCCCCTACGCCGGCACGCCCCTCAAGAGCCGCGACCGCTGCTGGTGGCGAGTGTATACCACCGTGACATACGGCAATGGTAGGAGCATGGAACTCGATAGTCCTGTGCAGTACTTCGAAATCAGCCTCCTCAACCGCAGTGAGTGGCATGCCAGTTGGATTGGCCGCGACTACCCCGACGACAAGATAGAAGGCCATACTGTGTTGGCAGCCCGCTACTTGCGCAAGGAGTTCAAGTTGCGACAAGACATCGACCACGCACGCCTCTACATCAGCGGTCTCGGCCAGTACCAAGCCTTCTTCAACGGCCAGGAGGTGGCTTCCGACGAGCTTCTGAAGCCTGCCCTGAGCGACTACACCCGCCGCGTATACTTCAACGCCTACGACGTCACCGACCTGCTTTGGGAAGGTGACAACGCCGTCGGCGTCATCCTCGTCCCCGGCCGCTTCACTACCCCTCGCCACGACACCAACTATCTGGAATGGTGCGGCATCAACCACGCCGCCCATTACGGTCGTCCGCAGCTGCTGATGCAGCTGGAAGTCTTTTATAAGGACGGCACCGCCGACACCATTGTTTCCGGTGAATGGTGGAAAATCACCAACCGGGGGCCCATCCGCAAGGCCAACGAGTTCGACGGCGAGACTTTCGACCAGCACCTCGACGTAGCCCTTGGGGCCTGGCTCCACACCGACTACGACGACAGCCGTTGGGACGATGCTATCGTCGACTATGACCGCCACAACATGAACCTCGAGGACCGCTTCAACCCCCGCTGGAAACGCCGCGACGACAAGTACGACGCCTCTATGCCTTTCCCCGACAGCGCCGAGATCGCAGCCCAGCGCTTGGAATACGAGCTCACGCCGCAGCCCAACCCCAACATCCGCGTGATGGAGCGCCTCAAGCCCAAGGCCATCTTCCGCAAGGGCGACAAATGGATTCTCGATATGGGGCAGAACATGGTGGGAACGCTGGAATTGAAAATTGAAAATTTAAAATTGAAAAACGGGGACACCATAACCCTCCGTTATGCAGAACTGCTCACCGCCGACAGCACACTCTACACCGACAACCTCCGCTCCGCCGAATGCACAGACCGCTACATCGCGGCAGACAATTCTCAATTTTCAATTTGTTTACCACGGCTTCCGCTACGTCGAAATCAGCGGCCTGCCCGAAGGCAGCAAGCCAGCACTCAGCGACTTCACCGGCCTCGTCCTCTACGACCAGATGGCCTCCACCTCCACCTTCGAGACCGACAACCCTGTCATCAACGCCGTTCACCGCAACGCCTTCTGGGGTATCCGCGGCAACTACCGCTCCATGCCCACCGACTGCCCCCAGCGCGACGAGCGTATGGGCTGGACCGGCGACCGCACCACAGGCTGCTACGGCGAGAGTTTCCTCTTCGACAACCACCGGCTCTATGCCAAGTGGCTGCAGGACCTCGAGGACTGCCAGTGGCCCAACGGCCAGCTCTCCGACGTCGCCCCCGCCTACTGGCGCAACTACACCGACAACATGACCTGGCCCGGCGCCTTCATCACCGTGACCGATATGCTCTACACCCGCTTCGGCGACATCGAGCCGATGCGCCGCCACTACGACGCCATGAAGAAGTGGATGTTGCACATGAAGCTGTGGTACCTCAAGGACGGCATCATGACGCGCGACTGCTATGGCGACTGGTGCATGCCGCCCGAGAGCCCCGAAATGATCCACTCCAAAGACCCTACCCGCATCACCGAGGCCGCCGCCATCAGCACACCCTTCTACTGCTACTTGTGCATTATTATGAGGGGCTTTGCCATCTGGCTTGACAAGGACGACGATGCCGACTTCTTCCAACGGGAATACGACAGCGTCACTGCCGCCTACAACGCACGATATCTTGACACCCTCACGGGCAACTACGCCAACGGTACCGTCACAGCCAACATCCTGCCGCTGTGGTTCGACATGGTGCCCGGCGTACTTGAGGACAAGGTGTTTGCCAATATCATCAACAAAACGATGAACGACTTCGGCGGCCACGTCAGCACCGGCGTAGTCGGCATACAACAACTGATGCGCACGCTGACCTATTACGGCCGCACCGACCTGGCTCTCCGCCTGGCCACCGACACCACCTACCCCTCGTGGGGCTACATGGCCCGGCGCGGCGCCACCACCATCTGGGAACTCTGGAACGGCGATACAGGTGACCCCAGCATGAACAGCGCCAACCACGTCATGCTCCTCGGTGACCTCCTCCTCTGGGAGTACGAATACCTCGGCGGCATCCGCCCCCTTGCACCCGGATACTCCACGATAGAACTGCGCCCCACGGTGCCCGACGGCCTGAACCGCGTCGACTGCACCTACCGCTCCGTCAGCGGCACCATAGAGAGCCACTGGAAGCGTACCGCCAAGGGCATCGAGTGGACCGTAGTCATTCCGCCCAACACCACCGCCGAAGTCTACCTGCCCACCGCCGACGGTAGCTATGACATAAAGACTATCGGCAGCGGTCGCCACCGATTCACCGTAGCACGATAAGGCTGCGGCTGTTGTCAGAAACTGATGCTTATGGGAACTATGACGCCTTTGGCCACCGGCATAGGCGAGTCGTTGGCCACGCGTTGCGCTATGAGATGAATCAGAATTGCCGAACCCGCACCCACTGCGGCACCGGCCAGCACGTCGGTCGGGTTGTGCACCCCAAGGTAGAGGCGCGAGAAACCTACGCTGGCAGCCCACAGCATGGCTGGTGCCACGATGTACCATTTGGGGCACTCGAGACTGAGCGATGTGGCCAGGGCAAAGCTGAGCGAGGTGTGCCCCGAGGGGAAAGAGTATCCGTAGACGGGATGCGTGGCATAGACAAGGTCATCGGGATAGGCAATGTATGGACGGGGTCGGCGTATCGAGAATTTCAGCGCTTCGGTGATGCCAAAGGCCGTCAGTACCGACAGCCCTGTGGCGGTACCCAGACTACGCATCCGGGCATTGTCGCATATCCACCCTGTGGTGAGAAAAGCCACAGGAGCCGCCGGAGCAAGAAACAGTGTGTTCGACAGTCCCTGCATGGCGTGGTCCATGAAAGGTGTGCGACTCTGCTGCAGCGAGCACAGAATGTCGTAGTCCAAATTCTGTCCGCGTGCAGGAGCTATGGTAAGCATGCACAGCAGCAACATTGCTGTAGCGGCAACACCTGAATGTTTCGGCATGGAGCTAAGCCTTGGCGGGAACGGTAGGTTGCTCTGTCACCACGGCGAAGTACTCCAGCGGCTCGCTGTCGCTGGCGTTGATAAGACCGTGCGAGTGGCCGCGTGGACAGTAGTGGCATTGGCCGGGTGTGAGGCGCTCTTCGCCGCCGTCGTAGAGACAGCGGGCCGTGCCGTGTGTGATGTAGATCATCTCGCTGTTCTCCTCATGTGTGTGGTATCCGATGGTGCAACCCACATCGAGTCGGCCGTACATGATTTTGTTCAGTCCGTCATATTGAGTGCGCATCCGTGTGATGCCCTCGCCACCCTTGAAGTTGGGCATGGCGGACTCTTCAATCTGGTTGAAATCTATTACCATAATCGTTGTTGTTGTTTGACTTTCCAGGCGCCCAGCACCTCGCCGATGTAGACGGTGTGGATGCCGGCTTCGAAGCCGTCGTACCACTCCTTCGGGGTCCCGTTGCGGAAGTCCTCGGCCGTCTGGTGCCAGGCCGTCATGGTCTCGCACTCCACGACCACACTGGCCTCCTTGTAGTAGGGGGTGCCGTTCGCGGTGTAGGCCAGCGTGAGGCCCATGGCGGCGGCTTTGGCGTCGGGCTGGCAGTGGGTGCTGTCCGCAAACTCGCGACCGCTGCGTTTGCCGAAGAACTGCCACACCGCCGGGTCGTCAAACTCCATGATGGTAAAGCGTTTGTGGCGCTCCATGAACTCGTAGGTGTAGCGTGCCGGAGCCACATACACCGTCACCGCTGGGCGTTCGTGGCCCAGGTAGTTGCCGATGGCGCCCCAGCCGATGGTCATCGCGTTGCTCTCCGTGGTGTCGCCCACGCAGAGGATGAGGTTCTTGGTGAACCACGTAAACCCGTTCTCCGCGAAATCCTTCTGTACATCGAAGGCCGTCAAATCTCCTGTTGTCTTTTCCATTTCCGTTTCTCCTTTTTCGCCGCCCGCGCAGCCTATCATCGCCGCGCAAGCCAGAATGAACAATATCTGTTTCATACAATCCGAAATTTGGCTGCAAAGATACAACTTTTTCTCCGTCCGTGAAAAATAAAATTTGGCCATGTTCCCAAAATTTCGTATATCACCGCTGATTGGAACGACGGAATTTATTTGTTGCGGAGAACTGTATTGATATTTGCCGCATATTCTGCGTAGAATGCGTATGCTTTTATTCGGTTAATGATGTTTTTTTACCACGATATACACATATCAACAGTTATACTTGAATTTGGACATTTCATAATTTATATTTTGTCATTCCACAGAAAATATGTAATTTTGCATTCGCTTTTAAGCAAGGAGATATTGCATATGACGCAGATGATACTTTTTGACTATCCACACCTTCTCCGCCAGGTGAAACAGCGTGTGTCGCAAGCTCAGCAGCGCGCAATATACGCTGCCAACGAAGAACTTTTACGGATGTATTGGGACATTGGGGAGATGCTTGCATCGGCACAGGAACTCGAAGGTTGGGGAAATGGCACTTTGGAACGGCTTGCGTCGGATATGAGAAACCTATATCCAGAATTAAAAGGGTTTACCGTTCGTAACTGTCAGTTTATGATTCAATTTTTTGAGGAATATAACAAGGAACTGAATATGGTGAAGTCAATTACGCAACCATCTGCTGTGCAATCGGATTCAAATATGAAACCAGCGGTTTCGCAATTACGATCAAATGCGAAACCACTGGTTTCGCAATTACCAAAGTATAATTTTGAACTGCCAATCAAACACTTGTCGTGGTCGCATAACATCCTCCTTATCCAGCAGGTTAAAGACATCCGTGCCCGTTATTGGTATATGACGCAATGTGTTGTCAACAATTGGTCGCGCCGTTACCTCGCCGAAACTATCAAGCTCGACTACTACAACCAGCATGGTGCGCTTGCTAATAATTTCGACACCACACTTCCAGCTGTCGAGTCCAGCGAAGTGAAGTCCATGCTCAAAGACCCCTATATCTTCGACATGTTGACTTTCACCGACCAGTATAACGAACGGGACATTGAGATTGGCTTGACGAAACACATAGAGAAGTTCCTCGTCGAGATGGGGGCGGGATTTGCTTTCATGGGGCGGCAGTATCACATCGAGGTGTCTGGCGACGACTATTATATCGACATGCTGATGTACAACGCCTTCCTCCATCGCTATATGGTGATTGAATTGAAAAACACGGAGTTCAAGCCCGAATATATCGGCAAGTTGAACTTCTACTGCTCTGCTGTCGACGACATCCTCTGCCGCGAGGGCGACAACAAAACCATTGGCCTGTTGCTGTGCCGAACCAAAGACCGTATCAAAGCCGAGTATGCGCTGCGAGACATAGCCAAACCGATAGGTGTGTCCGACTATGAACTCGGCCAGGCTCTTCCGAACGACCTCCGCTCCTCTCTCCCCACCATCGAAGAAATCGAAGCCGAATTGGAATAATATTTTGCAGCATTGAAAATAATGTGTATCTTTGCAGCGTGAAATTGATAAAATGATGATGACATAAAACGTAGAAATAGACAAAAACGACATATTGAACTTGCTTCCATTTCACTCAGATTTGGGAGCGTTTTTTTTCGTTTATTTCATTGCTATTTGCATCTTTTAAACAGAATGTTCGCGACAATTCGGTGCAAAAAGTACACATTTATGGGTAAAAACTGCAATATTTTGAACCGTATTTGAAAAAAAAGTCGTATTTTTGCACCGTATTTTGTAAAAGCATACACTTATGGACGGTCAGACAATATTGAGATTTCTGCAATACCATCCGCAATCCTCGCGCAATGAGATTGCTGAAGGTGTGAATTTTACCGAGAGTGATACTACGCTGAAACGACTGCTTTCCGCACAGATTGCAGCCGGAAACATTCAGGTCACAGGGCAAGGTAAGGCTACACGATACAGCCTTACAAACGCCTGTCATATGATGATGCCCATTGACATTGACACCTACTTCCTGCATGACCAGGACGAGCGTCAGATACAATCCGCATTCAACTTCGAACTGCTCACAGAGATGCTCCCCTCGCTGTCGCTTTTCACCGATGAAGAAATGCTGCAACTGGATGCCTTGCAGATGCAGTTTCAAAAGAACATGAGTGGGCTGCTACCTACCACCTACCGCAAAGAGATGGAACGTCTGGGAGTGGACCTAAGCTGGAAATCGTCGCAGATTGAAGGCAATACTTACTCATTGTTGGAAACCGAGCGGCTGCTCCGTGAGAGCAAGACCGCCAGCGGGAAGACACATGAAGAGGCCGTGATGCTGCTCAACCATAAACAAACGCTCCGTTTCCTGTTGGACAATAAAGACTATCTGCAAGAGCTGTCCATCAGAAGAATCGAGGACATCCAGTCGTTGCTTGTCGAAGGGCTTGAGACCGAGAAGGGCCTGCGCCACCGGCGTGTGGGTATTACTGGTACCAACTACCGTCCGCTCGACAACGAATTCCAAATACGAGAGGCGTTAGAGGACACCTGCAACATCATCAACCAACGGCAGAATGTATTTGAAAAGGCGTTGCTTGCATTGCTGCTGATAAGCTATATCCAGCCATTTGCTGACGGCAACAAACGTACATCGCGGCTGGTCAGCAATGGCATCTTGATGGCCTACGGCCACTGCCCCCTTTCCTTCCGCACCGTCGACTCCATCGACTACAAAAAAACCATGCTTGTCTTCTACGAACAAAACAACATCGTGCCTTTCAAAGAAATATTCATCTCACAGTATAAGTTTGCTGTCGAAGAGTATTTTTAAATATTTTTTTTGAATGACAAATATTTCGTATCTTTGCAGCGTGGAAATGATAAAATGAATATGACATAAAACGTAGAAATAGAAATAGATAGAGCTTGAAGTGCTTGTTCTCCTAGGCTGAAGACTGGTAATCTAAACGAGGTGAGAATAAGAAGCGACAGGTTCACGCATTGGCGTGGAATGTTCGTTCCTTATTTACCTCAAGGGTAATTACCAGTCACCCAGTTTAGAAATAAGGATTGTTTTTACAGACGAAGGTTTCGCGCCTTTTTCATATCCTTACCCCAACATCGGCTTCCGGCTCTACGGCCAGAAGCCGAAATTTGTTTAATTATTATAAAACTGAAGAGGCAACAGGATAAAACCGCCACAAAGAAAGATGAGGAAATTACTAATTGCATTTATGCTGTTGGTGGGCGCCTCTGCGGCAAATGCGCAGGCGTATCGGTCACTGAACATTATTCCAACCGAAAATGTGACCATCAAGTCACAAGAAGGCATAGTGGTACAAAGCACTACTGTCAATGACAACAAGTCAATTACCGTCACTTTCATGAACTCAAATTACAACAATGACGGAGAGAGAACCACTTATAATTTCGAGTGGTATCTCTCTTACAAAGGCAAGCGTGTCAGTGACTATTACACTGAGGCCATCCGTTGTCGCCAAACGGGCAGTCGTACCGTGTATTTTTGGCCCAATACCGTCCCTGCCGGGCATGAGAAATATGTGTCTGTTCAACTTGGACGTGAGCCGAGAAAGAAAGACCGTCGCGATGACGATTAACAAATCCTTATCTATACACATTTTTTACAAATCAATTAAAAGTTGCGCACGACACGGATTAAGTGTATCTTAAAATGAAAAAAGCAATCTTAATGTTCTGTATGGCCATGAGCCTGTTCGCAACCAACGCCTTTGCACAAATGCAAGAGGTACGAGGCGTTGAAACAAGAAGAGTTATTTATGATGGCCCTCAGTATGAAAAATGTTATAATTGTGGTTATAGTACAAAATACTATGGATTTGAGTTTCACAATTCGAACTCTATTAAAGTGTCTGTAGACATTGAAATATACAGGCAGGTTAACAACAAAGAAATTCTGGTTGCCACTAAATCAATTACATTAAAGCCAAACGAAACTTATACATACAAACAAGAAAATGATGCTGCCTATCAAAAAGATAGTAGTTGTGTTTCTGGTTGTGGCGCAGCCGAATATTACATTGTAAAATACAAAGCTTATAAACTGCAATAAAAAAGGAATATATTACATCAAACGCATGGAATTCTAATTTCATGCGTTTTTTATTTTGCGGTGTCGGGAAAAGTTTGTACCTTTGCAGTCGTGTTTGGAACCGAGAGAGTGGCGAGGGGGCGAAACCATTCCAAACGGCCTAATCGCACACTGCGCGGAGGCCAACCAGTCCGGGAAACGACCGAAATGGGTCAATACAACGCCGTGCTGCCAGGGAAATGGGCAAAATGAATCATTACAAGGCCGTGCAATCATGGAAATGGGTAAAATGAGTCATTACAACGCCAATCGATTTTGGAAATGGCTAAAATAGGTGTCGCAAGCCCCAAACAATTTTTGAAACGGCCAAAATGAGTGTCGCAAGTCCCAATCTATTTTGAAAACGGCTAAAGTGAGTGTCGCAAGCGTGTTTCAAATTTGAAACACGCTTGCGAGAGTGTCGACAGGCTGTTTCAAAATCAAAACACGGTTGCGAGAGTCTCGACAGGCTGTTTCAAAACTGAAACATGGTTTTGCAGGGGTGCAATAGCGTGTTTTGAAATTGAAACATGGTTTTGCAATGGTGCAACGGAGTGTTTTTATGTAAAAACAAGAAAGCCGAGACTGGCGTATGTCGGTCTCGGCTTTGCTGTTGCTGTATTTCCGAAGGATTATTTGACCTCTTCGTAGTCGACGTCAGTGATGTTATCCTACGAATTGTCAATCTTTCAGACAGCCAATAGGAACAACCAATACACCATCGTCGCGGCGATAGGCGTACCTGCCTACACCCACCAAGACCATCTTGAATGATGGAGTTTTCATGCGTTCGGTGTCGATTTTCTTCTCCAGCTTGCATAGATTATCTGCTCCTTCGTCAATCTGCTTCTCGCCACCCAATTTAATCTCCACCAATCCATATTTGCCATTCCGTAAGTGTATCACCGCATCACACTCCAGACCGTTTTTGTCCCGGTAATGGTACACATGGCCGTCCAGAGCATCGGCATAGACACGCAAATCCCGGACTGCCATAGTCTCAAACAAGAGACCCATTGTCTTCAGGTCTGAAAGCAAGTCAGCAGGGCCGAGGCCAAGTGCAGCTGTCGCTATGGATGGGTCTGTAAAATATCTTGTGTCGGAGGTTCTTATTGCGGTCTTGCTCCGTAGGTTGGGATTCCAAGCAGCCATATCCTCAATGACGAAAATCATTCGCAGGGCTTGCAGGTAGGAATTGATGGTGCTCGCGCTCATGTCGCCCTCATTGGCTACCATGTCTTCATTAAGAGATTTGACAGATACCTGACTACCTTGATGCCGGGCATAACTGCGAAGAAGTCGCATGACATATTCCCTGTCCCTTGAAACGCCGTCCACACGAGACATATCACTCTCTGCGACAGCATCAACATAGTTGGTTGCTATTCTGAGTGCAGCAGATTCCGTCATTCCCAATGCGCCAGGCCACCCACCACGGCATATCAGATAGGCTATTCGTTCAATCTCCATTTTCTTTTCCCCACCTTCAGCTTCACCGCCATTGAAGAGGCTCGTTAAGGAAACCTCACCTGTTGAGTCGCCAGATTCCCATAAAGACATGGTGCGCATTGTCAGCCATGAAAAACGTCCCGTGCCTGAATGTTTTATAGAACTCTTGTCGGGAGGAACGGCAGAACCTGTCAGAATGAACTGACCAAAATGGTCATTGCGATGGTCTACCTCAAAACGGATGGCATCCCATAGTTGTGGAGCCAGCTGCCATTCATCAATCAGCCTTGGAACCTTGCCTACTAAAAGCCTGCGCGTTGCCATTGATGCCATGCGTAAGTTCTCCATCTGTTCGTCAGGATCATTCATATAGAGTTTGCTGGCAGCAAGTTGCTCCGCTGTGGTCGTTTTGCCACACCATTTGGGGCCCTGTATTAGTACGGCTCCAGATGATTCTAACTTCTGGTGCAGCATCATGTCTGCAATCCTGTTTCTATACTCCTTCATTTTCAATCATTTTGCATGTAATAACGACTGATTATTATTTTTATTGTGTAATTTGGCTGACTTTTGATAATAAATTTGGCTGACTTTTGACAATGAACTTGGCTATTTTTTTCGACAATATTATAGTCATATGGTCAATTCAATAAAAAAACGGGTGTTGAAAACTATTCGGCACCCGTTTCTATTTAGTGTATTTCAGTGAATTATTTCACTTCCTCGTAGTCGACGTCGGTGACGTTGTCGTCGCCGTTGTTGGACTGGCTGGAGCTGCCCTGCTGGCCTGCGCCGCCCATGTTGTTGGGGTCGAAGCCGGAGCCGGGGTTCTGTCCGCCGGCTTGTTGCTGGGCTTTGTACATGTCTTCGCTGGCGGCCTGCCAGGCGGCGTTGATCTTGGCCATGGCCTGGTCGATCTGCTGGACGTTGCGGGCGCTGTGGGCGGCCTTCAGCTCGGTGAGGGCGGCCTCGATGGCGCTCTTCTTCTCGGCGGGAATCTTGTCGCCGTAGTCCTTGAGGTTCTTCTCGCTCTGGAAAATCATGCCGTCGGCGGCGTTGATTTTCTCCACCTCTTCCTTGGCCTTCTTGTCCTGGTCGGCGTGGGCCTCGGCTTCGGCTTTCATGCGCTTAATTTCCTCCTCGCTGAGGCCGCTGCTGGCCTCGATGCGGATGTTCTGACTCTTGCCGGTGGCCTTGTCGAGGGCGCTGACGTTGAGGATGCCGTTGGCGTCGATGTCGAAGGTGACCTCAATCTGGGGCACTCCACGCGGTGCTGGCGGAATGCCGGCCAGGTGGAAGCGGCCGATGGTTTTGTTGTCGTTGGCCATGGGACGCTCGCCCTGCAGGACGTGGATCTCGACCTCGGGCTGGTTGTCGGCAGCGGTGCTGAAGACCTGGCTCTTCTTGGTGGGGATGGTGGTGTTGGCGTCGATGAGCTTGGTCATCACGCCGCCGAGCGTCTCGATACCCAGCGAAAGAGGAGTCACGTCGAGCAGCAGCACGTCCTTCACCTCGCCGGTGAGCACACCGCCCTGGATGGCGGCGCCGATGGCGACCACCTCGTCGGGGTTGACACCCTTGCTGGGCACTTTGCCGAAGAACTCTTCGACCTTTTTCTGCACGGCGGGGATACGGCTGGAGCCGCCCACAAAGATGACCTCGTTGATGTCGCTGTTTTATGATTCCGTCGCCCTTCCTTCTTCTCTCCTTCTTCGTGGGTTCTTTGTGCCTTCTTTGAAATATCTGCAATGTGCTAATAATCAACAAAAACGAAATAAATGTCATAAAAAAGCACAAAGGGTTCATTCTCAGCACCTAACCAATCGACCCTTCGGCGATCCCTCGGTAATCTTTTGGCAGTCCTTTGGCTTGAACTTTACATCTTCTTTTGTTTCTTGACAATTTCACATTTTTGCCATTTTGCGTAAAATATAAACTAATGCAGATGATTGTTTAAGAACAACACGGATCAGACAAACAAGCAGCACAGCAACATTAACTGGCGTGTATCAAACTCTTTTTTATTAAAGCAATCATATACTCATGTTATTAACAATCAGATGTTTCCGTGAGACGAAATCGTTTTTGTTTTGCCATATCAAAAAATAATCGTATTTTTGCATCGCGATAAGTATAGTTATATAATATGTGGCCAACATTAAACAACCCTCCTGTCGGAGTGGCATTAGCACAAATCAAACTGAATACAGAGAACTTCTCTATTCAGAATGTTGATGCTGTAGATAGGCAACTAAAGGACATCCTTCCCATTCGCAAGGAAGGTACTCAAGTCAACATTGGACTTGGCAAATCCAATCTTCCTTTGGGTGTCTCAAAAATTAGTGCCACTTCTGATGTCAAGATTGCAACCTATATCTACTTCTCCAAAGAACAGAAAACCAAACTGGAAATTTCTGGAGATACAATCACTTATGTCAGCGAAGACCAATATCTGGGATGGAATTCCTTCAAAGGCAATGTCCTTGAATTTCTCAGCATATTAGAACGGGTCTTTGGCCAGTCCGAAATACAGAGAACCTCTATTCGGTTTATCAACCGCTTTTCTTTCCCCGATTTTGATAAACCTGAGGATTATATCAACACTTTCATTTCGGCCACTGGCGAATCGCAACCCTATCCTCTGAGGCAGTATGGATTCCGTCTGCTCATGGATGTCCCTAATAGTGATACCTACTCGATTGTTAACCACAATGTCGAACGTGTTATTGATGGCAAATTCTTATACACATTTGATATTGATGTCTTAAACAATCAAAAACTGTTATTTAGCATTGACTCTATTGACAACAATTTGGATAGTTTGCGGGAGATAAAAAACAACATCTTCTTCAACACATTAACCGATAAGACTCTGTCGTTATGCAATTGAACAATCTGCCCAGTCAGGCAAAAGTTTTAACCCTTGCAACAGGTTTGATGGTTTCAACACCTGTTTTTGCATATTCGGACTTGGACAACCTTGGCAATATCCTTACAACAAGAAAGAATGTCGACTACATGAGAACCATTTCTTCTGTTGAAGAGTTCGACATTGCCCAGAAGTTCAAATTTCAGATGCATCTTAATGCCTGGGAGCAGAAAACTATGTTCTCGTCATCGGTTGCCACAATTGTTAACGACGAGGATTTCCAGGCAATTGTTGGAATGGGGATTGTTGCTGTGCCTTTCATTAAGGAAGAGATTGAGCGGAAACCGTCCGTTCTTGTGTGGGCATTGAACTATATCTATGGGAGCAAAATCTCTGACAAACCTGATTTAACAATCACGGAAGCCTGCAACTTATGGATAAAGGCAATATCATAAAGATATTCCCCAATCTAAAGGATGACAAATTCTTCGAGATAAGTAGTCCGGAAGACCCGAACTACAATTGCATCGCGTGGGCATTTCACCTCTTTCAGAACAGATGGATGGAACCTCCTTCGGGAGCCTTTATTCCCGAACTTGATGCCGTTACTTGGTGGCCTGAAGGTGCCACTGAAGGCACAGATATATCCTGTCTGGTTGAAGCATTCAGAAAGAACTCATTTCAACCATGCGACTCTTGGGAGCATGAGAATGGCTATATCAAGGTGGCATTGTACTATAACCCGACAAACAATTGTTGGACACATGCTTCTCGAGAAAGCCGTACCGGCAAGTATTGGTTGAGCAAGCTTGGCCAAAGCAACGACATACGTCATGGCACACCCTTCACTATAGAGGGTACCGTTTATGGTAAAGTGTATTGCTTCTTGAGACGAGAAGATAACTAGAACAAATAGAAAGATGACATAAAACATAGAATATTGAATAATTAAAACGACATACGGCACATTATGAGTGGATGTGCCAACAATTATTAACAAAGCATTACTATTATTTCGCATTCAAGAAAAAAGTCCGCTAAACAGATTTCAAGAAATCGGAATAATGTAATTCAAGGAAGTCTACTATAGAATAGACTCCAATGCTAAACGTAATGTAATGTTCACCCTTACAGGTGTGAACTGTCTATGTTTAGCAGCGGTTTTTCTTAGCGGACTTTCCGAGAATGCGAGTAGATGGGCTCACGCCTTTCTTATTCCGTGTCGATTGATAGCAATGCGCAAAAGCTATCAATCATGCCGGCACCACGAAACCGAAACCTCAATGCTGCCCTCAGGGCAAGAAAAGACGAGTTCTATACGCAGATAGACGACATCAGCAACGAACTGAAACACTACCGTGAGCATTTTCGCGACAAGGTGGTGTTCTGCAACTGCGACGACCCATATGAGAGCAATTTCTTCGCTTATTTTGCCCTTAACTTCAACAGCCTTGGGCTAAAGAAACTGATTGCAACATGCTATGATGGATCGCCTGTGATGGGCAACGAGCTGGTGCTTTTTGTGGATCCAACGAACGGCGAGCCACGCAAAGTGGCCCACAAGATAGTCATATCCGAGGTGGACGACTTCAACGGCGACGGGGCGGTGAATCTTGCCGATGTGGCCTATCTGCTGCGGAACGACAAGAACGTGCTGTCGGTGTTGAAAGGCGATGATGTGCCTGGCTCTGACGGTAAAATATATGGCCCTGGCGACTTCCGCAGTAAAGAATGTGTGGAACTGCTCAAGCAAGCCGACATCGTATGCACAAACCCGCCGTTCTCTCTTTTCCGTGAGTATGTAGCGCAACTGATGAAATATGAAAAGAAGTTCCTGATAATTGGAAACCAAAACAATGTAACATATAAGGAGATATTCCCTTTGCTAATGCAGAATAAGATATGGCTGGGGTATCATTATGGAGGACAAAAGTTTGAGGTGCCATTGGATTTCGAAAAAGATAACACATATATTGAGAAAGGGAAAAAGTACGCAAAGTTCGGAAATATTTGTTGGTTCACAAACTTGGACCACACACGTAGACACGACACAATTGACCTTTTTAAGCCATATAATCCATCTGAATATAAGCAGTATGATAATTACGACGCAATAGATATACCTGCAATTGCAAATATCCCATGCGACTACGACGGGGCTATGGGTGTACCTATCACGTTTCTTTGCAACTATAATCCAGACCAATTTGAGATACTGGGAATAACTGACCGAGGAAACGAGTACGGCCTCAAAACCAAAGAGTACACCAAAACAGATACACCCAAATATGGAGACTTGAATCGAAGAGGGGCAATATGGGTAAATGGTGAATTGAAATCAACGTTTGCAAAACTATTAATCCGCCGCCGAAGGTGATTGAAACTTGATTAGTAAGAAGGGTGATGGCTTGATTAGTAAGAAAGGAGACAACCAAAACGAGGTAAAGGTTGGTGACCAAAACGAGGTAAAGGTTGATGAACAAAACGAGGTAATGGTTTGCAACAAGAAAAAACACGAAAAATATCATGAAAATAGAATTGACACAAGTGACCATCGGCGAGCTCACGGAAGGCTACGCTGACAACAGCGCCACCGAGGAAGGCATCGTCGGCTATGGCGGACGGCTGAACATCCGCCCCAAGTACCAGCGCGAGTTCGTCTACGACGAGAAGAAGCGCAACGCCGTGATGGAAACGGTATGGAAAGGCTTCCCGCTGAACGTGATGTACTGGGTGCGCAACGAGGAAGGTAACTTCGAGTTGCTCGACGGTCAGCAGCGCACCATCAGCATTTGCCAGTACGTGTGGGGCGAGTATATGATGCACCTCGACGACAATCTTGCTGGTTTCGGCAATCTCACACAAGGACAAAGAAAGAGAATTCTGGACTACAAGTTACAGATTTATATCTGTGAAGGCACCGCCGAGGAACAGCTCGACTGGTTCCGCGTTATAAATATTGCGGGCGAGCGGCTGACCGACCAGGAGTTGCGCAATGCCATCTATAGTGGACCATGGGTGACGCAGGCCAAGCGTCGCTTCAGCAAAACAGGTTGCGTGGCGTACCAGCTGGGCAAGGACTACATGAATGGATCTCCTATCAGGCAAGCGTATCTTGAAACAGTGCTAAAATGGATAAGTAGCGGTAAGGTAGATGAGTATATGGCTACGCATCAGCACGATGCCGACTGCGACGAGCTGTGGCAATACTATCAGGATGTCGCTCATTGGATAAACAGCCACTTCACCGAGACGAGAAAGGAGATGAAGGGTGTGCAATGGGGCGAGATGTACAATCTGCACCGAGACGACCCCTACAAGGAGAGCGAACTGCGCCAGCGCGTGAAAGAACTGATGAAGGACAGCGACGTAAAGAACAAGAGCGGTATCTACTGGTATGTGCTGGACGGAGACGAGAAGCATCTCGACATCCGCGCCTTCGATCAGAACATGCGGCGCGAGGTGTACGAGCGGCAAAACGGTGTGTGTGCCATCTGCGGAAAACATTGCGAAGAAAGCGAGATGGAGGCTGACCACATCACTCCATGGCGACTGGGCGGACGCACCGTGGCCGAAAACTGCCAAATGCTATGCCGGAAGTGCAACCGCGAGAAGGGCGGAAAATGAGATGATTCCTCAATCAGATAAACTGCTGTTGTATAGTGGTTTGGGAAAGAGTATATCTTTCCACGGAAAAGAGTATATCTTTTCATCAAAAAGAGTATATCTTTCGTGCAAGAAGATATACTCTTTTTTTTCTACGAGTAATAATTACTCAATCAACGTCAAATAAAAAAAGCATTATTATATTTTGATATGCTTTGCATTTGAAAGAAAATCCATTTCTTTTTCTTCCTTGATGGAAAGAAGGATAGCATCAACAGGAAGTGGTACGACTTGTTGAGATATTTTTTTGACAACTTCCCTCCTATAGCTTATAGCATCCTTCATTTCAATATACCCTGAATCATATATTATTGCAACATCAACATCATTTGGATTCTCAGAATAAACCACAGAGCCAAAAAGGTATATTTGAAAATGTTCTCTATTTTCAATTTGTATCTTCTTCTTTGTCATGTTTCTCATAGTTTACAAAATTGTTACCAGAATAATGAACGGCTCCCCAAAACTCTCTATGGGTGAATAATCCAATTCCTATGGTTTTGGCCAGTGCTTTTGCAGCCTGGGAATATTTATTATAAAAGCCAATTAATACTATTGCATTAATTCCACTATGTTCTGTGTGTAATTCAAACACATCCGCCTCTCCCATAATATAAATGTCCGCAACTGCAATAGTAAGAGGATGACGTCCACCTGTTCTCTCTATACGATAAGTGTCATCGCCTTCATCTATCAAATTCTGTACAGCAGAATGGCCTTTCATTCCACCTTCAAAAAAATCTCTACTTGATTTTGCAATTTCCTGTCTATTATTTTCTCTCATTTGTACATGCTATTTAGTTCATCTGGAAATGTCGGCACCATGGAATTAACATCGCCAGATATTTTATTAAATTCAAAACCTTCTCGGTGCAATTTGAACAGATTAAATGTTTTTTTTTCGTTGTTTGTCATTAAATGAACATTCTTTTCCAAGATGGCTTCAATTTTTCTATTGTTTGGCAATATCCTTTGAATCGTCAATCTATTCCATATTAATTCTGTATCATATTGGTTTCTCTTTGCATTGTTGGAATATGGTCCATACATGTCAAAGATTGTTTTATTCTCTTCCAGCAATGGCACTAAAGCGTTTCTGGCTTCTTCTCTGTGTTGAAAAATTGGCGCAGACATAAGCGCTTTAATACTATCTTCGTGTTCTTGTTTCCATTTTTTTAATGTATCAATAGTGAATGTTTGAGGGTTTTTATCAACCATTGTATGACAAGAAGGGCATAAAACAATAAGATTATCATATTCATCTCTTTGAGAAAATGGAAGTTTGTTTTTTCCTCGTGCCCCATTCTCTTGTTGGGCAATAATATGTGCCAATTCATCAATACATGTTATCGTTCCGTTCTCAAACATGGGAATCAATTCCTTGTGACACGATGGGTTGCAACAATATCCACCGGAGGATGCCCACAATTTGCGCTTGACAGGATCACTTATCCTTTTTCTTTCCATATTACAACAGAAAATAAATGGGCGTATTGCTACGCCCATTTATTTGATAGTTTAGTTGTTTTTATTTGACCTCTTCGTAGTCGACGTCGGTGACGTTGTCGTCGCCGTTGTTGGACTGCTGGTTGGTGTTGGTGCCGGGGTTACCTCCCATGTTGTTGGGGTCGAAGCCGGCGGCGCCTCCTTGTTGCCCGGCCTGCTGCTGGGCTTTGTACATGTCTTCGCTGGCGGCCTGCCAGGCGGCGTTGAAGTACGATGGTTCGTTGGACGATTTGTGGAAGAACCTGCCGACACTGGATGCAGATTTCGAAGAGCGTCGCCGCCGTTTGGAAAGCGAAGGCAAGCGTTGGCGCTTTGTAGCCAAAATGGAGAAT
>JAZNSV010000205.1:0-17835 GCA_045591485.1 Bacteroidales bacterium | reverse complement strand
ATGGCTACGATCCGACTTGAAACATACAGTCTTCATAGCATTGCTGTCGTGCGCCATGATGATGCAGGCTTGCAATGCACAGAACAATGAGAAACCGCTCGACCGTCAGGCCCTGCAGCAATCGGACAATTCGGCTGCACTGCCCACTGAGGCACTGAAAATGACCGACTTCACCGATGTGGCAGCCGCCACCATAGACGCCGTGGTGCACATAAAGACCGAGATGACGCAGCTGACGCCCCTCTACCAGTCGTTCTTCGGATTCATCATACAACAGGGCATGCAGCGCCAGACCTACAGCGCCTTCGGTTCGGGTGTCATCGTCACCACCGACGGCTACATATTGACCAACAACCATGTGGTGCAGGACGCCGAGAAAATCACCGTGACCCTCAACGACCGGCGCGAGCTGCCGGCCACCCTCGTCGGCACCGACCCCGCCACCGACCTGGCCGTCATCAAAGTAGAGGCTGACGGCCTCACCTACATGCCCTTCGGCAACAGCGACATGGTGCGCGTGGGCGAACCGGTGCTGGCCATAGGCAACCCGTTCAACCTGACGTCGACCGTCACCAGCGGCATAGTGAGCGCCAAAGCCCGCAACATGCACATCATAGAAAACCCGCGCACCAACGAGACGCCGCTTGAGTCGTTTATCCAGACCGATGCCGCCGTCAACAGTGGCAACAGTGGCGGAGCCTTGGTCAACTCGCGCGCCGAGCTGATAGGCATTGTCACCGCCATAGCCAGCGGCAACAGCGGCAACTATATCGGCTACAGCTTCGCCATACCGAGCAACCTTGCCGTCAAGGTGG
Source organism: Bacteroidales bacterium (assembly GCA_045591485.1). Lineage (GTDB taxonomy): Bacteria > Bacteroidota > Bacteroidia > Bacteroidales > P3 > Colimorpha. The sequence goes on along the minus strand of JAZNSV010000205.1, from coordinate 17,020 downwards.
CTGGCGACCTGCAGCGCTACGGCTACGTGCAACGCGCCTACCTCGGGGTGCAGGTGTCGGAGGTCGACGCCTCGCTGGCCCGCCAGACGGGAGCCCGCGAAATTCGCGGCCTCTACATTGCCAAGGTGACTGCGGGCTGCGCCGCCGACCGTGCCGGCATGAAGCAGGGCGACATAATACTGCGCGTGGCAGGCAAGTCGGTGAACACCTTTGCCGAGATGATGGAAGAACTCGGCCTCTTCAGCCCCGGCGACGATGTCGAGGTAGACTTTGTGCGCAACGGCCACGCCCAGACCGTCACAGCCCATCTGCTCAACTCGCAAGGCAACACCGATATCATTCGCCGTTGACCATCGAGGACAAATACACCGAAATGACGACGCAGCCGGTGAAGCTGCTGGTGTGTCGCATGGCTGTGCCCACCATTATAGCCATGGTGACCACGGCGTTGTACAACGTGGTCGATGCCGCCTTTGTGGGGCGCCTCTCGACCGAGGGCACCGCCGGTATCGGCATCAGCTTTGCCTACATGACCTTCATCCAGGCGCTGGGCTTCTTCTTTGGCCACGGCAGCGGCAACTACATAAGCCGCGCCCTCGGCGCCAAAAAGGTTGCGTCGGCATCGCGTGTGGCTTCTGTCGGCTTTTTCACTCCGCTCATTGTCGGCGCCATTGCCGCCGCCATCTGTCTGCCCAACCTTTCGGCCCTCAGCCGGTTGCTCGGTGCGCCCGAAGCCGTGGTGCCCTTTGCCAACGACTACCTGCGCTACATAGTGCTGGCCACCCCGTTCATGATGTCGGCCCTGACACTCAACAACCAGCTTCGCCTGCAGGGCAACGCCCGACTGGGCATGGTGGGCATTGTGAGCGGCGCCATACTGAACATAGTGCTCGACCCGGTGCTCATCTTCGGATGCGGCATGGGTGTGAGCGGTGCTTCTCTGGCCACCGCCATCAGCCAGCTCTTCTCGTGGTGCCTGCTGCTGGCCGGCACCTTCCGCCCCGAAAGCGTGCATATAAGCTTCAAGGACTTCCGTCCGTCGTGGAGCGTATACTATGAGATTGTGCGCGGCGGACTGCCGTCGCTCTTCAGGCAGGTGTTCAACTGCGCGGCTGCCGTGTCGCTCAACTACTGCGCCGCACTCTATGCCGCCCCCGGCGAAGAGGCGTCGGCAGTGGCCGCCTTTGCGGTGGTCACACGCATCATGATGTTCGCCTTCAGCGTGGTGCTTGGTTTCTGCCAGGGGTTCCAACCCGTGTGCGGCTACAACTTCGGGGCACGTCTCTATGGGCGAGTGCGGGAGTCGTGGCTCTTCGCCGCCAGCGTCGGCACAGCATTCCTGCTCGTCATCTCGACACTCGGCTACATCTTTGCGCCGCAGGTGGTTGCGCTGTTCCGCGCCGAAGACGCCGTCCTTGTAAGCATAGGCGCACAGACCCTCCGCTGGCAGTGCATAGCATTCCCGCTGGTGGCCCTCTTCACCGCCACAGGCATGCTCTTCCAGAACATACGCATGACATTTCCCGCCACCTTGCTCAGCATCACCCGCAACGGGCTTTTCTTCCTGCCGGCAATACTGCTGCTGCCTGTGTGGCTTGGCCTGCAGGGGGTACAGATGGCGCAGGCTGTGGCCGACGTGCTCTCGTTCCTGCTGTCGGTGCCCTACGCCTTCTGGATCAGCCGCAAACTGAAGCGTGGCGACTTCTAAAAGAAAAATATTCTCCTCATATCGAAAAAAACTCGTATCTTTGCAGGCTGAATATGGCACGATATTTCATACATTTGGCCTATAACGGTGCAAGTTACTGCGGATGGCAGACGCAGCCTGAGTTGCCAACTGTGCAGTTGACATTGGAGCAAGCCCTGTCGACACTGCTGCGGCAGAAGATTGCCGTGGTGGGATGCGGACGCACAGATACCGGCGTTCACGCCAGCGATTTCTATGCCCATTTCGATGTGATGGCAGACGGCGACGAGGCACAGCTGCAGACTGCTGATTTGGTGTTCAAACTGAACAACATACTTCCGGCAGACATAGCGGTGTACGACATATTTCCGGTGGCGGCCAATGCCCATGCCCGCTTCGACGCCACGGCGCGCACCTACCAGTATCACGTCAGTCAGCAGCGGCTGCCGTTCCGCCAGGGGCAGTATTGCCGCATCTACTACAGGCCCAACATAGACCGGATGAACGAGGCGGCGAAGGTGCTGATGGAATACGACGACTTTACAAGCTTTGCCAAACTGCACACACAGGTGAAAACCAACATCTGCCATCTGAGCATGGCTCACTGGGACGAGGTTGGCGACGAGTATGTGTTCACCATCAGGAGCAACCGTTTTTTGCGCAATATGGTGCGCAGTGTGACCGGCACGCTGCTCGATGTGGGACGCGGAAAACTGAGCATCGACGGCCTGCGCGAGATAATAGAGAAGAAAAACCGCTGCGCGGCGGGTGTGAGCATGCCGGCATGCGGCCTTTTCCTGACAAAGGTAGAATATCCTTATTTAGGTTAGAGGTTATAGGTTAGAGTTTAGAGTTTGAAGTTTATAGGCCGTAGGGGCATACCTCGTGTATGCCCGATGATATAGAGGTTAGATGCTGTAGAGACGCGGCGTGCCGCGTCTGCACTTATCCTAAAGAGATAAAAGGTTAGAGGTTAAAGGTTAAAGTTTAGAGTTTATATAGATTATTGGTTATGTTAATGTTTTTATTATGAAATATATAGAAGTAACATTCACGATGGACGATACCGGTGTCTTCCGCGATATGCTGGTGGACACACTGGGCAACGAGGGTCCGTATGAGAGTTTCGTAGAAACGAAAGACGGGTTGAAGGCCTATGTGCAGGCTGCAGAGTACGATCCTCAGTTTCTGTTGGCTACGGCACAGGCATTTCCGCTGCCGCTGAAATACGAAGCCAAGGAGATGGAAGACAAAGACTGGAACGCTGAATGGGAGAAGAACCACGAGGCGGCGCTGGTGAGGACCGGCAAAGGCACGGTGTATGTGCGCGCGCCGTTCCATCCGCATCGCACCGATGTGGACTATGAGATAATTATCGAGCCGAAAATGAGTTTCGGCACCGCCCACCACCCGACAACGGCCATGATGCTGGGCTATGTGGCCGAGATGGAAATGAACGGTAAGCGGGTTCTCGACATGGGATGCGGCACTGCGGTGCTGGCCATACTGGCCAAGATGCGCGGCGCAAGCTATGTAGAGGGCGTGGACGTGGACGAATGGGCCTACCGCAACGCACAGGAAAACGCCGCCGCCAACGGAGTGAACCTGACGCTTCGGTTGGGCGACGCCACAACGCTAAACGGAACGTTCGACGTGGTGATAGCCAACATCAACCGCAACATACTGCTGGCCGACATGGAACGCTATGCCGCCGTGCTCTGCCAAGGCGGAACGCTGCTGCTGAGCGGATTCTACCGTGCCGACGAAGGCGCGCTGATAGCCAAAGCCAACGAACTGGGCATGACGCTGGCATCGAACAAAAACACCGACGGATGGTCGGCCCTTGAACTGAAGAAATGATAGTCTGCATCGCTGAGAAACCAAGCGTGGCGCGTGATATAGCCAAGGTGCTCGGGGCCACCGAGCGCCGCGACGGCTACATAGAGGGCAACGGCTACCAGGTGACCTGGACATTCGGCCACCTGTGCACCCTCAAGGAGCCGCAAGACTATACCGACTACTGGCGGCGGTGGAGCCTGCAGGCGCTGCCGATGATACCGCCGCGGTTTGGCATCAAGCTTATACCCAGCGATAGCTATGAGAAGCAGTTCCATATAATCGAAGGCTTGATGCAGGCCGCCGACGGCATCGTGAACTGCGGCGATGCCGGGCAGGAAGGCGAACTGATACAGAGGTGGGTGATGCAGAAGGCAAAGGCCAAGTGCCCGGTGCAACGGCTTTGGATTTCGTCGCTTACGGAAGAGGCTATCAGGGAAGGCTTTGCAAACCTGAAACCACAGGACAACTACCAAAGCCTCTATGAGGCCGGCCTCTGCCGGGCCATAGGCGACTGGCTGCTCGGCATGAACGCCACGAGACTGTATACAATGAGGTTCGCCACCACCAAAGGGCAGGTGCTGAGCATAGGCCGCGTGCAGACACCAACGCTGGCTATGATTGTGAAAAGGCATTTCGAAATAAAAAACTTCAAGCCCGAAAAATATTGGGTGCTCTCGACTGTATACCGCAGTGTTGTATTCACATCGACGAAAGGCAAAATAAAGAAACCCGAAGAAGGCCAGGCGGCCATGGATGCAATAAAGGGCAAAGACTTCGAGGTGACGAAGATAGAACAGAAAGCAGGCACCGAGGCACCGCCGCGCCTCTTCGACCTCACAAGCCTGCAGGTGGAGGGCAACAAAAAATACAGCCTGACAGCCGACGACACGCTGAAACTGATACAAAGCCTGTACGAGAAAAAACTGACGACATATCCGCGTGTAGACACGACCTACCTGACCGACGACGTCTATGCCAAGTGCCCGATGATCCTGCAAGGAATAACACCGTATGCACCACTGGTGCAGCCACTGATGGGCAAAAAGCTGAAAAAGAGCAAGAAGGTGTTCGATAACAGCAAGGTGACCGACCACCATGCCATAATACCCACAGGTATGAACCCGCAGAATGTCAGCCTGACGCTCGACGAAAAGCGCATATACGACCTTGTTACGCGGAGATTCATAGCGGTGTTCTATCCAGACTGCAAGTTCAGCACGACGACGGTGATGGGCGAGGTGGAAGATATCGAGTTCAAGGCAACCGGCAAGCAGATACTGGAAGAAGGCTGGCGGACGGTGTACGGCGGCCAGTCGGGTCAGGCCGAAGAATCGGACAAACAAGACGATAAGGAACAGACCCTGCCCAACTTCGCGAAGGGGGAGAAGGGCCCTCACGAGCCGACCCTGGCCGAGAAACAGACCACCCCACCGAAACCATACACAGAGGCAACACTGCTTCGGGCCATGGAGACCGCAGGCAAGACGGTTGACAACGAAGAACTGCGCGACGCCCTGAAAACCAATGGTATCGGGCGCCCCTCGACACGTGCCGCCATTATCGAGACCCTCTTCAAACGCGGCTACATTGAAAGGGTGCGCAAGAGCATCGAGGCAACACCGACCGGCATCGCTTTGGTTGGTGTGATAGACGAAGAGCTGCTCAAGAGCGCCGAGCTGACCGGCCAGTGGGAGAAGAAGTTGCGCGACATCGAGGCCAGAAAATACAGTGCACAGCAATTCGTCGAAGAACTGAAGCAGATGACATGCGATGTGGTGCAGCACGTGTTGAGCGACGGGACAAGAAAAATGTCGTACGACACGACACAATAAATAAAACAAAGACGCGTTACAGATAAAACTATGATTGAAGAACGGATAAAAGAGATAAAAACCAAGCTGCCGGACAAAGTGACCCTTGTGGCCGTCAGCAAGCTGAAACCGGTGGAAGACATTATGGAAGCCTACCGTGCCGGACAGCGTGTGTTTGGCGAGAACTATGCCACCGAACTGCGCGACAAGCATTCTCAGCTACCCGACGACATAGAATGGCACTTCATTGGCCATCTGCAGTCGAAACAACTAAAATACTACATCGGCTATGTGGCTATGATACACGGCGTCGATTCTATAGAACACCTACAGGATGTGGAGAAGGCCGCCGCCAAAGCAGACAGGGTGGTGGACGTGCTGTTGCAGGTGCATGTGGCCAAGGAAGAGACCAAGTTCGGCTTTGCACCCGAAGACCTGGACGAGCCGGGCAAGCTGACTCAGCTGGAACTGCCGCACGTGAGGGTACGTGGACTGATGGGAATGGCCAGCCACACCGACGACACAGAGCGCGTGAGGTCCGACTTCAAAGAGGTGAAGTCCTTCTTCGACAACCTGAAGTGTGGCCCGTATCGCAACCGCGAATACTTCGATACTATATCCATGGGCATGAGCCACGACTGGCCGATAGCCGTAGAAGAGGGCAGCACGATGGTGCGCCTCGGAACAAGCATATTTGGAGAAAGAGACTACAGTAAACTAAAAAAATAAAAACCATGCAGATTTTCCAGAAAAGCAGAAACATCATCATATCCTACGTGGTTATCACGCTGGGATTGATGCTTTACACCTTCGGTTGGTCGGCCTTCATGCTTCCGGCCCAGATAGTGGGTGGCGGCGTCAGCGGTATGTCGGCCATCATCTCCTTCGTATGTCGCAGCGCCCTTGGATTCGAGCTGCCAATCGGTGTGCTCAATCTTGTTTTCAACGGCATACTCGTCGCCATCGGATTCAAGGTGCTGGGCTCTAAATTCGGTGCCAATACAATCTACGGCATCGTCATGTCGAGCGTTTTCTTCATCATGTGGCAACAGGGACTCCACGTTGGAGGCGAGTTCGACCCGGTACAGGGCAAGTATGTAAACACACTCTTCGACGTTGAGAAATTTGGTGTCTTTATGTGCGCAGTTATCGGCGGCGCATGCTGTGGCGCGGGTATAGGCCTGAGCTTCATAATGGGTGGCAACACCGGTGGCACCGACATCATCGCCCTCATCGTCAGCAAGTACCACAACGTCTCTCCGGGACGCGTCATAATGCTCATCGATGTGGTTATCGTCGGTTGCTCCTTCTTTGTCAGCCACAAACTCGACAACGTCATCTGCGGTTACGTCGTAATGCTGGTGATGACCTATGTGCTCGATATGGTGCTCGACGGCAACAAACAGAGCTACCAAGTGATGGTTTTTTCGATGAAGAACGAGGAAATCGGCGAGGCTGTAACCAAAGAGGTTGGCCGTGGAGCTACCCTGCTCGATGCCGAAGGTTGCTACACCAAGCAGAACCAAAAGGTGCTGCTCATGATGGTGCATCGCACCGACAAGCCGCATGTCATGCAGATCATTCACCGCATTGATGAGAACGCCTTTATCAGCGTCAGCAAAGCCGAAGGCGTATATGGCAAAAACTTTGAAAAACTGAAATTATAATCACCACTAAATACTTAAAGCTTAATCCTTAACACTCATGAAACTGATATCTCCCTCTTTGCTCAGTGCCGACTTCGGCAATCTGCAACGCGACATAGAAATGCTCAATGCTTCGGAGTGCGACTGGCTGCACGTCGATGTAATGGACGGCATCTTCGTGCCGAACATCAGCTTTGGACAGCCTATTGTCAAACATATCAAGAAGCACGCAAAGAAACCCCTCGACGTGCACCTGATGATTGAAGACCCCGGCCGCTATGTGCAGGACTTCCGCGATGCCGGCGCCGATATTCTCACCATCCACTATGAGGCCTGTCGCCATCACGACCGTGTGCTTCACGCCATCCACGATGCGGGTATGAAGGGTGGGGTGGTGCTCAACCCCTCGTCGCCTGTCTGCCTGCTCGAAGACATCGTCCAGCTATGCGACGTGGTGCTCCTGATGAGTGTCAACCCCGGCTTCGGCGGACAGAAGTTCATTGAGAACACATACAACAAGGTGCGTCAGCTGCGCGAGCTTTGCAACCGCAAGAGCCCGCAGTGCCTCATCGAGGTCGACGGCGGCGTCAACCTTCAGAACGCCCCGCTGCTCTTTGAGGCCGGTGCCGACGTCCTCGTGGCCGGCAACGCCGTCTTCAAGAGCGAGGATCCCCAGCAGACCATCCACATGATGAAACAATGAAGCGTCCGCAGCTCATCATAGTTCCCGGCAAGGAAAAAGCCATCCTGCGCCGCCACCCTTGGATATTCTCTGGCGCGGTAAAACGCATCGAGGGAGACCCGCAAGAAGGTGACCTCGTCGATGTTGTCGATGCACGCGGTCAATGGATGGCCATGGGGCACTTCCAGAACGAGAGCATCATCTGCAAAGTGCTCACCTTTGATGCCGACGAGGCTGCATTGCCTATTGAAGAGATTCTTCGTCGTCGCATCCATTCCGCCGTGAACTATCGTGTGACACTCGGTTTCTTCGGCAACGAACGAACCAATGTCTTTCGGCTTGTCCATGCCGAAGGCGATTATTTGCCTGGTCTTGTGGCCGACTGGTACAACGGCGTCCTGGTGTTGCAAGCCCATTCCGTGGGCATGCACCGCCTGCTGCCTGTGCTGGCAGAGCTGTTTGTGCACGAATTGCAAACGTATCACGGCTACCCGCTCCGGTCTGTCTTCGACAAGAGCAGCGCCACCGTCCCTGGTGGCGGTGTGCATGACGGCGTTATATGGGGTGAGGATACTGCGGAAAAAGAGGTTCTGGAAAATGGTATACGTCTGACCGTGAATTTCTATGAAGGGCAGAAGACTGGCTTTTTCATCGATCAGCGCGAAAACCGCGCCCTCGTCCAGCAGCTCGCCTTAGACCGCCGCATTCTCAACTGTTTCGGATACACCGGAGGCTTCTCGTTGGCAGCCCTGAAGGGTGGTGCCGACTATGTCGAAACCGTGGACATCAGCAAAAAGGCCATTGCTCTTTGTGAACGTAATGTAGAGCTGAACTTTGGCTCCGATGTATCGCATCGCGGTGTCGCTGCCGATGTGCTCGAATATCTGAATACCATTGAGAAAGGAGACTATGCACGAGGGTTCGATTTTATCATCCTCGACCCGCCTGCCTTTGCCAAAAACCACCGTTCGCTGCAAGCCGGACTTAAGGGTTATCGCTCCATCAACCAGCGTGCCATGGAGAAGATTGCACCCGGTGGCCTGCTGATGACTTTCTCCTGCAGCCAGGCCGTCAGCAAGGAGGACTTCCAGACCATGGTCTTCACCGCCGCCATGAACGCCCGCCGTCGCGTGCGCATCGTCCGTCAGCTGCCCCACGCTATGGACCATCCCGTCTCCATCCACCATCCAGAGGGCGAATATCTCAAAGGGCTGCTTTTGCAAGTTGAATAGTAATAACAGTACTTAATGATATGTGCGAAAAAGGTTATCTGAAAATAGACAAATATGATGAAAAGTGTGTCGCCGAGATGGCCGAACACTATAAGGCCATACTCCGCCTGCTTGGCGAAGACCCGTCGCGCGAAGGCTTGATAAAAAGTCCAGAACGCATCGCCAAAGCCATGCTCTTCTTCACCAACGGCTACGACCTCGACCCAAAGGAAATACTCCGTTCTGCCATGTTCCATGAGGACTATAAGCAGATGGTCGTTGTCAAAGACATAGAGCTCTATTCGCTCTGCGAACACCACATGGTGCCCTTCGTCGGCAAAGCCCACGTCGCCTATATCCCCAACGGCACCATTGTGGGCCTTAGCAAGATACCGCGTGTCGTCGACGCCTACGCCCGCCGCTTGCAGGTGCAGGAACGCCTCACCAAGCAAATCAAAGACTGTATTCAGGAAACCCTTAATCCACTTGGCGTCGCCGTGGTCATCGAAGCCCAGCACATGTGCATGTCTATGCGTGGTGTGCAGAAGCAGAACTCTGTCACCACCACTTCCGACTTCACAGGCGCCTTCATGAAAGACCCCAAGACCAGGGAAGAATTCATGAACATCATCGGTATGAAGCTTCACTGATTCTCTTACCGTTAAAAAAAATCCATCCAACACATGAAACCACCACTCAGAATATTAATCTGCGTCGGCATAGCCTTCCATGCACAATTCGCTGTCTTCAACCATGCTCAGGCACAGATCACCCATGCCTCGCAGGGACGGCTCGACGAAAATGCTACCGAAGCACTCAAAAAAGCCGCCGCACGATTCAACCAGAACGTCAGCTTCACCGTTGCCCTCACCAACCTCGACCCACAGAGAAAAAACATTGGCTCACAGTCGGCACAGGTGCGCTACCACAAAGGCAAATACCGACTGACTTTCGCCGACCAGGAACTTATATCCGACGGCACCACCGTATGGCACTGGAACAAAACTGCCCGCGAAGTGGCTATCAACAACCTCTCCGACGACGACATCGACCTCCTCAACCCAGGTCGGCTGTTGGCCAACTATCAGAAAAACTTCAAGGCCAAATATATCCGCACCGATGACGACGGCTCTGCTGTTGTCGACCTCCAGCCGCGTTCTTCGCGTGCCTACCACAAAATCCGACTTTTCATCAACGAGGCCGACGGCCTTCTCCGCCGAATGGAAGTCCACAAGTACGACTCCTCGCGCGACGTCTATGTGGTCTCAGATTTCAAGCGCACAGCCAACGCCGCTTCCCAATTCACCTTCGACCCCTCGGCCCACCCCGACGTCGAAATAATCGACATGCGATGAACATACTCCTTATAGAAACCGCCACGCCCGTATGCTCTGTGGCCATCTCTGTCGACGGCCGCATTGCCGACCGTCGCTCCTCTTCCGAACCCAACGCCCATTCCACCAGGCTCACAGTCTTTATCGACGAGATGCTCGGCTCCCTTGCCATGCAACCCTCGCAGCTCGACGCCGTCTGCGTCTCTGCTGGCCCCGGTAGCTATACAGGTCTCCGCATCGGCGTAAGTACCGCCAAAGGCCTTTGCTACGCACTCGATCGTCCTCTCGTCTCCGTTCCCACATTGCTTTCCATGGCCGCGCTCTATCTTTCGCAACATCCCGATTATCATGGCCTCGTCTGTCCCATGATCGATGCCCGACGCATGGAGTGCTACACCATGCTTGTCGACGGCCAACTCAACATCGTCCGCGACACACACGCCGACATCTTCGACTCATCAGATGCATCGGCCCTCCAGGAATTTACAACTTTGCTCGACAAGTGTCCCATAGTCTTCATCGGCGACGGCGCCGCCAAAACCAAGTCCGTCTTCGGCAGCCATCCCAACGCACAATTCGACGACACCTTCGTCGTCGCTGCCGATGGCATGGCCACCATCGCCGCACAAAAACTGCAGCAGGGCAGGGTAGAGGATGTTGCCTACTTCGAGCCTCTCTACCTCAAAGATTTTGTCGCCAAGAAAAGCGTTGTCCACGGACTGAGATGAATTTTCTAAATTCTAAATTCTGAATTCACAATTCACAATTCTGAAATGCTGCGCTTCGTCACCAAAAGGTTGCTCTACGGTCTCCTCGTTCTCCTCGGGGTGGTTACCCTTGTATTCTTCCTCTTCAACATCCTTCCCGGCGACCCCGCACGCATGATGCTCGGCCAGCGTGCCGACCAAGAAAGCATCGACATCATCAACCGCGACCTCGGCCGCGACAACCCCGTCGCCCTACAGTACGTCAACTACCTCAACGACCTGCTTCCACTCTCGCTCCACAACAATTCCGACCCGCAACACTACTTCTATCTCGCTCCTGAAAAATACGACCCCTGCCTGCGTCTTGCAAGCATCGGCAACACCACCCTTGTTCTCAAGGCGCCCTATCTCCGCCGCAGTTACCAGAGCCAGCGCCGCGTCAGCGAAATCATAACCGCCGCCTTCCCGCAGACTGCCTTGCTCGCTGTTGTGGCCATGCTCTTTGCACTTCTGCTTGGAATCACTCTCGGCGTCGTGGCCGCTCTCCACAAAGACGGCTGGGTCGACCGTCTTGTCCTCGTACTCAGCACCCTCGGCATGTCGCTCCCTTCATTCTTCGCTGCCATCCTCATCGCGTGGCTCTTTGCCTATGTGCTGGCCGACTGGACCCACCTCAACATGTTCGGCAACCTCTACTCTGTCGACGACTACGGCTGCGGCCAATACATCGACCTCAAAAACCTCATTCTCCCGGCTCTGACCCTCGGCATCCGCCCACTCGCCACCCTCACTCAGCTCACCAAAAACTCCATGCTCGAAGCCCTCTCGCAAGACTACATACGCACCGCTCGCGCCAAAGGCCTAAGCCATCGCCGCGTCATAGTGCACCACGCCCTGCGCAATGCGCTCAACCCCGTCGTCACCTCCGCCTCGGGTTGGCTTGCATCCCTCTTCGCAGGTGCCGTCTTTGTCGAATATGTCTTTGATTGGAAGGGTATGGGTGTCGTCATCGTCGACGGACTCGAAAAATACGATTTCCCCGTCGTCATGGGCACCATTCTCTTTATCTGCGTGCTGCTTGTCGTAATCAATATTCTCACCGACATCCTCTACGCTCTGCTCGACCCGCGCGTGCGGGTGGCAAGCTAAAGGCTTTGCGCGTATTCCCCCAAATCCTTGTACCTATAGTCAACCAGCCACGGTTTTGCGGTGGCGCAGTCCGAATTGTCGCCCAACAAAACCGTCTTCATGCCGGCTCGTCTGCCGAAAAGCATGTCGGTTATGCTGTCGCCGACCATCACACAATCTTTCAGCCTCAGTCCAGGATGCTCGCGCCGTGCCTGGATGGCCATGCCTATATTAGGTTTGCGCATGAAACTGTGCATTCTTTCAAGCTCCGGACAGAAATATATGCTGTCTATGCCGGCTATGCTGCCGGTCAGCTTGCTATGCACCGCCTCCAGGTCTCTTTCTGTCATCAGTCCCTTGCCGATGCCTTGCTGGTTGGTAACCACGAAGATATAGTCGAAGTGCTTCCTGCAAAGTGCCACTGCTTCGGCCACTCCCGGAAGCAGCACCAGTTCGTCGGGATTCTTCACATAGTCGTTGCGACGCAGCTCGTTGAGCACTCCGTCGCGGTCCAGAAACAATGCTTTCATAAAGTTGGCAGTTCGGTTTGTGCACGGGCATAGTCGTCGGGTATGCCTATGTCTATGAAGTAGGCATCGGAGGCATAGGCGTAGAAAGCCTCTTCGCGGTAGCGGCTCTGCATAATCTCTTTCTCAAACGAAAACGTCTGGCCGCAACGCCATCCGTCGAAGATGCTGCGATGCAGTCTGTATATGCCGCCGTTGATCAGCCCCGGGCCTGTCGACGGGTCCTTTTCGCGGAATGCGGTGATGCGTCCGTCGGCGGCAACTTCCACGCTGCCGTAGCGCCCCGCATCCTCCACCCTGCGCACCGCAATGGCCAAACCCGTAGCCCGCTCGTCGGCCAATCGGCACAATTCGTCGTGGTCTACCAGGAAAAGCGTGTCTCCGTTCAATACGGTTATCCTCTCTTCTGTGCAGTGCTGCAAGGCGTTGAGCATTGCCCCTCCCGTGCCGAGGGGCGACGTCTCGCGTGCATAGTCTATCGAAATGCCGCGGTATCGGTGGCCGAAACACTCCTCAACCTTCTCGTGCATATAGCCTGTGGCCAGCACCACGTGGCCATAGCCCTGCCGCTCTATGCAGTCGAGCAGGTAGGCCAGGAAAGGCCTGCCCGCCACCGGTGCCATCGGCTTTGGCACATCGCTCACCACGCTGCGCAGGCGTGTGCCGAAACCTCCGGCCAAAACAACCGCTTCTCTCATTTGAACATCGCGGTTTCTACCAGTTCGCAGATGATGTGGCCCAGCATGATGTGGCTCTCCTGAATGCGCGGCGTGTCGGTGCTCGGCACATTGAGCAGCAGGCCGCCAAAATCCTTCATCTTGCCGCCTGTCGCCCCAGTGAGCGAAATGATTTCCACACCCATCTCCTGTGCCACCTTGTAGGCTTCGAGTATATTCTTGCTGTTGCCGCTGGTGCTGATTCCCACAAGCACGTCGCCACGCTTGGCGGTGCCGCGCAGCAGGCGCGCGAAGATGTATTCGTAACCGTAGTCGTTACCCACTGCGGTGAGATAGCTCGTGTTGCAATGCAGGGCTTCTGCGTTCAGTGGCGGACGGTCGAAGTAAAAACGTCCGCTCAGCTCGGCTGCCAGATGCTGCGCGTCGGCCGCGCTGCCGCCGTTGCCGCAAAAATGCGTCTTGCCACCGGCTCGCAGCGACCGCTCTATCATCTTTGCCGCCTGCTCCACACGCTGCATCAAATCAGCGTCGGACAATATCTGTTGTTTGACGGCTATGCTCTGTTCTATCGATTCCTGTATTCTGTTCATAATTGTTTTTCAATTTAAATTTTGGCCACATATCATCGGGCATATACAAGGTATATCACCAACTGCCACTAAATCGTCCACGTCTTGAGTCCTTCGGGCGTAAACTCGTAGCGTTTGGTCTCGCCGCCGAGTTTGCACAGCGCCTCTCTCACGGCAAAACGCGTCAGCCCGGGGCAGTAGAAGAACATGAAACCACCGCCGCCGGCACCGCTTATCTTGCCGCCCGACGCACCCGCCGCAATGGCGGTGTTGTATATCTCGTCAATATGCGGGTTGCTGATGCTGTCGGCCATCTGCTTCTTGTGCTCCCACCCGAAATTCAATATCCGGCCTATATCAGCCACATGACCCTTCAGCAGTGCCTCTTTCATCTGCATGGCCTGCTCCTTCAGCTTGTGCATGCTTTCGATGCTCTTCGTTCTCTTGGCCCTCACGTTCTTCTGCTGCTCGCGTATGATGTCGGCGCTCACATGCGACGTGTCTGTCCAATAGAGCAGCAGGTTGTGGTTCAGCTCGTCGATGTACCGCTGTCTCACACGCAACGGATTCACTATCACATTGTCGCCATTGAATTCCATGTAGTTGAATCCGCCGAAGGTGGCGGCATACTGGTCCTGCTTGCCTCCGGCCAGGCCAAGGTCCACGCGCTCTATCTCGTAGGCCAGGCGTGCTATGTCGTATTCGCCAAGCGGCAGCTTCAACCACTCCACGTATGCACCCAGAATCGACACCACCAGCGTCGACGATGTGCCAAGTCCGCTGCCGGCCGGTGCATCGACAAACGACGAGATGCGCAGCGACAACGGCTTGTGCGTGAACTGCTTCACTATGCGGTTGTACACACCTTTGTGCAGGATGAAGTAACCATCGGTGTCCACCTCCATCGCATTGTCGTACACCTCGTGCAGCCCCTTCTCAGGAGCCAGAAACTCCACGCGCCCGTCGTCGGTGGGCTCGATGGTGGTATAGGCATACATGCTTATCGTTGCGTTCAATATGGCGCCACCGTAAAGGTCGCTGTAGGGGCTCACATCAGTGCCGCCGCCCGCCAACCCCAGTCGCAGGGGCGCTTTGCTTCTGATTATCATAGTGCTTTATTTTTTGTTCTATTTTTTTTAGAAGTTAAGAATTCGAGAAGTTAAGAAGTTAAGACAAATGTGCAGCCGACGGTATTAAACTTTTATTTTTTAACTTTTAACTTTTAACTTTAAAAATCACCATTTCAAACTGTATATGGTTTGAGTCATATTGGTCCAGAGGTACTTCTGCTTCTCCTGGCGCACGCCCTCCGTCAGCCGCTGCTTCCAATCTTCGTCGAAGTAGCGCACTATGGCGTCGGCTATCTGCTGTGCGTCGGGCTCGACCACAAATCCCACCTTGCCGTCGGGCACAATCTCCGGCAATCCACCCACATTGGTCACCAACATCGGCCGCTCGAAGTGGAAGGCTATCTGAGTCACCCCGCTCTGCGTCGCCGTCTTGTAGGGCTGCGCCACCAGGTCGGCCGCACAGAAATAGCGGTTCACCTCGTGGTCCGGAATGAAGTCGGTGTGTAGCGCCACCCGGCTGCCTATGTCCAGACGCGCAATCTGCTCGTGGTAGGGTTTCGCGTCACCATAGAACTCGCCGGCCACTATCAGCCTCACTCCCAGCCGCTCCATCCGTTCATCGGCCATAGCGTCCAGCAGCAGGTCAAGCCCCTTGTAGTCGCGTATGAAGCCGAAGAAAAGCACATAGCGATGCTCTTCGTCCAAACCAATCAGCTTCAGCGCCTCGCTGCGCGAGATGGTGTCGCCGTAGTGGTCGTAGAGCGGATGCGGACAGAAAGCACGCGGCTTGCGGTGCTTCGGGTCGAACAGGTCGGCATCGGCCAGCACCGAGCGGCTCATGGCCACCATGCCGTCGACAGAACCCACAAAATAGCGCGCAAACAGCTTGTCGCCGGGGCGCTTCTCGTGCGGCACAAGATTGTCCAGTATCGAAATCCGGCGCGTCGTCATGCGCTCACCAGACTCACTCTTCCAGCTCCCCTTGGCACACCGGTTGACAGTGCCAAGGGCCGGAGCCATAAACGGCAGCCAGAATTTGGTAATCAGCAGGTCGGGCCGCTGCTTGCGGATATACCGCCCAGTGGCAATCCAGCTCAACGGATTGATGGCGTTGAGCTTGCGCACGATCTTCAAATCTTTAGGCGTGGGCTCGTCGCTATACTGCGTCTTCCCGGGGAAAAGAAACGACGGATACTGCAAGGTGAAAGTCACAATCTCCACCTCGTGCCCCTCGGACTGCAGCTGCCGGGCCAGACGCTCGTTGAACGCTGCCAATCCGCCGCGGTAGGGCCATGCTGTACCTAATATGATGATTTTCATTTTTTAAATCGTTAATATGTAAACCAAACCTTTAACCTATGACCACTAATCTATCAATCTCTTTTTTCTTAAAATACCAGACGCGGCACGCCGCGTCTCTACAGACCAATCTATCTCGTATTTTTCTTTGATACCAGACGCGGCACGCCGCGTCTCTAGAGACTAATCCATCTATCTCCTTTTTTTTGATACCAGACGCGGCACGCCGCGTCTCTACAGACTAATCTATCTATCTCTTATTTTTTGATACCAGACGCACTGACCACTAACCCTCAAAGTTTGAAGTTGATCGGCAGGGTATACAGCACCCGCACTTTCTTGCCATTCTGGCGGCCGGGCTTCCACTTCGGCATAGCCTCCACCACTCGCGCCGCCTCCTTGCCCAAACGCTCGTCCGGACTCCTAACCACCTTCACATTGCTCACCGTCCCGTCCCTTTCAATCACAAAATTCACAAACACACGGCCCTGCACCTTCTCCTTGCGCGCATCGGCCGGATATTTTATGCTCGTGGCCAGATACTGGTACAAGCCCTCCATGCCGCCTTCAAACTCAGGGTCCTGCTCCACCACGGCAAAAACATAATCGCCGGTATCCACCGCACCGCTCGTGCGCTCCGCCTGTGCAGACGCACCAATCGTGGATGCCACAGCCATCAAGATGAAAATCAGCTTTTTCATATTGTCATCACTTTAAATTTTCCAAATCCTTTAACGCAACCACAGCCCGTTTATTGTGTGGCAAATGCTTTTTTTTATCATATCTGCGCCCCGTTTCATCCTGCTCCGGTAGTGCATATCAACGATACTTCA
>JAZNSV010000204.1:0-1910 GCA_045591485.1 Bacteroidales bacterium | reverse complement strand
CTATTGACTTTTAACTATTGACTTTTAACTATTGACTTTTAACTATTGACTTTTAACTATTGACTTTTAACTTTCCACTTTCCACTTTCCACTACCAACTAATACCTCCCAACTAAAAAATGCAGACGCGGCACGCCGCGTCTCTACAGCCTCAAAAGACTCTATCAACTTTAAACTATAAACTTTAAACTATAAACTTAAAACTTTAAACTATAAACCGTAAACCGTAAACCTTAAACCTTAAACAGTAAACCTTAAACTTAAAACTTAAAACTTAAAACTATAAACTTTAAACTTTAAATGAACCCTCTCCGCATAATCGCTGGCGACGTCCTCTACGACCACCTCTACTACCGTTGGCACCATCGGAAGCAGATGTGGCGCAACGGTGTGCCTGGCGGTAAGGCTGAGGGGGAGCGGCAGTATATGGAGCGCTGGTGCCTGTTGTCGCCTTTGGTCGATCCCTACAACTATCGGCTCTACAGCCGCTATTGCGGCCCCACGCCCGACATCATCCCCTTCGACCTGTTGCGCAATGTTGTCGAACCGTGTCTCAACCCGCCCGAGCTGTGGTTGAAATACGAAGACAAGAACCGCTTTGCCGAATATGTGGATCCTTCGTTGCTGCCTGCCACTGTGGCTTCGCGCAGCGGCGGCGGCCCTGTCGTGTACCGCTGCCCGCTCGATTCTGTCAGCTATCCACTCATAATAAAGCCGTCGGTCGACCGCTCGTGCGGCGAAGGCATCATGCGGTTCGACAGGGTGGGGGAGCGTTATGTCTCGTCAGGAGGTGTTGTGCTTTCCGACAGCTGGCTGCAATCCTATGGCAGCGACTTCGTGCTGCAGAAATGCCTTGCGCAGCATCCGTTTATGAGCCGCCTTTGCTCCACGGCGGTATGCACCATACGGCTGGCCGTATACCGCTCTGTCGCCGACGGACATGCTCACGTCACCGCCGCCGTGCTTCGTGTTGGTGCCGAGGGAGCGGTGGTCGACAATATCGTCGCTGGTGGACGCTTTGTGGGAATCGATGTCGCCACCGGAGCCTTGGCCGACACTTTCTTCGCCCGCTTCGGCGAACGCTCGTCGGTGTGGAACGGTGTCGACCTCGGCCGCGAACAGCTGGTTGTACCCAATTGGGATGCTGTGCTTGCGCTCGCCGTCCAGGTGGCCGGCGCCGTAAAAGACCATCACCTCCTGGCACTCGACATCGCCATGACAGAAAAAGAAAAGCCGATGTTGATTGAGTACAACATCGGCGGTTTCAGTTCATATCTGTTTCATTTCACCGGACAAACCGTCTTCGGTCCGTGGACCGATGAGGTCATCCGATGGGTTCGGGCTCGGCGTTGAAGGCCTCGTCGAGTTGTTTCGACGTTTCTCCCTTCTCTATGTCGAAGCTTATCTTGTCCTCGTCGGCTGTGATGCGTATGGTGTCGCCCGGCAGTATGTCGGCCTTGATTATCTCGTCGGCCAGGTTGTCCTCTACGTAGCGCTGTATGGCGCGGCGCAGCGGACGCGCACCATACTGCTCGTCCCAGCCTTTGCTCACAAGGAAGTCTTTGGCCTTCTCGTCCATCTCTACCTCGAAGCCCATCTGGCGGATGCGGCCGAAGAGACCGCGCAGCTCGATGTCGATAATCTTGTGTATGTCTTCGCGCTTGAGCGAGTTGAAGTAGATGATGTCGTCGATGCGGTTGATGAACTCGGGTGCGAAGGCTTTTTTCAGACTTTTCTCTATGACATCGCGCTGCATCTGCGATTTCTCGGCTTCGCGGGCGGCGGTGTTGAAGCCTACGCCCACGCCGAAGTCCTTCAGCTGTCGGCTGCCGATGTTCGAGGTCATGATGATGATGGTGTTCTTGAAGTCTACTTTGCGGCCTATGCCGTCGGTCAGCACGCCGTCGTCG
>JAZNSV010000203.1:0-2773 GCA_045591485.1 Bacteroidales bacterium | reverse complement strand
ACTCTTCATCTTCAGCCGTTGTACGATACATGTACGATATATGTACGATACTTGTACGTTTGCCAATCGTACAAGTATCGTACATATATCGTACATGTATCGTACAACGGCTGAATGGGTACAGATAATGATGCTAATATTCAGCGTATTGCATCTGGGGGTTCTCTCCTGGTCCCGTTTGCAAATATACAAACATTTTTTTGTTCTGCCAAGAAAAAAAATTCGTCTGTGCAACAAAACAGCCGAAAGCGTTGCAGAAAGAGTGCTGGCAGAGGGTGTTTGCCGCTGTCGGTACAGCCCCGAAAGGGTGGGGTGGGGCGATCCGCGAAAGGGCCTGCGGCGAGCCATTCGGTCTGCCGACATAGCTTTGCCTGCGGCCGGGTGGTGAGAGAGCTGCGGTCGGGGATGCCCCTGCACGTCAGGTGGAAAGTGATTTTTTTATTTGGTCAACAAAATAAAAACGCCCGGTATGTCGTTTTTTTTGTGTATTTTTGCAGTTCGAATAAATCACGCATCAAGATGAAAAAGGTCGTAATACTCACAGGAGCAGGCATCAGCGCCGAAAGCGGCATAAGCACATTCCGCGACAGCGACGGACTCTGGGAGCACTACCGCGTCGAGGATGTGGCCACCCACGAAGCCTACGAGCGCAATCCCGAGTTGGTGCTGCGCTTCTACAACGAGCGCCGCCGCCAGCTCTACACCGTCGAGCCCAACGAGGCCCACCGCCAGCTGGTGCGCCTCGAGCAGAAGTACGACGTGCAGATTATAACCCAGAATATCGACGACTTGCACGAACGTGCCGGCAGCAGCCATGTGCTCCACCTGCACGGCGAGCTTGGCAAAGGCCGTTCCGACGTCAACCCCGACCTCATCGTCGAGGTGGGCAACCGCGACATCAACCTCGGCGACCTGGCACCCGACGGCACCCAGCTGCGTCCGCACATCGTGTGGTTCGGCGAGGCGGTGCCCAATATCGAACCCGCTGCCGAGCTCTGCAGCCAGGCCGACATCTTCATCGTCGTCGGCACCTCGATGGTGGTCTATCCCGCTGCAGGCCTCATCCACTATGTGCCGCGACAGGCCGAGTGCTATGTGGTCGACCCCAAGGCAGTGTCCGTCAGCCGTAAGGTCGAGTTCATCACCGATGTGGCCACGCGTGGAGTGAAACAGCTGGTAGACCGCTTGATGCAGCGATAACCCCTAATCGCAACATAAACACAACGAAATATGAAGATTGCAATCTTGTTTTTCATTCTCCTGGTTGTCGCCGTGCTCGGCACCCTGGCCCTCAGCGGCTGGATTTTCTATCGTTTGGTCAAGCGTTGGCTCGATGGCAGACAGAAAGAGCAACTGCTGCAAATGAAGATGGACGAGCGCGCCGAGACACTGCGTGTGGTCACCCCCATCCGCCTGCAAGCCTACGAACGCATGGCCCTCTTCCTCGAACGCATCAGCCCCAACAGCCTCGTGCTGCGCTGCTATCAGCCCGGAATGGATCTCCGCCTGCTGCAGGGCGTAATGACCAAGAACATACGCGACGAGTGGGAACACAACCTCTCGCAGCAGGTCTACCTGAGCCCGGCCCTCTGGGCAAGCATCCGCGAAGCCAAAGACGAGATGATCAACCTCGTCAACAGCTCGGCCGTGAGCCTCAATGCCGAAACCGACCCCACACGCCTGGCCGCCAGCATCTTTGCCTCGGCCGCGCAGCATTCGCCGGTCGACGAGGCCCTCGACGCCATGCACCGCGAACTCAACGAACTCTTTGGATGAGGCAAAAATGAGAAATCTTCCCGTTTTTCTCTTTTCTGTTTTCGCCGTATTGGCCGCGTCGTGCGCCAAACAGGGCTACCCGTCGGGCGGCCCGCGCGACGTGCAGCCCCCCGTGGCCGTTGGCTCCAAACCGGCCAATGCGCTCCGCAACTTCGACCGGCAGGGTTTCTATGTGGAGTTTGACGAATATGTGGTGCTCAAAAATGCCAACGAGAACGTCCTTGTGTCGCCTCCGCTGAAGCAGAAGCCGGAGTACACAGTCAAAGGCCGTGGCGTGCAGGTATCGTGGACCGACACCCTGCTGCCCAACACCACCTACCTCTTCCAGTTCAAGGATGCCGTGGCCGACTACACCGAGGGCAATCTTCTGCCCAGCTTCGAATATGTCTTCTCCACCGGTTCGCAGATGGACACCCTGATGCTGGCCGGTGTGGTCGCCGACGCCCGCAGCGGCAAGCCTTGGGCCGAAAGCCTCAGTGTCATGGCCTATCGCCAAGAGCGCTTCGATGCCGACAGCACAGACACCATAGCCCGTTTTGCCCAGCCCGACTACGTCACCCGCACCGACCGCCAGGGTCGCTTTGCTTTTCACTATATTCCCGCCGGGCGCTATCGGCTCGTGGCCTTCGACGACAAGAACCGCGACTTGCGCCTTGGCCCGGCTGAAGCCGCCGCCTGGGACACCGCTTTCTTTGTTGCCGACACCGCCGTCGACAGCAGCGCGATGCCCACGCTGCGCGTTTCTGCACCCGACCGTCGAGTGCAGCGGCTGCTCAAGGCCGAGTTTGTCTCCAAGGGCCATGTCGTGGTGAGCACAGTGCTGCCCATGCAGCAGCCCTCGCTCACGGGCGACAGCCTCGTTGTGCGCCTTGGCAGCGGCGGCGACACGCTCCATGCCTGGTTTGCCGACGAGAGCAAGGATTCTGCATTGCTGGTGCTTGCCGACCCCTCGGGCCTTGCCGACACGCTGAAGCTGCGCTATCAAACTCCACATCAC
>JAZNSV010000202.1:0-10908 GCA_045591485.1 Bacteroidales bacterium | reverse complement strand
GATATTTCAACGATCGTAATCGTTGAAATATCGTTGATATATCGTTGATGTATCGTTGATATGCACTACCGGATGAGACAAAAATATGCCAAAAAGACGAAAATGAGACCCTGACACAATAAAAACGACAAAACGACGTTAGGAGAAATACACGTTGAAGACACCAAAGGAAAACAAACAAAATAACATACAGAAAATGAAGAGATTATTTACCGCCATGTGCTTCGTTGCCGCGATGATTGTGTCTGTGGGCAGCGCCAACGCACAAAAGTATGAGTACAAAACCTACCCGAACGACCCGCTCCAGGTGCGCGAGTACACCCTCGGCAACGGATTGAAGGTGTTTCTGAGCGTCTACAAAGACGCCCCGCGCATCCAGACCTACATCGCCGTGCGTGCGGGTTCGAAAAACGACCCGAGCGAGACCACCGGCCTGGCCCACTACCTGGAGCACATGCTCTTCAAGGGCAGCCACCAGCTGGGCACCACCGACTGGGAGCGCGAGAAAGTGGAGCTGCAGAAAATCGAAGACCTCTACGAGGTGTACCGCAAGACGACCAACGAGGCCGCCCGCGCCGCCATCTACCATCAGATTGACTCGATAAGCTATGTGGCTTCGACCATAGCCATAGCCAACGAGTACGACAAGAGCATGACCGCCATCGGCAGCGAGGGCACCAACGCCTTCACCAGCAACGACTACACGATGTATGTGGAGAACATACCCGCCAACCAGGTGGAGCAGTGGGCCAAGGTGCAGGGCGACCGCTTCCCGAACCTGGTGCTGCGTCTGTTCCACACCGAGCTCGAGGCCGTCTACGAGGAGAAGAACATCGGCATGGCGCAGGACAACCGCCGCGTCAACGAGACCATGATGGCCGCCCTCTTCCCCCACCACCCCTACGGCCAGCAGACCACCATCGGCACCATAGAGCACCTGAAGAATCCCTCGATGAAGAACATCCGCGAGTACCATGCCGCCTACTACGTGCCAAACAACATGTGCGTGGCTATGGCCGGCGATTTCAACCCCGACGAGGTGATTAAGATTATCGACAAATACTTCGGAAGCTGGAAGCCCGGCACGGTGCCCGCCTTCACCAAGGTGAAAGAGGAGCCCATCACCAGCCCCATCATCCGCCTGGTGAACGGTCAGGACCCGGCCAACCTCACCATCGCCTTCCGCATCGAGGAGGGCAACGGCAGCCGCGACGCCCTCCTGGCCCAGGCCATGGAGATGGTGCTCAACAACGGCTCGTGCGGCCTCATCGACCTCAACCTCAACCAGAAGCAGCTCTGCCTCGGCGCCTATGCCGGCACCTACACCCTCAACGACTATGCAGCCTTCATGCTCGGCGGCCGCCCCACCCAGGGCCAGAGCCTCGGCCAGCTGCGCGACCTGCTGCTTGAGCAGCTCGAACTGGTGAAGCAGGGCAAATTCGACGAAAGCCTCATCGAGGCCAGCATCAACCAGCTGAAACTCCAAATCATGAAGCAGGCCGAGAGCAACAACAGCCGCGCCAGCCAGATGGCCTACGCCTTCGTGGAGCACCGCAACTGGGGCGATGTATGCAACGAAATCAACGAGCTGGCCAAAATCACGAAAAAAGACATCGTGGACTTTGCCAACCGCATCTGCAAAGACAACAACTACGTCATCGTCTACAAGCATCAGGACACCCCCGACCCTGTGACCAAGGTGCAGAAGCCCGCCATCACCCCGATCTACGTCAGCCGCGACAACGAGAGCCCCTTCCTGGCCAGCATCAAGGCCGACGCCGCCAAGGCCAAGCCCATCCAACCGCAGTTTGTGAACTTCAAGAAAGACCTCCAGAAAGGCAAGACAGCCAACGGCAGCGAGGTGCTCTATGTGCAGAACAAGGAGAACGGCACCTTCAACCTGCAGTACCGCTTTGAGTTCGGCTCCACTGCCGACAAGACCATCGACCTGGCATCCGACCTGGTCGACTATCTGAACACCGAGCGCCACACAGCCGAAGAGCTGCAGGAAGAATTCTACAAGCTGGCATGCTCGTGGGGCATCAGCGTCGGTGGCCGCACCGTCACCGTCAGCGTCAGCGGTCTGGCCGAGAACATGGAGAAAGCCATGGCCCTGGTCGAAGAAGTGATGGCCACCTGCCAGCCCAACGACGAGGCCCTGCAGATGCTCGTGGAACGCGCCATCAAGGGCCGCACCGACAACAAAACCAACCAGCGCGCCGCCTTCCGCGCACTGAACACCTACGGCATCTATGGCGAAGAGTACATCAAAGAGACCAACGAGAGCAACGCCGAGCTGCGCGCCTACACCGCCAAGCAACTCACCGACGCCCTGCACGGCCTCTTCCAGTACAAGCACCGCGTGCTCTACTACGGCCCGCTGACCCTCAAGGAGGCCACCGCCGCCGTCAACAAAATACACACTGTGAAGCCCACCAAGGACGTGCCCGCCAACAAGGTCTACCAGCCGCAGGCAGTCAACGAAAACCAGGTGCTCTTCGTCAACTACGACGCCAAGAACACCTACGTCACCGAGTACTTCCGCGGCGAGCACTTCAACACCGCCCAGGTGCCCGGCATGAACCTCTTCAACGAATACTTCGGCGGCTCGATGAACGCCCTCGTCTTCCAGGAGATGCGCGAAAAACGCTCCCTCGCCTACAGCGCCAGCAGCAACTACACCTATGGTAGCGACAAAGACGGCTACTTCTTCAACAGCGCCAACGTCATAACCCAGAACGACAAGCTGCTCGACGCCCTCAACGCCTATGAGGAGCTCTTCGACGACATGCCGCGCGCCGAGGCCAACTTCCGCCTGGCCAAAGACGCCCTGCTGGCCAGCAGCCGCACCGCCCGCACCACCAAGTTCGGCATCATCAGCGCCTACCTCAACTGCGAGCAGATGGGCTGGAAAGAGCCTCTGCGCAAGCAGAACTTCCAGGCCTACCAAAAGATGACGATGCAGGATCTCGTCGGCTTCCAGCAGAAGCACATCAAGGGCCAGAAGAAAGCCTACCTCATCCTCGGCAAGGAGAGCGAGATGGACTTTGGTGCCCTGAGCAAGTTCGGCAAGGTGAAGAAGCTGTCGCTCGACGAAATCTTCGGCTACTAAACGCCTGAAACAGCAAAGAGTGTGAAAGGGCTCAACAGTCCTCTCACACTCTTTTCTTTCCTCCACATATCGGCAATCATGAAAAAGAACCGCAAACCAAGCCTGAGCGCGATAATGGTAACCATCATCGCCGTGGTTCTGTTCGTAAACGTGTTCGACTCCGGGCGCTACCGCACACCCGAAAAAGTGATCGAGTGGGATGTAATCAACTTCTACTCCTACCTGCCGGCGGTCTTTGCCGAAGGCGACATCAGCCTGTCGTTTGCCAAAGAAGACCCCGACCGATACATTTTCAGCGACCACTACTGGCCCGAGACGTTGCCCAACGGCGACCTTCTGATCAAGACCACCATGGGTCTGAGCATGCTCTATTGCCCGTTCTTCCTTGTGGCCCACGCCGTAGCCGAGCCGCTGGGATACGAGGCCGACGGATTCAGCCAGCCCTACGCCCTGGCCCTCATACTGGCATGCGTGTTTTGGGTCGTCGTCGGATGCATCTACCTGCGAAAAGTACTGCTGGCCCATTTCTCGGAAGCGGTGACAGCGATTGTCATCGGCGTAACGGTGTTTGCAACCAACCTCTTGTGGTACAGCACCGCCGAAGCGCCCTACTCACACGGATTTCTCTTCGGTCTCATCTGCATTTTCCTCTATCAGACCGAGCGATGGCACAGCCGCCCGTCGTGGTGGAACACTGTGGCCGTGGGCCTGAACATAGGACTGATATCACTCATCCGCCCGACCGATGTTCTGGTACTGCTCTACTTCCTGCTCTACGGCATAACCACATGGAAAGGCATCGGCGACAAGGTGCGGTTCTATCTTGGGCAATGGCCCAAAGTGCTCGCCATGGCAGGCGCAGCCGTGATGGTGTGGGTGCCCCAGATGATGTATTGGCACTACATGACCGGACACCTTTTCTTCTATTCCTACACCAACAACGAACGTTTCTTCTGGACGCAGCCCAAGCTGCTCGAAGGAATTTTCGGTTTCCGCAAAGGCTGGCTGACATACACACCGGTGATGATATTTGCCATCATAGGACTCATACCTCTATGGAAAAACCATCGGCGTTTTTTCTGGCCAACGGTCGTCTTTCTCACTCTCGACCTTTATGTGCTAATGTGCTGGTGGTGTTGGTGGTACGGCGGATGCTTCGGCCAACGGTCGATGGTCGACTGCTATGGCTTGCTGGCAGTGCCGATGGCGGCGTTCCTCGAATGGACATTCAGCCGCAAAGCATTCGTGCGATGGGCCGTTCTCGTTCTCTTCGCGGCGGTATCCTATCTCTCATTCTTCCACTACAAACAGTACAAGCACGAAGCCATACACTACGACGCAATGACACGCGCGGCCTACTTCGACTCCTTCGGACACAAACATCATTCAGAGCGCTTTTGGGACCTGCTCGACTGGCCGGACTACGAAGCTGCAAAACAAGGTATACGATGAAAAACAAATATCTGTTACTGGGATTTCTCATTCTCCTTACCGGATGCAACACAGGCAGCAAAGACAGCTGCACGGTATGCGACGACGGCCCCACACCGGCACCGGGCTATGTGGGTGTCGAGGGCGAACACTTTGTTCTGGATGGCGAAATATGGTTCCCGATGATGCTCAACTACAAGGCATTCATCAAGAATGGCGAAGTGGTGCCAGCGCAATGGTATACCGGCAGCGGCATAGTAGAGCACTTCGACACCATCGCTTCGTGGGGTTTCAACTCCGTGAGGGTGTGCCTCGACGTGATGAACCCCGGCGGCGACACCGCAGCCATGTATGCCGCCACACGCCGCATGGTACAGCAGGCCGACTCGGCTGGATTACGCGTAATGCTCCTCATCAAGCCACCCTTTGAAGGCTACTGGCAGGAGTACACCATCGGCCTTATGCGAAGGCTGGCCGACCTGCCCGCTCTCTGGGCCTACGACCTCATGAACGAGCCTCTTTATTTCGACCCAGAGCCCGACCGCGACAAGACAGACGCCGCCAACATCGTATGCCAATGGAGAAAACTGGTGCGCGAGAACGCACCCCACCAACTTTTCACCGTGGCCACAGCCGAACCCATCGAGGTCTTCGAATGGGACCCCGCAATGCTACCGGTTGACTTCATCGAGATGCACACCTACCACCCCCTGCGTGTGCAGGCCGAGATGTGGTGGTATAGCCACTATTGCCATAAGCCCTGGATGGTGGGCGAGACAGGCCTGCCCGCCGACGGCGACAGCGTACCCTACCACAACCAGGCAGCCTTCATGTGGGAGACCTACCGCTACGCCAAAGAGCACGGAGCCGCAGGCTACGGTTGGTGGGAGTTCCAAGACTGCCCCGAAGGCGTCAACTTCGAGGCTCAGTACACAGGATTACGCGACAGCAATGGCAAAGCCAAACCTGCTGCCAACTTCGTCAAGACAATCCCCATCATTTGCTTCGGCACCGATATGGAAGAAGACTACCTGCCGCCGGTCAACTACTACAACATGCTTGCCTATGAGAACGTGGCTGCCACAGGACAGGTGGTCGACAACGAGGGCAACCCCATCGAGGGTGCCGTAATCCGTGGATGGAACGAAGACTGGAGCGTAGGCATGAACACCTACAGCGACAGCACAGGCCGTTTCCGCCTGGTGAGCAACGACATCTGCACCCATTTCGAGGTGAGCGCCCCGAAGTGCAGCAAGGCGAAGTTCGACAAGAAGCTCCCCTACCCTGCCGACCTGCCACTGCCCAACCGCACGCGCGAGTACCAACAGATACCGCTGCTCGGCTGGGGGCCATGCTATCTGGTGCCCACCGACCCCTCGGAAGAGGGACAGCCATTATGCGAGACCCTGCCCTGGGCCGCCATCGACGACAGCGCAGCCCGCACCCGCTTCGACGCCCCTGGAGCTATCGAGGCCTCGTTGGGAAAGATTCTACTGGTACGTTACTGAAATACGACGGAGCAGGAGACAACCTGCACCCACGCTAAGAGCCGAAACTCACACGGCGAAGTTCGTACTGCTTACGGTCTTTCTCCACCATCACATCGAGGCAAAGGCCTGTGAAGAGTGATTGCAAAGCAGCCAAGAAAAGAAAGAGGGAAACAAAAAGAGTGGGAAAACGACGTACAAGCCCCGTATCGAAGTATTCCAACAGCACCGGAACGAACAACGCTACAGCCACCACAGCCAGCAGCACTGCCAGCCAACCGAAGAAGCGCATGGGTCGGTACTCTTTGAAGAGTGAGACGATAGTGCGGAGAACCTTGGCGCCATCGCTGAAAGTGTTGAGCTTCGAGACACTGCCTTCAGGCCGGTCACGATAATCGATAGGTATCTCTACAATCCGGAAACGTTTGTCGAGGGCATGGATTGTCATCTCGGTCTCTATTTCGAACTGTCCGCTCATCACAGGGAAAAGCTTGACAAACGAGCGGCTGAAAGCACGGTAGCCGGTCATGATGTCTTTGACATTGGTGTGCCAAAGGTGGCAAATCAGACTGCGCACAAGACGGTTTCCGCTGTTGTGGAACGGACGCTTGTTTTGGATGAAATATGTAGACGAAAGGCGGTCGCCGATGACCATGTCGGCCTGATTGTTGAGCACATGGTCGACCATCTGTGGTGCATGGTGGGCCGGGTATGTGTCGTCGCCGTCGGCCATGATATAGCAGTCGGCGTCTATCTCGCGGAACATGCGCCGGATGACGTTGCCTTTGCCCTGCTCCCGCTCGCGCCGCACGATGGCGCCCGCCGCGGCTGCCTGCTCCGACGTGCCGTCGGTCGAGTTGTTGTCGTAGACATAGATGTCGGCCTCTGGCAGCACCTCGCGAAAATCGTGCACCACCTTGCCTATGGTTTTCGCCTCGTTGTAGCACGGCAGGAGTACGGCGACCTTGCTCATGAGTTCACTTCCTTTTATTAAATTAGTAGATTTCTTTGATTGTCTGGCTCTGGCCGTTGAAGACCAGCGTATCGCCCACATGCTTGCCACGAAGAGCGGCGTAGATGGGTGTCTGGGCGCTGATGGCAAAGAAGACCTGGTTGCCCACCATGAACTTGCCGGCACCGATGGAAAGCAGGAAGTTCTGGCGGTCGGTAACCACCACGGCCCCATGCTCCACCACCTCATGGGGTGGTTCCCTGAGCAGGTCTTGCAGGTGGCGTATGCCCGCCAAGGCATTGCTCAACTGCCTGGCATACATATCTCTCGACCTCATCATTTTGGTGCGGTAGGAATCGTAGCGGTCGACGTTGGCACCGTAGTCGTTGCTCTGCTGCTGGGCCGAGTCCATCTCTTGCTTGGCCACAGAAGCAATATGCTCCTGCTGTTGGATGCAGGAGCATATCACATTGTTGCGTTTTTCTTCGCGCGTCATGCTTTCTTTTTAGCTGTGTTCTTTTTGGCAGCGGCTTTCTTGGCCGGTGCGGCGGGAGCGGCGGCCTTCTTGGCTGCGCTCTTCTTGATGGGCAGACGTCCGGGATAGACCTTCAGAGCCTCTTCGAGGCATTTCATGGCAGCCTTGAGGTCCTCTATGCAGAGGCAGTAGGTGATGCGGGCCTGATGGCGGCCGTTTTCCGGATTGACATAGAATCCGGTGGCCGGAGCCAGCATGACGGTGGAGCCGTTGTACTGGAAGTCGGTCAGCAGCCACTGGCAGAAGCGGTCGCTGTCGTCGACCGGCAGGTCGATAACCGTGTAGAAAGCGCCCTTGGGCATGGGGCAGAAGCATCCGGGTATTTTGTTGACGCCTTCGACCACCACATTGCGGCGGGCCACATACTCGGCCTGCACGGCGTCGAAGTATTCCTGCGGGGTGTCGACGGCGGCTTCGCCGAAGAACTGGCCGAACGACGGGGGCGACAGGCGGGCCTGTGCCAGACGCATGGCGATGGCGTAGACCTCGCTGTTGCGGGTCACCATGCAGCCAACGCGGGCACCGCAGGCGCTGTAGCGCTTCGACACGGAGTCGAACAGTATGGTGTTGCGCTCCAGGCCTTCGAGCTGCATGACGCTGAAGTGCTTGTTGCCGTCGTAGCAGAACTCGCGATAGACTTCGTCGGCGAAGAGGTAGAGGTCGTACTTCTTCACCAGGCCGGCCACCTTCAGCAACTCCTCGTGGGTGTAGAGGTAACCCGTGGGGTTGTTGGGGTTGCAAATCATAATAGCGCGCGTGTAGGGCGTGATGACTTTCTCGAACTCCTCGATGGGGGGCAGGGCAAAGCCGGTCTTGATGTCGCTGGGTATGGTGACAATCTTCGCATCACAGAGCTTGGCGAAGGTGTTGTAGTTGGTGTAGTAGGGCTCGGGGATGATGATTTCGTCGCCCGGGTTGAGGCAGACGGTGAAGGCCATCTGCAGAGCCTCGCTGCCGCCATTGGTGACGATGACCTGGTTGGGGGTGACGTCGATGCCGTGGCGGTGGTAGTAGTTGCACAGGGCGCGGCGGTAGGTAGGTATACCGGCAGAGTGGCTGTACTCCAGGACTCCTTTGTTTTCAGCCATCTCGTGGGCTTTCACCGACAGGGCTTCGAGGGCTCCGGCAGGAGTTTCGATGTCGGGCTGGCCGATATTGAGATGGTAGACATGCACGCCTCGCTCTTTGGCTGCGTCGGCGAAGGGGACGAGTTTGCGGATTGCCGACTGCGGCAGCTCCAGACCTTTGAGGGAAATTCTTGGCATTGCTGTATAGTGTTTCTACTGGTGTGACTGTTGTGTTTTCCTTATTTCTTCAGGGGTTGGGGGCCTTCGATTTTGGCCTTGTCTTCTTTGACGGCACGGTCCTTGCCAGCGGGCTGCGAGTGCACCTGCTGATTGGCGGGATCCTGCTTCACATTGCCTTTGATGCGCAGCACCACACGGGGATTGTCGACAGCGTTGCTGGTGACGGTGACGGTCTTGCTGAAAGCACCGACACTGTTGGTGTTGTAGTGCACCTTGATGGTGCCGGTCTGGCCGGGCATGACGGGCTTCTGGGTGTAGCTGGGGGTGGTGCAGCCGCACGAGGCTTTGACGTTCTGCAGGATCAGCGGTTCGTTGCCCTCGTTGGTGAAGGTGAACTCGCAGTTGCCGTCGGCGCCCTTCATGATGGTGCCGTACTGGTGTTCCATCTCAGCGAAGCTGATTCGGGCTCCATTGGCCGGGGCCTCTTTGGTTTCAGTGTTTTGGGCATTCGCCACGCCAAAACTCATGGCGGCGAAAAGGCAGATCAATGCAAACTTTTTCATGTTATCGTTGTTTTTTAGGTTTATATTCTGTTTTCTTTCGGGGCTGCAAAATTACTAATTTTTTAGTACCTGCAAAATAATTTTTATTGCAAACTATGTTAATTTATCCAGCACTTGACATCTTTTCGCTGGAATACAGCGCAATAACCATCAACGAAAAACCACCTCCATGTCCGGGCAATCGGCTCGTGCGCGGAGCCATGCGGCCAGCCTGCCGCGTTCGGCCTGCGGCAAGGAGCTGCCCTTGTGCAGGGTGACCAGAGCGGCGGGTTCACCGCCGAAACGGGCCATGCCTATACGGTCAACCGCCGGAAAGAGCGCGCCTGCTTCGCGCGTGGCCTGCGCGCCGAGGCTGTCGAAAGATGTGTAGTTTTCCAGCTGCAGCTCGAGGTCGGCCACCTGCTCCTTCAGGCGCGAGCGTTCGCTCATCGCGCCGTCGGCCATGGTTTTGATGCGCTGTGTGAGGCTCTGCAGCTCCTCGTTGTCGCTGCCCTGTATGATGTCGAGCTCCAGAGCGCCGAGCTTGTAGTAGCCCATCCGGCTGCGGGCGTCGGCTATCTCGGAATCGCTGATGGGGCGCCCCAGGGCCACGACGTGCAGCGTGTCGCGCTCCACACTGCTCGAGAGGATGCGCGTGCCGTTCTGCGCCAGCTCGTTGTCCACGAACTGCCTCACGTGGCGGTCGACGACGTCGCTGCGCACGATGTTGACCGTCATCAGGGCGGCCGGCAGCATCGCCAACACCACCACCACGGCCACCATGCGCTTGCCGCGTGTGGCCACCTCGGGCGAGAGCGACCGCAGCGTTTGGAAGCGCAGCAGCTTGACTCCGAGGAAGGTGCTCAGGGCGATGAACACCGTGTTTATGAAGAAGAGGTAGAAGGCACCGAAGAAGTATGTCCACTGGGCGGTGGCGAGGCCGTAGCCCGCAGTGCAGAGCGGCGGCATGAGGGCGGTGGCGATGGCCACACCCGGAATCACCTGCCCTTTGCTCTTGGTGGTGAGGGCCAGCACGCCTGCGGCGCCGCCGCAGAAAGCAATGAGCACATCGTAGAGCGTGGGCGTGGTGCGGGCCAGCAACTCGCTGCGCGCCTCGCTCAGCGGCGAGATGAGGAAATACAGGGCGGCCGTAAGCACCGAATTCAGCGTCGCCACGCCGTAGGTCTTCAGCGCGCGGCGCAGCAGGTCGTAGTCGCCGATGCCGACCGAGAGGCCCATGCCGATGATAGGGCCCATGAGGGGCGAGATGAGCATGGCACCGATAATCACAGCCGTAGAGTTCACGTTGAGGCCCAACGACGCTATGAGTATGGCGAAAATGAGAATCCAAAGGTTGGTGCCGCGGAAAACCACGCCGGCGCTTACCTGCTCGACAACAGCCAGCTCGTCCTCCTTGTCGTTCGTCAGGTTGAAATACTGCCTCAGCTCGTTGACAAAGTATCGCAATCTATCTTTCATCGGGTCCATCATTTTTGAGAAGCATAACGCCGAAAAACCTAAAATATTGCATCTCCGGCAGCCCCAAACCACACATTTCGCACCGCACCGGTAGTGCATATCAACGATACTTCAACGATATAT
>JAZNSV010000201.1:0-24398 GCA_045591485.1 Bacteroidales bacterium | reverse complement strand
CGCATACATCATACGCTACGCAAACGAATATGAGCCCAAGAACATAAAGGTGACCAAAGGCTCGGTGACACTGATAAGGTAAAAGTGGCAAAGGTAGAGAACAGACAACCGCCAACCAACAACTAACCAAACTATCAACTTATCAGCTTATCAACATTCAACTTTCAACAAAAAAAAATGAAAATAGCAGTGATTGGGGCCACGGGGCTGGTCGGACGC
This sequence comes from Bacteroidales bacterium, assembly GCA_045591485.1. Classification (GTDB taxonomy): domain Bacteria; phylum Bacteroidota; class Bacteroidia; order Bacteroidales; family P3; genus Colimorpha. The sequence continues at coordinate 24,179 of JAZNSV010000201.1, read as the reverse complement.
GAGATGCTGACGGTGCTGGCCGAGCGTGGCTTTGGGAACGAAGAGATAATAGCCGCCGCGTCGGAGAAGAGCGTCGGCAAAGAGATAGATTTCGCAGGGCGCCGGCTGACAGTGGTCAGCGTGGAGCAAGCCATAGCCGCGCGTCCGCAGTACGCCATCTTCTCGGCCGGAGCGGCAGCATCGCGCGAGTATGCACCACGTTTTGCCGAGGTTGGCACCACGGTGATAGACAACAGTTCGGCCTGGCGCAAAGATGCCGACAAGCCTCTGGTGGTGCCAGAGGTGAACATCGACGCCGTACGGCCCACCGACAGAATCATAGCCAACCCGAACTGCAGCACGATACAAATGGTGCTGGCCCTCTCGGCCCTGGAGCGCGAATACGGCATACGCCGCTTGGTGATAGCCACCTACCAGAGCATCACGGGCACAGGCATCAAGGCCGTGAGGCAGTTGGAAGCCGAGGAAAGCGGCAAGCAGGCGGTGGAGAACGCCTACCCCTACCAGATACACCGCAACCTCTTCCCCCATGGGGGCGACTTCCAGCCCGACGGCTACACCACAGAGGAGCAGAAACTGATAGACGAAACACGCAAGATATATGCCGACCCGGAGATAGCCATCACCGCCACAGTGGTGCGCGTGCCCGTGGTGGGAGGCCACAGCGAAGCCGTCAACGTCGAGTTGCGCAGAGACTTCGACATCGAGGATGTGCGCCGCCTGATAGCCGATACTCCAGGAGTGATACTATACGACAACCCCTCGCGCAACGAGTACCCGATGCCCATACTGGCCCACCACCGCGACGAGGTATGGGTGGGCCGCGTGCGCCGCGACGCCTCGCAACCGTGCAGCCTCAACCTCTGGGTTGTGGCCGACAACATACGCAAGGGAGCCGCCACCAACGCCGTGCAGATTATGCAGGCATTGATAGAGAGGCGAGGAACAAGCATTCAGTAGTTAAGTCAATAGTGATTAAGTGAAAAGATGAAAAACTGGATTCTGATTTTCGCCGCTGTGCTTATGTCGGCCTGCGGCAGCAAAGTCGTCATAGACGACGAACGTACTTTCGAGGGCAACGTATGGAACCGCTTCAGCCCCGAAGTGTTCGAAGTCGACCTTAACAACACGGACGACTACTTCAATATCGACATAGCCGTAAGCGTCGACACGGCGCGCTTCCGCTACGACATACTTCCGCTGACAGTCAACCTCTACAGTCCGGGCGGCGAACACCGCTTCTTCTATGCCGACATGCCGCTCAAGGAGAAAGGCCGCTGGAAGGGCGAGATGACTGCCGACGGCTACCGTGTGGTGCAGCGCCGCGTGCGCCCATTCTTCAGCTTCAACGGCACCGGCACCCACCGCATCGAAATCGAACAAGGCACAAGCCAGTACGACCTTGAAGGAGTGCGCTCGGTGCGCATATACATAGAGAACACCAAGGTCGACTATGACGACCTATGATAGACTCGTCTATAAATCCGGCCATTGAGCACATAGCCATGCGGCTCAAGACCATTCCGGAGAGTCCAGGCGTATATCAGCACCTCGACTCGGACGGGAAGGTTATCTATGTAGGCAAAGCACGCAATCTGCAGCGTCGCGTCAGCAGCTACTTCTCACATTACGACGACAAGTCGCCAAAAATCAAGATGCTCGTGCGCTCGGTGCGCGACATACGTGTGACCGTTGTGGCCACCGAGGTCGACGCCCTGCTGCTGGAGAACAGCCTCATCAAGCGCTACCAGCCGCGCTACAACTCGATGCTCAAAGACGACAAGACCTACCCTTACCTTTGCATCACCGACGAGCCCTACCCTCGCCTGCTCTATACACGGCGGCACGGCATCAAAGGGCAGTACTTCGGCCCCTACCCCAACGGACGCATACTGCGCGAGCTGCAGAACATCATCCGTCAGCTCTTCCAGTATCGCACATGCAACATAATGGGCAACCGGCCTTGCATGAAACACCAGATAGGCCTTTGCGGTGCCCCCTGCGCAGGAATGCAGAGCCACGAAGACTATCAGGCCACCATCGAGAACATACGCCGCATACTGAAAGGCGACTTCGGCGACATCGTGGAAGAAATGAAACGTGGCATGTTCGATGCCGCCGCCGACCTGCGATTTGAAGAGGCAGAAGCGCTGAAACGCAAGATACACCTGCTTGAAGAATACCAAAGCCGCTCCACGGTGGTGGACACCAACGTGCGCGACGTCGACGTGGTCTCCATCCTCAGCGACGACCGCTACGCATGGGTCAACATGCTGCGCATAAAACACGGCGCCATCATCTACAGCATCAACAACGAGGTACGCAAACAGCTTGACGAGAGCGACGCCGAAATACTCTCCACCGTCGTGCCTGCCCTGCACGAACAAACGCAGAGCTCCGCACGCGAAGTCATTCTGCCCATCGCAGTGCCCGACCTGCCCGACGACTACCTGCATCAGAACACCGACCCGCGCGGCGACCGTCGCAAGCTGCTCGAACTGTCGATGCGCAATGTCGAAAGCTACCAAAAGCAATGCCGCCACCAGCGCGCCCTGACCCAAGGCGACGCCGCACCGCAAGCCGTACGCACGCTCGAGCGCCTGCAGCAGGCACTGCAGCTGCCTTCGATGCCGATGGAGATTGAATGTTTCGACAACTCGAACATACAGGGAGCCTACCCTGTGGCTGGCATGGTACGTTTCACGGCTGGCAAACCCAACCGCAACGAATACCGCAAATTCAACATCAAGACCGTCGAAGGCCCCGACGACTATGCCTCGATGGCCGAAGTCATCTATCGTCGCTACAAACGGCTCAGCGATGAGGGCGGGCGCCTGCCCGACCTGCTGATAGTCGATGGCGGCGAGGGTCAGATGCATGTGGCACGCGAGGTGATAGTCGACCAGCTCGGCCTCGATATACCCATTGCCGGTCTGGCCAAAGACGATCGCCACCACACCAACGAGTTGCTGACATTCAGACAAAACTCGGAGAGCATCGGTGTAGTGCAGCTCAAGCCGACCGATGCGGTATTCCATCTGTTGGAGCAGATACAGAACGAGGTGCACCGTTTCGCCATCACTTTCCACAAAGACAAACGCTCGCGCGGCACCTTCCGCACCTCGCTGACCGACATACCGGGCATCGGACAAAAGACGGCACACGACCTGCTGTTGCGCTTCGGTTCTGTAAAGCAGATAGGCATACAGACCCTCGACGACCTCGCGGCAGCCATCGGTCCGTCAAAGGCTCGCGCCGTCTACGACGCGCTGCATGCCAATCAATAAAGGAAATTATTGTACGGGTAGCGTACGGCGTGGATGCGCTTCACCTCTTCGTAGAGCATGTTGCGCAGCAGCTCGATGTTTTCGCGTTTAGCGGCGCTGATGAAGACGGATTGGCCCTGCTTGGCTTCCCAGCTTTCCTGCAACATGGGCAGGGTCCAGTTGGCACGCGTCATTGGGCTGAGGTCGTCTTCGTCTTTCTGAATGTAGGTGTAGGCGTCGATTTTGTTGAAGACGAGAATGGTTGGTTTGTCGATGGCTCCTATCTCGGTGAGTGTCTGGTTGACGGCGGCTATCTGCGATTCGTGGTCGGGGTGGGATATGTCGACGACATGAAGGAGGAGGTCGGCTTCGACGACTTCGTCGAGGGTGCTTTTGAAGCTTTCAACGAGCTGGGTGGGCAGTTTGCGGATGAAGCCGACGGTGTCGGTGAGGAGGAATGGAAGATTGGCGACGACGACTTTGCGGACGGTGGTGTCGAGGGTGGCGAAGAGTTTGTTTTCGGCGAAGACGTCGCTTTTGGAGAGGAGGTTCATGAGGGTGGATTTGCCGACGTTGGTGTAGCCGACGAGTGCGACGCGGACGAGGGATTCGCGGTTTTTGCGCTGGAGTGTTTTTTGTTTGTCTATGGAGTTGAGCTGCTGGCGTAGGAGGCTGATTTTTTCTTTTATGAGGCGGCGGTCGGTTTCAATCTGGGTTTCGCCTGGTCCGCGCATGCCTATGCCGCCGCGCTGGCGCTCGAGGTGGGTCCACATCCTGGTGAGGCGAGGCAGCATGTATTGGAGCTGTGCGAGTTCAACCTGTGTTTTTGCGATGGATGTCCTGGCGCGTTTGGCGAAGATGTCGAGGATGAGGGTGGTGCGGTCGAGTATGCGGCATTGGAGTTCTTTTTCGAGGTTGCGGAGCTGCGCGGGTGAGAGTTCGTCGTCGAAGACGATGATGTCGGCGTCAAGTGCCTGTTTGTATTCTTTTATTTCGTCGAGTTTGCCGCTGCCGACGTATGTGCGTGTGTCGGGGCGATCGAGCTTTTGGACGACCTGTTTGACGGCGACGCCGCCGGCGGTTTGCAGGAGGAATGCGAGCTCGGCGAGGTATTCTTGGGTGCGCTCAATGGTTTGCAGGCCAGCGCAGACGCTGACGAGGATAGCTTTCTCAGGGATTGTATCCGTGGAGAAGGTGTTTCTTTCCTGAGGTGAAAGGCGTTTGGGGGGTTGGCTTTCGGAGGCTATCTCGTTGCGGAATTTACCTTGTTTGTTTGGATTCCAGGACTTCATTGAGGATGGTTTCTAATTTGGCGACGGCTTGCGGCCAGCCGAAGTGTTGACGGACGAAGGTGTTGCCTTGTTGCGCTATGGACGAGGAGAGCTGGGGGTCTTGGAGGAGGGCGAGTATGGCGTCGGCGAGGGACTGTGGTGTGTCGGCGACGAGGATGTGGGTGCCGGGTTGAGCGCCGAGTGCGGCGTTGGCGATGGATGTGGTGACGCATGGGAGCTGCATGGACATGGCTTCGAGGAGTTTGTTTTGGAGTCCGGAGCCGATCTGCATGGGTGCGACGAAGATGGATGAGGCAGCGTAGGCGGCGCGGATGTCGGGCAGGGAGCCGCTGACGGTGACGCGGCGGTCGTCGGCGGCGAGGCGGGAGACGCTGTGTTTTGGGGAGGCTCCGGCGAGGAGGACGGTGGTTTGGGGGCGGCGCTGCCAGACGAGGGGCATGACTTGCGACACGAGGTAGTTGGAGGCGTTGACGTTGGGCGCATAGGCCATGTTGCCACAGAAGCAGAGGTCGTAATGAGTGCTGGGTGGCTGAGTGTCTGAGTGGCTCTGCTGCTCTGCTGCTTTGCTGCTCTGCTGCTTTTCCACTTGGAAGTAGGCGAAGTCGACGCCGTTGGGGACTATGGCGATGTCGAGGTTGCGTTTGTGGGGTATGGCGTCAGCGTCGGCTTCGCTGATGATGGTGAGTGCGTCGAAGATGGAGAAAGCTTTGTATTCGGCGGCGCGGAGCATTTTGAATTCGTAGTGGAGGATGTAGCGCCAGAGTCCACGGCTGTGGTCCATACGGCGTTCGGTGTTCATGGAGAGGGCATCCTGGAAGTCCATGACTTTGGGGTATTTGGAGCGGGATACGAGGTACATGGTGCGGACCATCTGGTTGTAGACGATGTCGGGCTGGATTTTGCGTTCGAAGGAACGATAGGCGTGGCGCGCGCGAGAGGTTTGCCAGTAGCCGATTTGCAGGGAGCGGGCGGTGAACCAGTTGCGCACGACGTGGCAGTAGCATACGATGCGGTTGAGATGCACAACGCGGATGTCAGCACAGTAGGGGCGCAGGGCTGATATCTGCTCTTCGGACACGCGCTGATGGCTGAGGCAGAAGAGGCTGACGGTGTGGTGCTTCGAGAGCTCGACTATCTGGTTGTAGGCGCGAAGTTTGTCGCCTTTCTCAAGCGGATATGGGAACCGCGGCAGGACTACGAGTATTTTCATTGCTAATTGAATAATTGTGTTTGTGTGCCTTCGGCGAAGCCGAGTCGGTCGTCTGGAAGGGTGTCGTTTTCGTCGGGAACGGCTTCGGGCTCGGGTTCAGCGGGTTCGGGGTCTTCGCGGACGGGCTGCAGCCAGTTGAAGCTCTCGACGGCGAAAGTGGTGACGCGCTTACCTTTGGCTTTGCTGCTTTTGACGCCGATGAAGTCGTCGACATCGATTATCTCTGACGAGACTTTCTTGCCACTGTCGGGGGTGTAGACGACTTCGAGGCGCGGATAGAAGTGCATGCAGATGGAGATGAGGGAGGAGCCGCCGTCGTCGAGGAAGGGGGCTTTGCGGTCGGTGGGTTCGGGCACGAAGCGCTTGAGGTAGGGGTGGCCGTCGGCGGAGCGATAGAGAGCGGTGACAATCTGGTCGGGGCGGAACTTGCGGAGGTCGATGAGGTCGTCGTCGTAGTGGTTGGCGAGGTCGAACGATGTGGTGCGGTAGACGGCGGACTGCATCACGGCAAGTATTTTGTCCGAGCCGTGGAACTCGCCCAGGTAGCGGCCGGCCTCGTTGACATTTAGGCGCTTGACGCTCTCGTCGAACCATATTTTGCGGGCGCTGAGGGTGGAGATGCCTTCGTCTTTGAGGTTGATGGAGCGGACGGCGTTGCGGGTGAGTATGTTGCCCATGCTCTGACGGCCTTTGATGGCGAGGGTCTTGAAGTCGAAGTCGAATGATACTTTCTTTATTTTCGGGCTGCTTACGTGGTGAATGGTGATCACTTCGGCCTCGCCGTTGGGGTTGGCGGTGAAATACAGCACCTTGCTGCCCTTGGTACCTTTGGTGAGCAGGTATTCGCGGTCGCGAGTGATGGCGGTGACACTGAAGCGCTTGACCATAGCGTAGCCGCTGGGTCCGTCGCGATAGATGAAGTTGTATACAGTACGTTCGTCGCGTTTGCGGAAGACACTGATGTAGAGAATCTCTTTGCAGTCTTGCGAGCCCACGAAGCCTTTCTCCTGCACCTTGGTCACCATCATGGTGCCGTCTTTGCGGAAGACGATGATGTCGTCCAGGCGCGAGCATTCGCAAGCCACCTCGACGCCCTCTTCGCGTTTGAGCCCCCAGCCGGCGAAACCGGTCTGATAGTTGACGTAGAGTTTTTCGTTGGCGAGGGCGACGGTTGTCGACTCAATGTCTTCAAAGTTGCGGATTTCGGTTTTGCGTTCGCGGCCTTTGCCGTATTTCTTCAGTATGTCTTCAAAATAGCGAATGGCGTAGTCGGTGAGGTGTTCGAGGTGGTTTTTCACTTCCTCGATGGTCATCTCTATCGACGCTATCTCGTCCATGGCTTTCTTGATGTCGAACTTGCTGATTTTGCGCACGGGCTTCTCGGTGAGCTTGAGCACGTCGTCGCGTGTGATCTCGCGTTTGAAGTGTTTGAGGTAGGGGCCGAAAGCCTTGTGCATCTCGTCAACCTGCTCGTCCCACGACCGGCTGTCGCGCTGCTCCATTTTCTTATAGATACCTTTCTCGAAGAATATCTTTTCGAGGCTCACCCAATGCCAGCGGTCTTCCAGTTCGCCGAGCTGAATCTCCAGTTCCTGGCGCAGCAGGTCGCGCGTGCGGTAGGTGTTGTGGCGCAGTATGTCGCTGACGGTCATGAAGACGGGCTTGTTGTCCACGATGACACATGTCTGCGGCGAGAAGCTTATCTGGCACGACGTGAAGGCGTAGAGGGCGTCGATGGTCTGATCGGGGCTGACACCCGACGGCAGGTAGACCACAATCTCGACTTCGGCGGCGGTGTTGTCGTCGACTTTCTTGATTTTTATCTTGCCTTTCTCGTTGGCTTTGAGTATGCTGTCTATAAGCACGTCGGTCGTCACGGTGTAGGGCAGCTCGGTGATGACGATGGCCTTGCGCTTCTCGTCGTAGTGCATCTTGGCTCGTATGCGCAGACGGCCGCCCTGTGCGGCGTCGTTGTAGCGGCTCACGTCGATAAGTCCGCCGGTGGGGAAATCGGGATAGATTTCGAAATCCTCGCCACGCAATATTTTGACGGAGCTCTCGAGCAGTTCGCAGAAGTTGTGCGGCATGATGACGCTCGTCAGCGTGACGGCGATGCCCTTGGTGCCCTGAGCGAGCAGCAGCGGGAACTTGATAGGCAGCGTCACCGGTTCCTGCTTGCGTCCGTCGTAGCTGGGCTTCCACTGCGTGGTTTTGGCGTTGAAGACCACCTCTTTGGCGAACTTCGAGAGGCGGGCCTCGATGTAACGTCCGGCAGCGGCATCGTCGCCGGTCAGTATGTTGCCCCAGTTACCCTGGCAGTCGATAAGCAACTCTTTCTGTCCGAGGGTGACGAGGGCGTCCTTGATGCTCGCGTCGCCGTGGGGGTGGTACTGCATCGTGTTGCCCACGATATTGGCCACCTTGGTGTAGCGGCCGTCGTCGGTTTCTTTCATGGCGTGCAGTATGCGGCGCTGCACGGGCTTGAGGCCGTCGTCGATGTCGGGCACCGAACGGTCGAGAATGACATCGCTGGCATAGTCTATCCAGTAGTCCTTGAACATGCCGTCGAGCGAGAGGGTGCTGCCCTCGGCCTGGTCGGCTGCAGGCTCTCCGATGGGTTCTTCGATGGGTTCTTCGTCGGGGTTGAGGATATCTTCGTTGTCGGTCATAATTGTTCCCAGTTTTTTTTATTTTGCGCAAGCGTTCTTGAACATGCGGTTCCAGCGCACCTTGTGGTGGTCTTTGTCCCAGCTCCACAGCACCCAGCGGGCCTTGCCGCTGATGTGGTCCTCGGGCACGAAGCCCCAGAAGCGGCTGTCCTGGCTGTTGTGGCGGTTGTCGCCCATCATCCAGTAGTAGTTCTGCTGCACGGTGTATGTTGTCGTTTCCTTTCCGTTGATGAAGTATTTGCCGTCGCGCACCTCGAGGGTGTTGCCCTCGTAGGCCGTAATCACACGGCGATAGAATGGCAGCGTGCTGTCGTTGAGTTCCACCACCTCGCCTTTGGCCGGGATATGGATAGGGCCGTAGTTGTCTATGCTCTGGGCCCGGCGGCCGTCGTTGGGATAGAGATTGTGGTTGGCCACCGCCGGCAGCGTGTCGCACGTCAGCGTGCCAAGCGCCATTCCGGCCAGCTTCAGCGCCATAGCGTTGGTGAGCGGCATTTGTGAGAACAACACATTCACCGAGTCGGCGAGATAGGGGCCGGCATGTGCAATGTCTTCGGCATTCATGCCCAGCTTGTCGAGCTGCTGCTGCACATATTGCGGCGGTATGCGTCCGGCATCTGACAGCAGACTGTATGTGCTTTGCGACTCGCGCGGGTTGTCTATCGGTTTGCCGTCGATATACACCACCTGGTCTATTATCTGAAGGTCCTCGCCCGGCAGGCCGATGCAGCGCTTGATATAGTTGGTCCGCTTGTCGACCGGCCGTGTGAACCAGCCTTGGCTCAGCAGTTCCTGGCTGTTTTCGCGCACGGCGTCGTAGTATGTAATCTGGTTGCCGGGCGAGGCCACGAGGTTGGTGTCGCCAGCCGGGAAGTTGAACACCACAGCGTCGTAGCGTTTCACCTCCGTGTAGCCTGCGAAGCGGTGGTAGCCGAAGTGAGGCCATTCGAGGTACGACTTCACCCTCTCGCCGGTGCCCGGTATGCTGTTGTGCATCAGCGGCAGGCTCAACGGGGTCTGTATCACACGCGGGCCGTAGGCCATCTTGCTCACCAACAGATGGTCGCCAATCAGCAGGCTCTTTTCCATACTCGACGACGGAATGCTGTACAGTTCAAAAGTGAAACTCCTGATGAGCACCGCCGCTATGACGGCAAAGACGATAGCGTCGGTCCAATCGCGGGCTTCGCTCACCTTGGCCGGTTTCTCGACCCGCGGGTCCACATAGGCCGTCTTGCTGCTCAGTCCCAGCCACGGCAGGTAGAAGCACGGCACCAGGGCCGCCAGCAACTGTTCCCAAAATCCGTAGCGGCGGAAGACGCGCGCCGTCTCTTGCACCAGCAGCAGAAAGCAGAAAATGTTGGCGCCTGGCAGCAGCATATAGATGTACCACCGCCAGCTTTTGCCGCACAGGTGTATCCACACCACGATGTTGTAGAGCGGCACCAACGCTTTCCACGGCGCTATGCCGGCTTTCTTGAACACGAACCACAGTCCGAAGACGGTTCCCAAAAAGTAGAGTGCTAACAGAATGTCGTATATCATAATTGTTTACTGTTTATCGGGTTTAAGGTTTATTGCATCTGTAGAGACGCGGCGTGCCGCGTCTGCATTTCTATAGTTTCGGGTTTAAGGTTTATAGGTTATGGTTTTATACTCTCCACTACTCACGCTATCTGCCAATTCTATCAGTTTCAGTTTTTCTTTGTTCCAATCCATATCGGCGCGTGCGGCAGAGAAGTCGTAGTTTGCTTTGCCCCGTTCCAGCACCCGCTTCACGGCCCGAGCCAGGAGTTCGGCTCTCAGCTCTCCGTTCTCTATCACCTCTCCTATGTCGAACCGGCGCACCACGGCGCTCATCTCAGGCAGGTCGCTCACCACCATCGGCACCCCGGCGGTCACAAAGTCGCCTATGCGGTTCGGCAGAGCGTAATGGTAGCTCAGGACCATATCTTCCAGCATCACCAGTCCCACGTCGGCTGCAGGTGTCAGCCGTTCCAGCTCCTGCGGCGCCAGCCGCCCCAGGAAAACCACGCGGTCGGCCCATGCCTTCTGCGCGGCATAGCGCTTCATCTCGTCCAGCAAGTCGCCGCCGCCAGCCACCACCAGGCAGCATTCCGGCAGCCACTCCAGCGCATCGATGGCCCAGTCCACTCCGCGGCCAACATTCACGGCCCCTTGATAGAGAAGCACTTTGGAAGTGGTGTTTGGTAATTGCGTGAATGTGTGATTGTGTGATTTTTCGCTAATTTGATTTGATTCAGCGGTGCTCAAGGCCGCTCCCTGCGGTCGGGCAGGTGTTAGTGCGTTAGTGGCTGGCGCGTCAACCAATGAATTCTGAATTTCGAATTTCAAATTTCGAATTTCAAAATTGTCTTTACTTTCCACTCTCATCTCTCCGCCCGAAATATTCCTCACCACCGCCATCTCCACTCCCAGCGTGCGCCGGTAGTGGTCGGCGATGCTCTGGCAGACCGTAAGCCGCGCGTCGCATCGCGGCATCAGCCATCGTTCCACCGTACGCCACACCCACCGCACCAACGGCTTGTGCAATATCTCCGGCACCTCGGGGAAGAGCTCGTGGGCATCCATCACAAGTCGCGCACCAGCCATCCGTGCAGCCACATAGCAGCCCGGCAGCGTGTCGCTGTCGTTGGCCCACACTATGTCGGGCTTCTGCTTCGGCACCCATCTCGCCAGCTTCCAGTTCATCTCGGCATAGAAGCGCCAGCCGCGCCGGTTGCGCAGCCGCAGCCTCTCCACCCCCCACTGGCCACCGCCCACCGACCGCTCTCCGCACTCTGCTCCCCACACTTCACGGCCCACCACAACAACATCGTAGCCGGCCTCGGCCAGCGTGGCAGCATGCCGCGCCACACGCCGGTCGGTCACCACGTCGTTGGTCACAGCCATCACAATCCTTATATGTCCGCCATTGGGCATCCAATCGTTCTCTTCTTCGACGGCAAGCCTCTCCGTCCGCAGGTGCGGCACCGCGTCTCTGCCGTTTCGGTTTCAGTTTTCTCTTAAACGCGGTCTGCGCATATTTATTATAATACACTACAGAAAAAGTTATCAACAATAGCCCAAAGCACAATAAAACAGGAAGTATGCCGTTAAGGAAATAATTTTTTTCAAACCCCGAAAATTGGGTTTTGGAATTTGAAATGTGAAATAGTGAAATGAGAAACAAGAACGCCATCCTTGCAGCGCTTGCCGCCCTCGTGCTTCTGGCATGCTGCGGCGCGCCGCGCCAGGCCGCCGCGCCGGCCACCGCGCCACTGCTGCCCGAACCCACCCAGGTGTGGCAGCTCGTACGCATGCAGGGCCGTCCGCTGCCGCCTCGCCAGTCGCAGACCACCCTCATAGTCAACCCCGACGCAGCCACCATGGGCGGACACACACCCTGCAACACCTACAGCTTCAGCTGCGACCTCGGCAACCCCAGACAGCAGCCCGACGCCGACTACTACGACGTCAGCCTGCGCCTCATCGGCTCCGGAGACATACGCTGCTCCGAGGCCGACATGAACGCCGAAGAGCGCTACCTGCTCACCCTCGGCCGCGCCACCTCTATGCGCCTCACCGCCACCACCCTCACCCTCTACCAGAAAGAACGCGAAATCCTTTACTTCGAACTGCAATGACACTCAGCTACAAATACCACACCTTCAGCGTGCCGCTCTGCCTGCTGCGCCTGCTCAAACGCCGCATGCGCTGGGTACGCGCCGCTGGCTGCATCGTAGCCGACGAAGCCGGCAACATGCTCCTCATCCGCCGCAACGGCCGCTGGGACCTGCCCAAAGGCAAGGTCGAACCCGGCGAAACACTCCTGCAGGCCGCACTCCGCGAAACACTGGAAGAAACAGGAATAAAAGTGGAAAGTGGAAAGTGGAAAGTGGAAAACCATGCTGCGCAGGACAGCGGCTGCCCGCTTTCCACTTTCCTCTTTCCACTTTCCACTTTCAAGACCTACCACATCTTCAACCTCTACGGCGGCTGGCACCTCAAGCAGACCTCTTGGTTTGCCGCCCGCGCCGCAGGCATCCGCCCCTCCGGCAAACCCCAGGGCGAAGAAGGCATAACCGAAACAACATGGGTGAGCCCCGACGAATGGCATCGGCGGCTACAGTCGTCCTACGGCACCCTCAGAACGCTGTCGGAAAGCCTAAAAGACGAAAAGGCAAAGAGTCAAAGAGTTGAAAAGTCTAAAAGTCTAAAAGTCTAAAAGTCGAAGAGTAGAAAAGTAGAAGAGTTGTAAAGTTGAAAAGTCGAAAAGACAAGATGCTAAGAAGTTAAGACGTCAAGAAGTCAAGAAGTTAAGACAATACCTTTAACAAATAGCTGTAAGCTGTGAGCTGTGAGCTTTAAGTGGGCCAACGAGGTCTGCGCAGCCACTTAAAGCTTAAAACTTAAAGCTTAAAACTCCAAACTTTAACAAATGGCCACCCTCGAACAAATAGCCCTCTGCCTCACACCGGGCATCGGTCCCACCGGCTGCCGACGGCTCATAGACCTCTGTCCTGCCGAAGAGCTCTACACCCTCGGTCCACGACGCCTGGCCGAACTCATCGGTCCGCACCGCAACATCATAGCCAACATACTGAACAAGAGCGCCCACAGCCGTGCCGAACAGGAGATGCGCTTCATGGAGCAGCGCGGCATACGGGCCATTTTCTTCACCGAACCCGACTTCCCGCAACGGCTCAACAACGACGAAACCGCCGACTGCCCCGCCCTGCTCTACACCATCGGCACCGCCGACCTCAACGCCGCACGCACCGTCAGCATCGTCGGCACCCGCCGCGCCACACCGCAGGGACGCGACAACACAGCACGCCTCGTAGCACAACTCAAGCCCACCGGCGCCACCATCGTCAGCGGACTCGCCTACGGCATCGACACCGCCGCACACACCGCGGCCCTCGACCAGCAGCTGCCCACCGTCGCCGTACTCGGCCACGGACTCGACCTCCTCTACCCGCCGGAAAACCGCTCGCTGGCCAACCGCATCATCGGCAACGGAGGCGCCCTGCTCTCCGAATATCCCTCGGGCACAGCCATCAACCCGCGCTACTTCCCTGCCCGCAACCGCATCATCGCCGCACTCGGCGACGCCACCGTGGTGGTTGAGGCATCCGAAAAAGGCGGCGCCCTTATCACCGCCGGCATCGCCATCGGCTACCACCGCGACGTCTTCGCCGTCCCAGGCCGCCTCTCCGACCCCTACTCCGCAGGCACCAACAACCTCATAGCCACCAACAAAGCACAGCTCGTGCGCTCGGCCGACGACGTGGCCTACCACCTCGGCTGGCCGCTGCCCGGACACAACATGCCCGACCGCCAGCCGACGCTCTTCACCACCCTCAGACCCGAACTGCAGCGCATTGCAGACATGCTGAAGCTGAACGAGATGACACTCGACGAGATAGCCACCCGAGCAGGCATGTCCATGCCCAAGGCCGCCTCGCTGCTCTTCGAACTCGAAATGCAGGGCATCGTCCGCACCCTGCCAGGCCACATATACCACCTATGCAACCAAATGTAAAAGTTAAAAATTAAAAGTAAAAGGTTAGAGGTTATAGGTTATGGATTAGAGGTTTTTAGGTCATAGGTTATGGCTGACGCACAAACATCTATAAATTGCCTCGAAGAGGCATCCTCTCAATAACCCCACACAGAAGTGTGGGGCGAAAAGAGCAAGCCCCGCCACCCAGCGTCTCGAAGAGACGCAACAAAAAAGCGTTTTTTTCACAGCACCAACCCTGCATTGAACCACTGTAGGGGCATACCTCGTGTATGCCCGACAACCTGGTATTTTAAAGTTAAAAGTTAAAAGTAAAAGGTTAGAGGTTATAGGTTATGGGTTATGGGTTATGGGTTATGGGTTATGGATTATGGATTAGAGGTTTTTAGGTCATAGGTTATGGCTGACGCACAGACATCTATAAATTGCCCTCGAAGAGGCATTCTCGCAATCACCCCACACAGAAGTGTGGGGTGATGTCCAAAGAAAAAAAATTGTGTTCAAAAAGCTGAAAACAAGCGTCCAGAAAAGGGTAAAAATGAAGGCAACAGACTGTCGCTCCGACAATTAGCACTATAAAACACGCATAACCCACACTAAATCAACATCATACTCTATACCCATTCTACCGTTGTACGATACTTCAACGATATATGTACGATATTTGTACGTTTGGCAATCGTACAAGTATCGTTCATGTATCGTACAAGTATCGCACAACGGCCGAGGAAGACCACTGCCAAAACAGGCCGAAACGGCTCCTTGAAGGGTGTGTCAAAAGATAAAGTTTATTAAAAATAGACACCCCTTGTCACATTTTGGCCTTCTAATTCGTCTTATATATATGACGATGTCGCGCAACGCGGGGAAAAAGCATCCGTGGTATGCCGACCGGCGTATCCGTGCCTGCTGCTTCCGCCGGGCTTTTGTCTGATGGCTGCGTGGCGCCGACGAGGCGGCAGACGGCGAATTTGCCTGAATGACAGGATTTTTGTCGATTCGAGAAAAATGTTTTTCTTTGTATTCGCACCTTCGTTTTTTTCGCCGGCAAATGTATATGTTTGACGTGTGCGCAGCAAATTGCACCGGTGGCATCACCGGCCACAATAAAACCACTTCTTCCTCGTTATTAGGGCAGTAGTAATCAAAAAAAACGGCACTGTTGTGGGCTGCGGCGCTACCGAGCGCAGTGCAGGCCATTGTGGCGACAGGTCGTTTGCATATACGGTATTTCATATCTGGATTAATCATGGCATACATAAAAGCTCGTTTTTCGACGCCCAAACCGCGGTCTGTGGAGAGCAGGCAGGAGGCCAAAGAGTTTGGCAATATTGGCGAACAAATGGCCACGCGATATCTTGAAGATCAAGGATATGTCATCTTGGACCGCAACTACCGCCGCGGACACAAGGAGGTGGACATCATTGCGCTTGATGGCGACGAGTTGGCCGTAATAGAGGTGAAGAGCCGCACAAGCGAAGACTGCTTTGCCGCGGAGCATGCTGTTGACCATCGGAAGAGAGTCAATATCGTCCGCGTGGCCAACAACTATGTGCGCCGCTACCACCGCACCGAGCCCCTGCGCTTCGATATCGTTGCCATAGTGGGCAGTGGTGCCGACGCCGAAATCCGCCATACCAAGAATGCATTCTCGGCATTCCATTACTAAGATAAACCATTGAAGCCATGACCGTAAAGGAGGTGTTCGACCTGCGGAAGCAGGGCCGTATAGAAGAGGCCTACGAGGCCATACGTCCGATGTATGCCGTGCACAAGGGCAAGTACACGACGCTGTGTATGTTCTGGGTGGGGAGCGACATGATGAAAAAAAGATTGCAGGAGCAGCAGACTGCCGAAGCCGTCAGGATTTTCGAAGCTTTGCTGCGTGTGGCCCCCAACATCGACGACAAGGACAACAAGGTCAACGAGGCGGTGCTCGGCGCCGCGCTGCGGTTGAAGGAGGCTGTGCCGGCATTCAGTATGCTCGATTTCATGAAGCAGTACGGCATCGACCACCTGACCGATGCCGACTGGCAGGGCGGCATGTCGGTGCCGAAAGAGGGCAGTGGCGAACGTCCACACCCCTTGCCCTCCACAGCCCAGCGCATCATGACACAGTGTTTCCACGAAATGCAGCAGCACCCCGATGTAGACCATGCGCTGGCGGCCATGCCGCTGCTGCAGGAGGCTATGCGCCGTCAGCCGCGCGACAAGCACACGCGCCGCTACATGGCCGTGGCCTACCGCATAGCCGGCGAACATGGCAAGGCCGCCGACATCTACCGCGAACTGCTGCAGCGCCACCGCGACAGTTACCTCTATGCCGAATTGGCCGAGCTGACCCCCGAGCCCGGCCCGCGGGCTGCGCTCCTCTGCCGCGCCATACAGAACCAGCGGCAGGAGAAGTTCTGCACAGGCTATCGCCTGGCGTTGGCCCGTCTGCTGGTAGGCCGCGACAACAATCGCGCCGCCTACGAGCTGCAGCGCTGCCTGGCCATCCGCAAGACCGAAGGCCATCGTCCAAGCCGCGACATGCTACTGCTGCAGAGGCAGCTTGCCGATGCCAAACCGGTCGCCGATGCCGACCAGCGCGATTTCTATCGCCGCATGGCAGAGAAATACCCGATATAAAGGATACGGGCCGTTGGGGAGTGGAAAGTGGAGATGGCCGCCTGTGGGGAGAATGGCTACAGGCGGAAATGTTTGCGCATGTATTCGATGGTCTTGTGCATGGTTTCCATGCGGTGTATTTGTTCCAGATGGCCTGCAAAGTCGAGACCGTAGCGCCGCTGCAGATGGTCGAGGAAGGCCTGGCGCTCGGCATCCTGCTGCCCGGTGTTTTCCAAGATGTCGCGCATGACGGTCTGGCTCTCGTCGTGGTCTGAGATGTTGTAGAGGCTCACGCCCACCAGTCGCACGGGGTCCCACCGCACGGTGTTGAGCAGGGCCGTGGCTTCGCGGTGGATGGTGACGGCCGAGGCGGTGCTGTGGGCCAGCGCCCGCGAGCGGCTGATGGTGCGCATGTTGGTGTAGGTGAGCTTTAGGGTGATGCCGCGTCCGCGCAGGCCGTAGCGGTTGGCACGCCGTTCGACGCTGAGGGCCAGTAGGAAGAGCACATCCTTGAGCAGCTCGTAGTTGTAGACGTTCTCCTGGAAGGTCACCTCGCGCCCCACCGACTTGGCGTCCTCGGGGCGGTAGGGCTGCACGGGGCGGTCGTCTTCGCCGTGGGCCACCTGCACCAGCCAGCGTCCATGCTTGCCGAGCAGCCTGACCACGGTGTCGGGCTGGTTGCGCAGGTCGCGCACGGTCATGATGCCTGCATCGTGCAGCTTCTTGGCCGTCTGTGCCCCTACGGTGTAGAGCACGCCGACGTCACGGTCCATGATGAGGCGCACGAAGTCGTCGGCCGTGGGAATCTCGAAGTATCCGTCGGGCTTCTTCTCCTCGCTGGCCATCTTGGCGGCCGTCTTGCTGTAGGCCACGCCGACGGAGCAGGTGAGGTGCACCTCGTCGAGTGTGCGCTGCTTGATAAGGTGGCCTATGCGGCGTGCACCCTCCCAGTCGCCGGCCTGGCGTGTGACGTCGAGGTAGGCCTCGTCGAGCGAGATGCGCTGTGCGGCGGTGGCGTAGGTGTTCCAGATGGCGTTGAGCTGTTCTGACACGGCCTTGTACTTGTCGAAGTTGGGGTGCATGAATATGCCCTGCGGACAGAGGCGGTAGGCATCCTTGATATTCATGCCTGAGTGCACGCCGAAGGTGCGGGCCTCATAGCTGCATGTGGCCACCACGCCGCGTTCGTGGGGCAGCGAACCGATGACGAGAGGCTGGCCCCGCAGCGCGGGATTGTCGCGTATCTCCACCGAGGCGTAGAACGCATCCATGTCCACATGTATGATAATCTGACTCATTGCGGTCGAGTAACGGGCGAGGTCCGGTGTTTATTGTAGCGGAAACAACATGCACAGCCGTGGTTTGGTGTCCGCGGCTGTGCTGCGTGGTATATGCCGTTGAACCGGCGTAGTGGGGGCTACAGGCGGCCTTCGACCACGGGCCAGTCCACCAGCTGCCAGAGGGCGGCCAGGTAGTCGGCGCGGCGGTTCTGGTAGTCGAGGTAGTAGGCGTGCTCCCACACGTCGAAGGTGAGCAGGGGTGTGAGACCGGCGGTGACGGGGTTCTCGGCGTTCTTCTGCTGCGTGATGACCAGCTTGCCATCCTTGTCGGCGCTGAGCCACACCCAGCCGCTGCCAAAGAGGGTGGCACCCTTCTGCTTGAACTCTTTCTTGAAATTCTCCACGCTGCCGAAGTCCTTTTCGAGTCTGGCGGCAAAAGCGGCGCTCATGGGGCGGGCTGCGGGGCTGAACTGCTCGAAATACATGGTGTGGTTGAGCACCTGGCCGGCGTTGTTGAAGATGCCGCCTTCGCTGCGACGCACCACCTCCTGCAGCGCGAGGCCTTCGAGGCCGCTGCCGGGCAGCAGTTTGTTCAGGTTGTCCACGTAGGCCTTCAGATGCTTGCCGTGGTGGAACGCAAGTGTCTGCTGGCTGATAATGTCGCCCAATGCCTCGTAGGGCAGTGCGGGCATGGCAAATTGTCCGTTTGCGGGCATAATGTCTTTCATGTCAATAATACGTTTTACTGTTAATAAACCAAATGCAAAGATACATAAAAATCCGTAATGTGGAGAGAAATATTTTGTCACATTGCAAATAATGAGTATCTTTGCAGTCTCAATTTTTTAACGCAGAGAAGCATGTTAGTGAAAACTTACGGCAGTGCCATCATTGGAGTCGGGGCGGTGACTGTCACGGTAGAGGTGACGGCAACGCCTGGTGTGGGGTTCAGCATTGTGGGTTTGCCCGACAGTGCAGTGAAGGAAAGCGGCCAACGCATAGAGTCGGCTTTTGTCGAGTCGGGGTTCAAAGTCCCCAACGAGTCCTATATTGTCAATCTGGCACCGGCCGATTTGAAGAAAGAGGGTGCCGCCTACGATCTCCCAATCGCTGTCGGACTTCTCGGGTCGGTGGGCATGGTGAAGGCCGACGAGCTGGACCGCTATGTCATCATGGGCGAGCTGGGACTGGACGGCACGCTGCGACCCATCAAGGGTGTGCTGCCCATAGCCATCGAGGCGCGGAGACGTGGATGCAAGGGCATCATCATCCCCGCCGCCAACGCCCGCGAGGCCGCCATAGTGAACAACCTTGAGGTCTACGGCGCCGAGAATCTCAAACAGGTGGCCGATTTCTTCAACGGCACAGCATCCATCGGGCAGACGGTGGTTGACACCCGCGCCGAGTTTGCCCGCTCGCTGAGCAACTATGAATACGATTTTGCCGATGTCAAGGGGCAGGAGAGTGTCAAGCGCTGTCTGGAGATTGCCGCTGCCGGTGGCCACAACGCGCTTATGATAGGTCCTCCGGGCAGTGGCAAGACCATGTTGGCCAAACGCATGCCCGGCATACTGCCGCCGCTGACACTCAGCGAGAGCTTGGAGACCACGCAGATACACTCCGTGGCAGGCCTGATGCGCAAAGAGGACTCGCTGATAGCCGTGCGCCCCTTCCGCGCGCCGCACCACACGGTGAGCGACGTGGCCCTCGTGGGCGGCGGCGCCAACCCCAAGCCGGGCGAGATCAGCCTGGCGCACAACGGGGTGCTCTTTCTCGACGAGCTGCCGGAGTTCAAGCGCACGGTGCTCGAGGTGCTGCGTCAGCCCATGGAGGAGCGCCGCGTGACCATCAGCCGCGCCAAGATGACCATCGACTACCCCGCCTCGTTCATGCTCATTGCCGCCATGAACCCCTGCCCCTGCGGCTACTACAACCACCCGACTGTGGCTTGCACCTGCCCAGCCGGAGCGGTGAGGCGCTACCTTAGCAAGGTGAGTGGCCCCTTGATGGACCGCATAGACATTCACATCGAGGTTACGCCTGTGCCGGTGAGCCGCCTTAACCAGGAGGGGCGCGCCGAGAGCAGCGCCGCCATCCGCGAACGCGTGGTGGCCGCACGGGCCATACAGACCGCCCGCTTCGCCAACCACCCCGGCGTGCATTGCAACGCCCAGATGGGCAGCAAGCTCACGCGCGAACATTGCCAGCTCACCGACGAATGCCGCCAAATCATGGAAATGGCCATGAACCGCCTCGGCCTTTCGGCCCGCGCCTACGACCGCATCCTCCGCGTCAGCCGCACCATCGCCGACCTCGAAGCCTCCCCCGCCATCAGTCCCGACCACCTGCGCGAGGCCATCACCTACCGCTCGCTCGACCGCGACTCGTGGGGAAAATAGAAAAAAATTGATATGAAACAGACCATTCTCCTTTTCGCATGCCTGCTGGCGTTGACAGCCTGCAGCAACCAGACGGCACAACGCGACAGCGTGGCCGACAGCATCGACATTGCCGTGGCCGACAGCAAGCCTGTCGAGAAGCAAACCCTCGTCATCGACGTGGAGACGCTCACGCCACCCAAAGGGCCTATAGCCACAGTGCCCTACAACAAGGTACTGCGCAATCTCCTCAACGAGCTCACAAACAATTATGGCCCCATCATCGCCCACACGCGACAGACCCGGCCGCTGGTGGAGTCGAACCACCCGTTCTTCTACACTATGTATCGCGCCTATGCCGACCACCGTCCCGTCGAACTCTCGCCCGAGGCCCTGTGGCTGCTCATCTGCCAGGGGTTCTCGCTGCACGTGAACAACAACGCCGAGGAACTGCGGTCGCTGTTCGTCGACTTCGAGGGCAAGCGGACGCTGACGGTGTCCAGCCAAGGCATCCGCCTCGACGACCCCAACAGCCCGTGGGAGCGCGTCTTCCCGCAATTCACCTTGCAGATTGCCGCCTATACCGGCCAGGAACTTATCGACGTGCTCGCTGCCGACTTCACCACCTCGACGCCCGCCTCGCGCGTGGCCTCGCAGATTACCGTTATGGAGAGTATGAAGCAGTATTTCGACTATATGATGGCCATCTGCGGCATCCCTCAGGTCATCCTGCACGGCACGCCGGAGGACTGGCAGTCGGTCATCGACCGCACCGAGTTCCTGCGGCAATACAAGCTCGACTGGTGGGTTGACGAGATGCTGCCCGTACTGAAGAAAATCAAGAGTGCCTCGGAGGGCGAGGTGGATCAGGCCTTCTGGCGCGGTATGTTCAAGCAGCACGACCTGAAACACGAGATGTGTGGCGACCCCGAGACCCTGGCCGACGGATGGATTGTGAAGTTCTACCCGTACGACCTCTTTGGGGATCGCAACTATTTGGAAGGCCTCTTCGACGGTGCATCGGACCTCCCGCCCGAGCTCGCGTCGGTACCTGTCAGGTTCGAGGGCGCCGATGGAGAGACCGCCAACCTCACCCTATGGGCCGGCTTCGTGGGCATAGCCCAGGACACCGCCACCCTCGCCCTGCGCCCCGAGATTGGCTGGTTCATCACCCGCGACAAAGAGAAATAGCCATGATCTACGAACCGAACACCTGGGTGAACTTCGACGGCTACGTGTCGCTGGTCATAGGCGTATGGCAGGGCTACTACGAGCCTTTCGATGCCGAGGTAGTGGATGGCAAAATACGCTGCGGCGAACGAAGATACCGGCAAATAGTGCTGCGCGACCTCTTCGACAACCACGGACGCCGCCTGGCGGGCGTGCCGGCAATGAAATACCTCGAAGCAATAGCGGAAGACCTGAATCCCGCCAGCGAGGAAGATATGCGCCGCATCGAGCGCTTCCGTACCTCGCATCCCGACGAATACCGCCGCTGGATGGAGCGCGACACCACCTGCACCGACAATGTGATGGTGGGCATCGCCGTACCGCCAGCAGAACAGAAAGCCACCCTGACCAAGCTTCGCAAGCTGTCGCGCAACCTGCCGACTGCGTTCACTTACCGCGAGCTGGCGGGCTTCGCCACCGAGGCCGGTGTAAGCCTGAAGGGTTGTTGCGACGAGTATGATTCGCGCTATGATGACTACGTCTGCTTTGGACTCCACTTCCGAGTGGGCGAACAGCTGGGCAGGCAGCAGCTCTACTACGCCGTCAAACGCTTCGACTACCGCGACAGCGCCGAAGATGCACGCCTGCTGTCCGACCCCTCCTGCTGGTTCAACTTCGAGCACCTGTTCCTCTTCATGGCACGCAACGTGAAGGAATACCTTGTGCTTCACCCCGACACGTCGCTGCAAAAGTTGCTCGAAGAGATGAAGACAGCCTTCAGCACTCTCATCAACAGCAAACACAAAAGCAACCCTTTGGCAAACGAATTCTTCCGCTGGGTACCCAAACGGATGTTCGGCCGCGAAGAGGTTTGGATGGCTGTAGCCGAATACCTCGACCTCCTTGCCGACCGATACACCACCGCCCCCGTGGCCGAAGCCCTGCGCACCCAGGAGTGGCAAAAGAAATACAATTGGATTTACGACGTATGCTCATAAACAGAAAACACAGGAAGAGACAGAAGCCGCCCTGCCACCGCTGGCGCGTGGAAGTGGGTAATGTGGTGGTGTGGACCCGGAATGTGCAATACGGCGAACGGCACCACCGGCAATGGGATTCGGAGGCATTGTTCTTCAAGGCTCTACGTCTTGGCGACGACGAGCCGGAATGCCAAGTGGAACTCCTCACCCAGGCCATAGCGCTCACGCCTCGCGACTTCGATTGCTACAACAATCGCGGCATCGCGCGTGACGCGCTGGGCGACGCCGAGGGAGCGTTGGCGGACTACGAGCAGGCCATCCGGCTCAATCCCAAGCGCGCCGAAGCCTGGAACAATCGCGGTTTCCTGCGCCACAAGCAGCAACGCTACGCCGAAGCCATTGCCGACTTCGACCGCGCCATAGAGCTTGACCCCGAATACGCCAACCCTCGAGTGAGCCGTGGCGCCGCCTACGGTATGTTGGGCCAGCACGACCGCGCTATGGAGGACTTCCGGCAGGCCATCGAGATTGCCCCCGATTTCCTGATGGCCTACGTCAACCGTGCCGCCTACAATATGAACCTCGGCCAGCTGGACGAAGCCCGCAAAGACCTGCTATGGGTGCTGGAACAGGAACCCGACGACTACACACGCTCCTACGTCGACCAGTACCTCCAAATGCTTGACCAGCAGCAGAAACCGAAGGAATAATTATTTTGCCATATCGCAAAAAGTTTGTATCTTTGCATCGATAAAAAAACGAAAGACATGACCCACGGGAAGAACATCTGCAACCAGCTCAAAGAGGTCCGCAAGCGCATTGCGGAGGAAAATGACATACCTCTGGAGACAGAGGAGTGCACGTACAAGGGCGAGTGCTGCGGCACCTGTCCGCGCTGCGAGGCCGAGGTGCGCTATCTGGAGAACGCCATAGCCGACCGCCTGCACATGGGCAAGGTGGCCACCGTCGCAGGCCTCGTGCTGGGACTGGCTAGTACGACAACATATGCGGCAGAGAGTACACCCAACAAGTCTTTACCAGTGTTGAACAGTCACCATGAGACGTATCGGGACACTTCCATTGAGACTGATAGCGTCAAGGTGCGTGGTACGGTGATTGATGTCAGAACCCAAGAAGAACTGCCGTTTGCTACAGTGATTGTCACCACTATCAACAGCCGTGACACCGTTGCCCGTACGGCTACCGACTTTGAAGGACGTTTTGAACTCGTCTTGCCGAAAGGGCAATACTCTTTGTCGGTGTACACAATCGGTTACCAGCGATGGTCAACATGGTTCACCGCCAACGAAGAGACTAATCTGGGCGACATTACACTTGTTGCCCCAATCATGGGATTGGTGGAGGTGGAAATATTAGGGATGCCTATTCAGGATGTGGAAGGCCCGGATTTAATTGGCCCGAACGGCTCCACTCAAGAAATGGAGGTCGAAGGCGTGAAAGTTATCGTTCGCTGACAAATAATAATATGACACGAGGGAAGAACATCTGCAATCAGTTGAAGGAGGTGCGGAAACGCATCGCTGAGGAGAATGATATCCCCTTGGAAATAGAGGAATGCACCTATAGGGGCGAGTGCCGCGGCACCTGTCCGCGCTGCGAGGCCGAGGTGCGCTATCTGGAGAACGCCCTCCCCGCCCGCCTGCGGCTGGGCAAGGTGGCCACTGTCGCCGGCCTTGCCTTGGGCCTCGCCGCCACCACGGTGCAGGCAGCCGAATGCAACCCAGCCATACCGTCCAAGGTCCCTCCCACAGTCAAGGAGTCGGTACATGTGGCCGA